>CAZRLR010000290.1:0-5993 GCA_964600395.1 uncultured Conexibacter sp.
GCCGCGGCGGCCCCGGGGCCGGCGGGGTGGGCCCCCCGGGGCGCCGCCCCCCCGCCCCCCCCCCCCCCGCCCGCCGCCGCGCCGAGGGTCGGCTCGCCGGCCGACGTCCCCGCCGCGACGCTCGCGGACCCGCCCGCGCCCTCCGCGGCGCCGACGCGCCTGGCCGCCGCCCCGCCCGGCCGTCCCCGCCGCCATCGCCCGTCCACGGCCTTCCTCGTCATCGTCGTCCTGAGCGTCGGGCTCGTCGCCGGCCTCGTGGCGCTGCTGCTCGGCTCCGGCGACGACACGCTGCCGCCGGCCCGCACGACGACCGACCGCAAGCTGCCCGTCGCCCCCGCGGTGACCCCGGCCCGGATCGCCAGCCGCATCCCCGCCGGCAGCAGCCCGAACGACGTCGTCGCCACGGCGCGGGTGACGTGGGCCTCCAGCGCCGTCAACGACGGCCTGACGCGCATCTCGACCCCGGACGGCAGACGGCTCGGCACGGTGCCGGTCGGCGTCGGGGTCGCGAGCCTCGCCGTCGGGTTCGACACGCTCTGGGCGGCGAAGCAGAAGACGCACTCGCTGCTACGCCTGGACCCGGTGACCGGGCGCCCGCGCGGCCGCGCGTTCACGCTGCCCGACGGGCTGCCCGTCGTCGTGGCCACCGGTCAGGGCGGCGTCTGGATCGCGCTGCGGCGCCCCGGCCGGATCATCCGCCTGAACCCGCGCACGGGGGCGATCGACGTGTCCGTCGACATCCCCGACGGCGTGCAGGACATGGCCGTCGGCGAGGGCGCCGTCTGGGTCGTGTCCCGCACACGCCGGCAGGTCACCCGGGTGGACCCGCGCACGACCGCGACGCAGGACATCCCGGTCGGCGCCGAGCCGCGCGGCATCGCGGTCGGCGACGGCTACGTGTGGGTCTGCAACAGCGCCGACGCGACCGCCACGCGGATCGACCCGCGCAGCGGCCGCGTGCGCGGGACGTTCCGCACCGGCGACATGCCGACGGGGATCGACATCGGCGGCGGCAGCGTCTGGATCTCCAACCGCGTCGACGGCACGGTCACGCGCTTCAGCTCGACGGACCCGCCGCGGCGCCTGCAGACGATCGCCGGCCTCGCGAACCCGTTCGCGGTCGCCGCCCGCGGCCCGGACGTCTGGGTGACCGACGTGGCCGTCGGTCGCGTCGTGCACCTGACGCACTGAGCGCCGGCGGCCGGGCCTACAGGTCGCGGACGGAGACGAGCCCGGCCTGCAGCGCCTCGGCGACGAGGCGCGAGCGCTTCTGGTTCTGCGGCAGGTGCTCGATCCCGAAGCGTCCGAAGAGCGTCCGCAGGTGCGCCTTGACCGCGTCGACGGACAGGTGCAGCTCGTCCGCGATCTCCTGGTTCGTGGCCGGGACGGCGAACTCGTCGTGCTTGTAGGGCCGCGCCAGGGCGACGAGCACCTTGCGCTGCAGCGGCGGCAGGTCCGCGGGCGCCGGCCGGCCACCGGCCACCTGCGTGGGCATCGAATCCTCCGTCTCGGGGCGCTTGAAGGCCAGCTGCGTGCGTCCCACGCGGACGACGTCCCCGTCCCGCAGGCGGTGGCGCCCGCTGATCCGCGTGCCGTTGACGAACGTCCCGTTGCGCGAGAGGCCGTCGTCGCTCACCGTCCACTCCCCGCCGATCTGCTCGAGCTCGGCGTGCAGGCGGCTGACCTCCGTGTCCCACTGCAGGTCGATGTCGTTCTGGGCGGCGCGCCCGACGCTGAGGCGCGGCACGGCAGGGTCCAGGTCGACGATCCGCTGCGGGCCGTCCCCCTCCCGCAGGACGAGGAAGGGCCGGCCGCGGCGCTCGGCCTCGATGCGGTCGCGCAGCTCGGCCGGGGAGGCGACGTGGGCGGACACGGGCGTGCGGGCGCTCTCCTCCATCGGGCCAACGATGCCAGACGGAACGGCGAGGACCACGCGGCAAGCCACCCCAGGGTGCGCGTCGCCACACCTTCGGTGGGCAGGTCACACCCTCGGGCGGCTACCCGGGGCGCCCACCGGCCCCGAGGCTGTGGTCACGCCCCACCCGTCCCAGCAGGAGCACCACCATGACCACCGTCCTTCACCTCCCCACCTCCCGCATCGCCCCCGGCGCCGACGACGCGCTCGTCCGCGACATCCGCGCCGGGGACGACCTCGCCTTCGCCCGGCTCGTCCAGCGGCACGAGGCCGCCCTGACCGGCTTCGCGGCCGGCGTCCTGGGCGGCGCCCACCACGACGCCGAGGAGTGCGTCCAGGACGCGTTCGTCCGGGCGCTGACCTTCCTGCGCGCCCACCCCGACCGCGAGGTCGCCGTCAAGCCGTGGCTCTACACGATCGTCCGGAACGTCTGCCTGGACCGCTTGCGCAAGCCGCGCCGGACGGTGACCCTCGACGGGCTGGACGCCGTCCTGGCCGACCGCGCCGCCGGCCCGTACGAGGCCGTCCACGGCCGCGAGGAGCTGCGGCGCGTCGTCGGCGCCCTCCACGCGCTGCCGGCGCGCCAGCGCGAGGCGCTCGTCATGCACGAGCTCGAGGGCCGCCCGCACGAGGAGATGGCCCCCGTCCTCGGCGTGAGCGTCGGCGGCAGCAAGGCGCTCGTCTGCCGCGCCCGGCGCGGCATGGCGCAGCTCTGCCAGGCCGCCTGACCGCGACTGCCGCGGTCAGGCCTCGACCGTCGCGGCGGCCTCGCGCACGAATTCGGAGATCACCCGGGAGGTCTCGTCGGCCTCCGGGTGCCACTGCACCCCGAGGACGAAGCGCCGGTCGGGGATCTCCACGGCCTCGGGCAGCTCGTCGCCCTCCGACCAGCCCGTCACCCGCAGCCCCTCGCCGAGGTCGTCGATCGCCTGATGGTGGTGCGACCGCGTCACGTGGGCCTCCTCGGCCGCCGCCCGGGCGGCCAGCGAGCCGGGCTGCAGGCGGACGGGGTGGTCGTTGCCCTCGAAGGTCCCGAGGTTGCGCCGGTGCTCGTCGGAGCCCACGACGTCCGGGACGTGCTGGATGAGCGTCCCCCCGAGCGCGACGTTCAGCACCTGCATGCCGCGGCAGATGCCCAGCAGCGGCAGGTCGCGCTCCAGCGCGCGCTGGGCCAGGGCGATCTCGAAGCGGTCGCGCTCGGGGACGGTGCCGAGCGTGTGGGGGTCGGGCTCCTGGCCGTAGAACGACGGGTCCACGTCCACGCCGCCGGCGAGGATCAGGCCGTCCAGCAGGTCCAGCACCTCGTCCGGCGCCTGCTCGGCGCCGGGGTCCGGCGGCAGGAGGATCGCCAGGCCGCCCGCCCGCTGGACGGCGAGGACGTAGGCGTACGGCGTGAGCGCCGCCGGCTCCTCCCAGGCGCCGAAGCGCGCGCGCTCCAAGGAGGTGCAGATGCCGATTCGCGGGCGTGACATGCCCAAGAAGGTACGCGCCCGACGGTCCGGGCATGAGCGTCCATAGGATGCCGCCGATGAGCGACTTCGAACTGGTCGGCGAGTACGAGACCGTCAACCTCTGGCGCAGCGGGCCCGCCGCGAAGGTCCAGCTCGCGCGGCCCGAGGCGTTGAACGCCTGGAACGCGCAGCTCAGCGAGGACCTGATGGCGGTGCTGCGGATCGTCGGGCCGGACCCCGAGGTGCGGGCCGTGTGCCTGACCGGCGCCGGCCGGGCCTTCTGCTCGGGCGCGGACCTGAAGGACGTCGGGGGCGCCGGGATGACGCCGGACGGCCGTCCCGACCTCTACCGCGGCCTCGTCGAGCGCTACCACCCGGCGATGACCGCGATCCGCGCGATGGAGAAGCCGGTCGTCGCCGCCGTCAACGGCGCCGCGGTCGGCGTCGGGCTCTCGCTCGCGCTGTCGGCGGACCTCGTCGTCGCGTCCGAGCGCGCCTACTTCCTCCTGGCCTTCGTCAACATCGGCCTGGTGCCCGACGGTGGCGCGTCCGCGTTCGTCGCCAGCCGCATCGGCCTGGCGCGCGCGGCGGAGATGGCGATGCTCGGCGAGCGCGTCCCCGCTGACCAGGCGGCCGCGTGGGGCCTGATCAACCAGGTCGTGCCCGACGACGGGCTCGAGGCCGCCGGCGACGCGCTGACGCTGCGCCTGGCGACAGGGCCGACGCGTTCCTACGGGGGCACAAAGCGCCAACTCAACGCCTGGATGCTCTCGGGGTGGCAGGATCAACTCGAGCTCGAAGCCCGCATCCAGCAGGACATGGCCGGCACCCAGGACTTCGTCGAAGGCGTCACCGCCTTTATCAAGAAGCGCCCGAGTGCCTTCTCAGGACGCTGATCGTGCCCCCTTCCGACCCCTCCGCCTCTTCGTGAATACAATCCCGCCCGCCTTGCGATCTGAACGCCACACCTCCACTCGCCGGCGCTTCGCGCTGGCCGCCGTCGCCGTCGGAGTGCTGTCCCTGCTCCTGACCTCGACCGCCTCCGCCGACTTCTTCACCCCCGAGTCCGGGGGGTCGCCGAACGCCGACAAGATCGACACGCTCTACAAGCTGATCCTCGGGGTCGCGGTGGTCGTGTTCGTCGGCGTGGAAGGCGCGCTCTTCTACTGCCTCTACAAGTTCAAGGCGAAGAAGGGTGCCGTCGCCGCCCAGATCCACGGCAACACGCGCCTGGAGATCGGCTGGACCGTCGGTGCCGCTGTCATCCTCGTCGTCCTCGCCGGCTTCACGTTCGCCGCGCTGCCGGGCATCCGCAACCCGTCGAACACCGGGCCGGGCGGCCTGCAGACGGCCAACGGGGTCCTGACCGCCGGCGTGACCAAGCGCCTGCCGCCCAACGGCAAGTCGCTGAACATCGAGGTCAACGGCCAGCAGTACGTCTGGCGCTTCACCTACCCCGACGGCGACACGAACACGCTGAACAACGTCTTCGCCTACGAGCAGATGGTCGTCCCGGTCGACACCGCGGTGACCCTCGACATCCGCGCCCAGGACGTGGCGCACTCGTGGTGGATCCCGAAGCTCGGCGGCAAGTTCGACGCCATCCCGGGCTACACGAACCACACGTGGTTCAAGATCCCGGCCAAGCTCGCCGGCCAGACGTTCCGCGGCCAGTGCGCCGAGCTCTGCGGCCGCAACCACGCGAACATGGTGGCCACCGTCAAGGCGGTGACGCCGCAGGAGTTCGAGAAGTTCCTCGCCGACCAGAAGGCGAACACGGAGGCCGCCGACAAGGCCGCCGCCACCGCCCGCAAGGCGTTCGAGAAGACGCTGAGCTCCGACCAGGCAACCACGCCGTAAGGCCCCCTCTTCCATGGCTACTCCTCAGATCACCCTCCCGGCGCAGCGCACCGCTGCGCCCGTGCCCCAGATCCTCGCGCGTGAAGTCGTGCGTGAGCGCCAAGGCTGGACGTCGTGGGTCACGACGACCGACCACAAGAAGATCGGGATCATGTACCTGGTCCTCACCTTCGTCTTCTTCCTGCTCGGCGGGGTCGAGGCGCTGATGATCCGCCTGCAGCTCGCGCAGGCCGACAACACGCTGCTGACGCCGCAGACGTACAACGAGCTGTTCACGATGCACGGGACGACGATGATCTTCCTGTTCGTCGTGCCGATCATGGCCGGCTTCGGCAACTACTTCGTGCCGCTCATGATCGGGGCGCGGGACATGGCGTTCCCGAAGCTCAACGCGCTGTCCTTCTGGCTCCTGGCCGCCGGTGGCGTCGTCTTCTACGGCTCGATCTTCTTCTCCCCGCCCGAGTGCGGCTGGACGTGCTACTCGCCGCTCAGCTCCTCGCAGTACCTGCCCTCGGGCGGCGTGGACGCCTGGATCTTCCTCATCCACCTCACGGGCCTCTCGTCGCTCGTGGGTGCGGTGAACTTCTACGCGACGATCGCGAACATGCGCGCGCCCGGCATGGGCTGGGGTCGCCTGCCGCTCTTCTGCTGGACGATCCTCACCTACGCGGTGCTGCTCATCCTCGCGCTGCCGGTCATCGCCGCCGCGGTCACGCTGCTGCTGACCGACCGCCACTTCGGCACGCACTTCTACGACGCGTCCAGCG
>CAZRLR010000291.1:0-5968 GCA_964600395.1 uncultured Conexibacter sp.
TCCTAAACCTGGCGTGTATACCAATTTCACCACTCTGGCACGCAACCGTTATAGCCTAGATTCACAACGATTGGAAGGCCGGCATTGACGACGTCAGCCGGCTGGCGCACAATTTTCTGCATTCGATTGCAAATTGGTAATAGATATAGAGGAGCTAGAAGATGTCCCAGCCTGCAGGCAGCGCGGAGCGCTGCAAGTGTCCCTCCTGTGGCCAGGAAGTGGGAGTGGTAAGCCGCCGGGATAAGAAGTACCCCGAGCTGCACAATACGCCAACCGCCAGTAGCAGTACCAAGTGTCCAGGCAGTAGGGTGCAGGTCCTGGGCCCCCGCATCTATCGGGCAGAGGAGGCAGCTGCGTGCCGGCCAGTAGGGTAGATAGGGAGTTCGAAAAAAAGCCGCCCCCAACAGGGCGGCTCTGATTCAATTGATTCTTTGACAGAAGATTAGTTTTGTTTTCTGGTACCATTACCGCCGGGGGGGTGGGGGGGCTGGCGCGCGACCAGGGCCCGACCCGGGGGAAGGGCGTCCATCGTGTGTCGCCAGGGCAACACACGATGGACGCCCTAGCCTGGGCGCGGACCGACTCCCCGAGCAGAACGGAAGACCCGATGGCGAAGACGATGCGTGCGGTGCAGGTCAGCGAGGCGAACGGGCCGCTGGAGCTCGTCGAGCGGGACGTCCCGTCCCCCGGCCCCGGCGAGGTGCTCGTCCGGGTGCAGGCCTGCGGCGTCTGCCACAGCGACATGTTCGCGGTGACCGGCGGCTTCCCCGGCGTGTCCTTCCCGATCGTCCCCGGCCACGAGATCGCGGGCGTCGTCGAAGAACTCGGGGACGGCGTGCAGGGCTGGTCGGCCGGCCAGCGCGTCGGCGTCGGCTGGTTCGGCGGCAACTGCGGCTGGTGCGAGCCGTGCCGGCGCGGCGACCTCATCGCCTGCCAGAACACGGGCATCCCCGGCGTGACCTTCGACGGCGGCTACGCGGACTACGTCGTCGTCCCGGCCAGCGCGCTGGCGCTCATCCCGGACGACCTGGCGGCCGAGGACGCCGCGCCGCTGCTGTGCGCGGGCGTCACGACGTACAACGCGCTGCGGCGCTCGCACGCCCGCGGCGGGGACGTCGTGGCGATCCTCGGCGTCGGCGGCCTCGGGCACCTGGGCGTGCAGTTCGCCAAGCGCCTGGGCTTCCGGACGGTCGCCATCGCGCGCGGGACCGACAAGGAGCCGCTGGCCCGGCAGCTCGGCGCGCACGAGTACATCGACTCCACGACGCAGAACCCGGCCGCGGAGCTGCAGAAGCTCGGCGGCGCGGCGGTCATCCTCGCGACGGTCACCGCGTCCGCGGCGATGGCGGCCTGCGCGGGCGGCCTGGCGCCGAACGGCCGGCTCATCGTCGTCGGCGCCTCGATGCAGCCGCTGAACCTGCCGCCGGCGATGTTCATCGGCGGGTCCACGGG
The DNA here is from genome assembly GCA_964600395.1 of uncultured Conexibacter sp. GTDB lineage: Bacteria > Actinomycetota > Thermoleophilia > Solirubrobacterales > Solirubrobacteraceae > Paraconexibacter. The sequence goes on from CAZRLR010000291.1 coordinate 1,453, forward strand.
GATCGTCGGCCACGCGTCCGGCACCTCGATGGACTCGCAGGACACGCTGGCCTTCAGCGCGTTGGCCGAGGTGCGGCCGATGATCGAGACACGACCCCTCGAGGAGGCGCAGGCGGCCTACGACAAGATGATGGCGGGGGACGCGCGCTTCCGGATGGTGCTGACCACCGGCGCCTGAGCACTGCCCGCCCCGGGCCCGTCCGGGTCCGCCCGCTCGGGGAGGGGAGTGCATTCGGGGTCGCCAGGGCGACACCTGATGCACTCCCCTCCCCGCGGCTTGTGGGAGGCTCGCGCCCGCATGAAGACGATCGCCCGCCGTGCCCTCCTCCTCGCCCTCGCCGCGCTCACCCTGACGGGCGCCGCCACGACCGCCGAGGCCGCCCCCGTCGCGCCGTTCGACCACCAGGGCCGCTGGCTCACCGACGCACAGGGCCGCAAGCTCGTCCTGCACGGCGTCAACATGGTCTACAAGCGCCCGCCGTACACGCCCGCGGCCGCGGGCTTCGACGCCGACGACGCCGCGCTGCTGGCCCGCGAGGGCTTCGACACCGTCCGTGTCGGGGTCATCTGGAAGGCCGTCGAGCCGTCCCCCGGCGTCTACGACGACGCCTACCTCACCGCGATCAAGGGGACGGTCGACCTGCTGCAGCGCTACGGGATCGTCTCGGTGATCGACTTCCACCAGGACCTCTACAACGAGCGCTTCCAGGGCGAGGGCGCGCCGGACTGGGCGGTCATCGACGACGGCCTGCCCGCCCAGCCGCAGCTCGGCTTCCCCGGCAACTACCTCGGCCAGCCCGCCACCCAGCGCGCCTTCGACCACTTCTGGGACAACGATCCGGGCCCCGGCGGCGTCGGCCTGCAGGACCGCTTCGCCGCCGCCTGGCGCCACACCGCCCGGTTCTTCAAGGACGACCCCGGCGTCCTCGGGCACGAGCTCTTCAACGAGCCGTGGCCCGGGACGACGTGGCAGCTGTGCGTCAACGCCGCCACCGGCTGCCCCGTCTTCGAGGGCAAGCTCACCCGCTTCGTGGAGCGCGTGACGAAGGCGATCCGGACCGTCGACCCCGACGTCCTCGTCATGTACGAGCCCCAGCCGCTCTTCAACAACGGCGTGAAGACCGTCATGGGCAAGATCGACGACCCGCACCTCGTCTTCGCCTTCCACGACTACTGCCTCTCGGCGACGAACACCGGTAGCGACGCGGGGTGCGCGCCGTTCGACGACCTCGTCTTCGCGAACGCCGAGCAGCGCGCCAAGGACACCGGCGACGCCCTGCTCATGACCGAGTGGGGCTCGATCGACGCGCCCGACGTCCTCACGAACAACGTCGAGCGCGCGGACCGCAACATGGTCGGCTGGCAGTACTGGTCCTACTGCGCGTGCGCCGCGCCGACCGACACCGGCGGCGAGAGCGCGGGCATCGTCCGCGACCCGACCAAGCCGCCGACGGGGGACAACGTCAAGGCCGCCAAGCTCAAGCTCCTCGGCCGGCCGCACCCGCGCGCCGTCGCCGGGACGCCCGAGCCGTGGACGTGGGACGGCACGACCTTCAAGGTCGCCTGGACGGTCCCCGCCGCCAGCCCCGACGGCCAACGTCGCACCGAGCTCGCGCTGCCGCCCCGCCGGTTCCCCGACGGCTACGGCGCGCGCGTGGACGGCGGCGCGATCGTCTCGGCCGCGAACGCCGCCGTCCTGCGCGTCGTCGCCTGCCCGGGGACGACCACCGTCCGCGTGACCGTCAGCGCGCAGGACCGCACGTCGACCGCCTCGTGCCGCGTCGCCCCGACGGGGCGCCCGGCCGGAAACCGCCGCTTCGCCCTGCGCGTGGACGTCTCCCACGCCCGCCTGGTCCCCGGCCGCCGCGTCCTCGTCGGCGTGCAGGTCCGCCGCCGCTCGACCGGCGCCGCCGTCCAGGGCGCCACGGTCCGCCTCGGCGCGCTGCGGGCGACGACGAACCGCCTCGGGACGGCCGTCCTGAAGGTCCTCATCCCCCGCCGCGGCCTGACGCTGAAGGTCACCGCGCCGGGTGCCGTGCCGCGGACCGTCCGCCTGCGCGCGGGCCAGCGCCGCGGCTGACCCGGGTCGGCACGCGCGGAGGGGGAGTGCATCTGGTGTCGCCCTGGCGACACCGAATGCACGCTCCTCGTACAGATGTCCAGGCCGTCTGGGTTCCGCCCGGGTCGGTGCGTGTACGGGTCGCGAACCCCAAGCGCACGACCTGCACCACCGACCCCAGGAGACCCGATGTCCACTCGCACCACCCTCTCCGCCCTGACCGCCACGGTCCTGGCCAGCACCGGCCTCGTGGCCGCGCAGGACGCCGGCGCCGCGACCGGCAGCTTCAGCTGCAGCGCGACCGCGGTCACCGGCACCGTCCTCGGCCAGCCGATCACCCCGGTCGCCGGCGCCGGCGGCGACGGCCCGTGCCAGACGGCCGACGGGACGTCCGCCTTCACCACGCCCCTCGGCGGCAACGCGATCGCCAAGACGCTGCTCAGCGGCAGGGCGGACGACACCGCCACCCAGCGCGCCACGAGCACCGCGGGCGTGCAGGGCCTGAGCCTCGGCGGCCTGCAGTCCCTCCTCCCGGCGCTGCCGGCCCCCACCCTGCCGGCCGGCCTGGGCAGCCTCGAGATCCCGCTGCCGGTCGTCGCCCCCGTCGTCTCGGGCGTCGCCGGGACGGTCACCGGCGCCGTCGGCGGCCTGCTCGGCGGGACCGTCCCGACCCTCCCCGGGACGCCGGCCGGCTCCCTGCTGCCGTCGAAGATCACCGTCGACGCGCTGGACGCCGTCAAGGCGCTCGTTCCCGCGGGCGTCCTCCCGGACCTGGACCTGCTGAAGCTCGACGGCCTGACCTCCACCGCGTCGGCGACCTGCCAGGCCGGCGCCCCCGTCCTCAACGGCGCGTCGGACGTCGCCGGGCTGCAGGGCCTCGGCCAGGCGCTCCCCGTCGACCAGGCCGTCAGCAAGGTCGTCTCGCTCGTCAACCCCGGCAGCCTCCCGCTGAGCGGTCTGGACCTCAGCCTCGTCAAGCTCCCCGCCGGCCTGAGCTTCGACGACCCGATCGTCGGCCCCGTCCTGCAGACCGCCGTCCGTCAGGTCCTCGCGGCGCTGCCGCCGATCACGATCCCCGCCGTTGTCGGCGAGGTGAAGGTCACGCCCGCGTCCACCGACAACGACGGGACGACGCTCGTGCAGCGCGGCCCGCGCGTGACGGTCACCGCGCTCGGCCGCGAGCTGGCGGACGTCATCCTCGGCAGCGCCCGCGTCTCCGCCCTCGGCGTCAACTGCGGGGACCCGGTCGTCGCCGCCGCGCCCGCCAGCCAGCTCGCGGTGCAGTGCGCCAAGCGGAAGGTGACGCTCGTGGACGTCGCCGAGCGGCCGAAGTGGGTGTCCCTCCTGGGGGCCGCCGCCGCCAGCGAGGTCGGCAAGCGCGTTGACATCGTCGCGACGAAGACCGGCAAGGTCGTCACGACGGCGATCGTCCGGGACTCGGGCTTCTTCCGCGCCAAGGCACCGCTGCCGCCCAAGGCCCAGCGTGACGACAACGACACCCGCTACATGGCCGTGCTGGAAGGGGACAAGTCGATGAGCCTCAAGCTCCAGCGGCGGATGCGCATCTCACGCATGCACAACGCCGGCGACAGGATCCTCATGGTCGGCAAGATCACCGGCCCGCTCGTCCCCGGCCAGAAGGTCGTCGTGCGCAAGCGCGAGAGCTGCACGAAGGACGTCGTCGTCAAGTCCTTCACCCCCACCAAGCCGGGCTCGTTCAAGCTCTACCTGCCGATGCCGGCCGAGGGCCAGGCGGCGGTCTACCGGGCGACGACGATGGTCCCCAGCGCCGAGGGCGACTCGGGCAAGACGTTCCCGACGTTCACCCTCCCCGGCTATGTCACGCTCTGAGGCGATGACGCTCGCCGGACCGGGCGCCGACACCATGTCGGCGCCCGTGGGCGTTCAGGTCCGCGGCCGTCCTGCCGATGCGGGACGCATGGCCACGCCCGCGCCGACCCAGGACTTCTCCGCGGTCTACGGGCGCTGGATGCCCTCCCTCACCCGCTACTGCCGGACGATCCTGCGCAGCGACGCGGACGCCGAGGACGCCGCCCAGAACGCGATGCTCAAGGCGATGGACGCGCTGGCCACCGGCCCCGCGCCCGACCAGCTCACCCCGTGGCTGCACCGCATCGCGCGCAACGAGGCGATCTCGCTCATGCGCCGCCGGCGGGGGGACGCCGAGCTGCTCGAGCGCCACCACGAGCACGGCCCCGCCCCGGAGGAGGTCATCGGGACGCGCGACCGCCTCGCCCAGCTCGTGGCCGACGTGCAGGCGCTGCCCGAACGCCAGCGCCAGGCGCTCGTCCTGCGCGAGCTCGACGGGCTGCCCTACCGGCAGATCGCGACGATGATCGGGGTGACCGAGGGCGCCGCCCAGCAGGCCGTGCTGGACGCGCGCCGGTCGATGTCCGAGTGCGAGACCGGCCGCGCGCTGGAGTGCGAGTCGGTCCA
>CAZRLR010000292.1:0-5965 GCA_964600395.1 uncultured Conexibacter sp.
CGTTGCGGACGAACCACTGGTACGTCTCGACCGTGACCGGGCCGTCGGCGCGGTCCACGCCTTCGCCGCCGAGCAGCGCCGGGGTGATGCGGTCCGCGTACCCGCGCGTCTTCAGCTCGCCGTGGAACTGGTCCACGAGGTTGCGGCGGTGGGTGAGGATGAGGATGCCGCCGGTGTGCGAGGCCTCGACGAAGCCCATCGCGGCGACGGTCTTGCCGGCGCCCGTCGCGTGCTCAAACCAGAAGCGCTTGGCGGCGTTCGGGTCGTCCGCCGCGCCGGCGGCGATGTCGTCGTCCAGATCGTCGTCGGCGTCGTCCTCGTAGGAGGCCGCCTCGTCGTCGTGGTCGTCCTCGGGGAGCTCCTCGATCTCGACGAGGTCCTCGTCGTCCTCGTCGTCCTCGTCCTCGTCGGGCGCGGCGGGGGCGAGCGCGACGTCGTCCTCGTCCAGTTCGTCGTCGGCGTCCGCGTCGTCCTCGTCGAAGTCCAGGTCGGCGTCGTCGTCCTCGTCCGGCGCCTCTGCCTCCGGCTCCTCCTCGGGGGCGGGCTCCTCGGGCGCGGCGGGCAGCTCGTCGACGGCGAGGACCGGGGCGGCGGAGGACGCGGGCGCGCCGTCCGCCTGGCCACCGCCCTGGGCGGCGGCGATGAGGGCGGTCAGCGTGCCCGAGAGCGCGTCGACCTGGTGGGGGTTCAGCAGCGTGCCGTCGGCCAGGCGCGCCTCGTCGGCGGACAGCACGCGCTCGAGGCCGAGCAGCAGCGAGTAGCGGCGGCGCCACTTCGTCGACGGCACCTTCAGCCCGTCCTCGATCTCCTTCGCGGCGCGATCGAAGGCCCGGCGGCGGGCGGTGCGGGGGCGCAGCGCGGTCGCGACGGTCTCACCCTCGTGGACGAAGGGCTCGCGCGTGAACTGCTCGACCGCCGCGATCAGGGCGGGATCAGGTAGCGAAGGGGCCTGGTCGGCCACGGAGGTGGGCTCAGCCATGAGCGGCTCGGGTTTCGATGGTGATCGCGGCGGCGGGGCGGCCTGCGACCGGGGACGGAGCCGGGAACCAGCCGGCGTGACGGTGGGGACCTCCCAAGACGACCCCACAAGCGGTTGCCGCGAGGATATCGCACCGCCAGGCGTGACCGGTGCGCGCCACACGTCCGTCTGGGCGCCGTTCGCGAACTACCCTGTATGGCCATGCCCTCCCGTCGCGTCCTCGCCTGGCTCACCGGTGCCGTCGCGCTCGTCGCGGTCGTCGTCATCGGGGTCTCCCAGGCGCCCAAGACCGACACGAACCCGAAGCCGACCAAGTTCTCCCTCGCCCAGGCCCAGAAGGACCTCGCGGGCGCGCCCGCACCGCTGGCCGCGCTGCACGCCCAGAGCGCCGAGCTGCTCGACGGCGGCAAGTCCGCCGTCACCGCCCGGCTGGACGGCCTGAAGGGCACGCCCGTCGTCGTGAACAAGTGGGCCTCGTGGTGCGGGCCCTGCCGCGCCGAGTTCCCGTTCTTCCAGCAGGCGAGCACGAAGTACGGCAAGCAGATCGCGTTTCTCGGCCTGAACTCCGGGGACAACGAGGGCGACGCCGGCGCGTTCCTCAAGCGCTTCCCGGTCCCCTACCCGAGCTACCAGGACCCGCGCGAACGCGTGGCCGCGGCGCTCGGGGCGAACACGGCCTACCCCATCACGATCTTCTTCGACGCCTCCGGCAAGCAGGTCTACCTCCACCAGGGCGGCTACCCGACGCAGGCCAAGCTCGACGAGGACCTGCAGCGCTACCTCAAGCCCGCGCGATGACGCCGGCGCCACCGGCCGCCGCGCCCGCCGGCCACGAGGTCCGCATCGACGCGCTCACCGGCCTGCGCGCGATCATCGCCCCCGCCCGCGGCGGACGCCCCGGGGCGCTGGCCCCGGTCGCCGCCGCCCCGCCGGTCCCCGCGGACGACGACCCGTTCGCCGCCGGCCACGAGGATCGCACGCCGCCCGCGATCCTCGAGGTGCCGCACCCCGACGGGCGCCCGGGCTGGGCCGTCCGCGTCGTCCCCAACCTGTACCCGACGCTGCGGGCCGACGCGCCCGCGCCCGAGCCGTCCCACAAGCCCGACCTCTTCGCCGCCACCGCCGCGACGGGCGCCAGCGAGGTCATCGTCAACGCCCCGGACCCCGTGCAGTCGCTCGCCGAGCTCGACGTGACCCAGGTGGCCCTCGCCGTCGACACGTGGCGCGCGCGGATGCGCGCGCACTCGGGCGCCGCCTACGTCCACCTGCACGTCAACGAGCAGGCCGGCGGCGGCGCGACGCAGGCCCACACGCACGCCCAGCTGCACGCGCTGGACTTCGTCCCCGCGCTCGTCGCCCGCGAGCGCGAGCGGGCCGGCGCCTACGCGACGCGCACGATGGGCGGCGACCTGCTCGGGGACCTGCTGCAGGAGGAGGTCCGGATGCGCGCCCGGATCGTCGCGATCGACGACGAGGCCGTGCTGCTGGCGCCGTACGCGTCCGCGTCCCCCTACGCCTTGACGCTCGTCCCGCGGCGCCCGCGCGCCCGTTTCGAGGACGACGGCCCCGCCGGCGCGGCGCTCCTGCACGACGGCCTCCGGCGCCTGGCCCGGCGGTTCGGCGCCAGCCCGCCGCTGACGCTCTGGGTGCGCACCGCGCCCCAGGGGGCCGAGCGCTTCTGCTGGCACATCGACATCGTCCCGCGCCTGGCCCCGCTCGCCGGCCTGGAGCTCGGGACGGGCGTCGCGCTGAACCCGGTGGCGCCCGAGCAGGCCGCCGCCGAGCTGCGCGACACTTGAGCGCCCACCGATGATCCTTCTCGTCCTGGCGATCCTCGCGTCCGCGGGCGCGGGCGCCGCCGTGGAGCACCGCTGGCACGCGCAGTCGGTCGTCGTGACCGACCGGGCGATCGCGCTGCTGCTCTACGGCCTCATGCCGTTCATCACGTTCTTCGTCATCGCCCGGCTGGACCTGCACGCGGGCGTCGGCGCGGGTCTGGCGCTCGCGTGGCTGGAGATCCTGACGGTCGGCGCCGTGGCCTGGACCGCCGCGACGCGCGTGCTGAAGCTCGACCGCCCGACCGCCGGCACCGTCGTGCTCTGCGTGATGCTGGCGAACACGGGCTACCTCGGCATCCCGCTCAACAGCACCCTGCTGGGCAGCGACGCGGTCGCGCCGGCCATCGCCTGGGACGTCGCGGTCAGCGGGCCGATGCTCTTCACCTTCGGCTTCGGGATCGCGGCCGCGTGCGGGACGACGGCCGGCGACACGGCCAAGGAGCGCATCCGCGCCTTCCTCACCCGCAACCCGCCGCTGCTGGCGCTCGTCGGCGGGCTCGTGGCTCCGGACGCGCTGGCCCCCGACGCCCTCGTCCACGCCGCCCGCGCCGCGGCGCTCGTCCTGCTGCCGCTCGGGTTCTTCGTCCTCGGCGTCCACCTCTCCCGCGAGCGTGAGGACGGCGTCGTCTCCTTCCCCCCGCCGTTCACCGCCCCCGTCGCGCTCGTCGTCGGCCTGCGCCTGCTCGCCGCGCCCGGGCTCTTCGCGCTCTACGCGCTGGCGCTGCACCGCGTCCCCGACGCCTACCGCCTGCAGGCCGCGATGCCGTGCGGCATCAACGCGCTCGTCGCCGCCCACACCTACGGCCTGAACCTCCGCCTGGCCGCGAGCGCGATCACGTGGACGACGGCCCTCGGGGTCGGCGCCGCCGCCATGGCGGGCATCCTCACCTGATGCGAGCGCTCGTCCAGCGGGTCTCCGAGGCCTCCGTCACCGTCGACGGCCGGACCGTCGGCGCGATCGGGCCGGGCCTCCTCGTCCTCCTCGGCGTCACGCACGAAGACGACGCAGCCACCGCCGACCGCCTGGCCGAGAAGCTGCGCAAGCTCCGGATCTTCCCGGACGCCGAGGGCCGGATGAACGAGCCGCTGGGCCCCGACCGCGGCGTCCTGTGCATCAGCCAGTTCACCCTCTACGGCGACGCGCGCAAGGGCACGCGCCCGTCGTACGTCGCCGCCGCGCGGCCCGAGGTCGCCGAGCCGCTCTACGAGCGCGTGTGCGACGCGCTGGGCGCCCAGCGGGGGGTCTTCGGCGCCGACATGCAGGTCGCGCTCGTCAACGACGGGCCGGTGACGCTGCTCGTCGAGGTCGACCCGCCGCCGCCGCGGAGCTGACCCGGGCGGGCGGCCGCCGGCGGGCGGGATCTAGACTCCGCGCATGCCGCCGACCGACCGTCCCGTCGTCTCCTTCGTCGCCGAGCCGCCGCAGGACGGGCTGCCGTACGGGCGCTGGGCGGACCGCCTGCGCGTGGAGTACCTCGCGGCCTGCCTGCGGATCGACGACGAGGGCGAGGACCTCGGCGAGGCCGGCGAGATCGTCTGGTACCCGGACCGCACCTACCACGGGCGGACCTACGTGCCCGCCTCGACGCGCACGAGCACCGGCTACGAGCTCTACGGCTACGTCTCCTTCTACCCCGGCACGGAGGACGAGGAGCCGTCGGACCTGCAGGCCACCGCCGACTTCACCGCCGAGACGGCGGACGCGAACCCGGACTGGAAGCTCGACCTCTGCGAGGACGTCATCGGCTCCTGGCGCGGGGAGGCGGGCAACGTCGCGGCGATGACCCTCGTCTGGGGCCGCCCACTGGTGGAGGGCGGCGCCATCGCCACCGCCGAGCTCGCCGACCTCGCGGTCGACCAGTGCGTCCTGACCGAAGGGCGCTTCACGCTCGTCGCGCCCGACAACTACCGCCACGACACGCTGGAGATCAAGCTCTTCTCGACGAACGGGACCGAGCTGGCCCGCGAGTCGCTGTACGCAGAAGACGACGAGGAATAGCTCGCCTGCGGCTCGCATTCCCTTGGGACGTCTCGCCTGCGGCTCGTCGTCCCGACATCCGGTGATCATGGAACTCAGAGGTTGACGATGGAGCTGCAGGACGCGGTCCGCACCCGGCGGACGCACAAGGCCTTCGGCCCCGACCCCGTCGACGACGCGACCTTGCGCGAGCTCTTCGCGCTCGCCACGTGGGCGCCGAACCACCATCTCACCAACCCGTGGCGCTTCCGCGTCGTCGGCCCGCGGGCGCTCGGGGCGCTCAAGGCGGCCGCCGACGCCCAGATCCCCGGCAGCGGCGCGAAGCTCGACCGCGCTCCCACGCTCGTCGTCGTCTCGACCCTCGTCGACGCGGACCCGGTCGTCGCCGAGGAGGACCGCGACGCGGCCGCCGTGGCGGCCTACCTCGTGCTGCTCGGGGCGCACGACCGCGGGCTGGCGGCCTACTGGCGCACCCCCGCCGTCCTGCGCGACGACGCCGGCCGCGCCGCCGTCGGCCTGCCGGCGAACGAGCGCGCCCTGGGCCTCCTGCACCTCGGGCACCCCCGGCAGGAGCAGCGCGTGCCCGAGCGCGCGCCGGTCGCCGACGTGGCGACCTGGCTGGACTGACCAGCCGAGTGACGCATCCGCCCGCCTGATGCGTGCGGATCCGACGCTCGCCGCCCCGCTACGCCGCGGCGGTCGGGACGTGCCCGGCGATCTCCGCGTCCGTCAGGGGGAAGTGGCAGGCGGCGACGTTGCCCCCGTCCTTGGGCTCCAGCGCCGGCTCGTCCACGTCGCACGTGCCCATGACGGCCTTCGGGCAGCGCGTGTGGAAGCGGCAGGCCGGCGGAGGGTTGGCCGGGGACGGCACGTCGCCGCCGAGGATCTGCCGGTGCTTGGCCGACGCGATCGCCGGGTCCGGCACCGGCACCGCGCTCAGCAGCGCCCCGGTGTACGGGTGGCGCGGGTGCGTGTACAGCTCGTCGGCGGAGGCCAGCTCGACGACCTTGCCGAGGTACATCACCGCGATCCGGTCGCACATGTGCCGGACGACCGAGAGGTCGTGCGCGATGAAGATGATCGTCAGCCCGAGCTCCTTCTGCAGATCCCGCAGGAGGTTGAGGATCTGCGCCTGGATCGACACGTCCAGCGCGGAGACCGGCTCGTCGG
>CAZRLR010000293.1:0-5937 GCA_964600395.1 uncultured Conexibacter sp.
CGACCTGGACCTACCCGACGCAGAACACCGACGGCTCGGCGATCCCGGCGAGCGGTGCGTGCTCTTTCAGCGTGACCGGCATCGAGGACGACAACGCATGAGCGGCGGGCACCTGGGCATGTTGATCGTCCACGGCGAGGGCTACGTGACTCGCAAGGACGGCACGCGGATTCCTTTCACGATTTCCAACGAGGGAGAGACCCATGGCACTGACTCTGGCGACCACGATGCGCAACGCGATTGCGGACGCGGCGGACACCCTGATCGGGACGACGGCAACGCTGGAGTTCCAGACCTCGGGCGACGTTGAGGTCGCAACCCTGACGCTCGGCAACCCGGCCTTCGGCGACGCGGCCACGGGCGTGATCACGCTCTCGGGGACACCGCTCTCGGACACCACCGCGACCGGCGGCACGATGGCGAAGTTCAAGATCAAGAGCGGCGGCACGACCGACCAGATCACGGGCACGGTCGGCACGAGCGGGCAGGACATCAACTTCCCCGGCGGACTCACGGTGGGCGCGGGCGATACGGTGACGCTCACCTCGTTCACGATCACCTGCCCGGCGAGCTAACCCATGAGTGACGGCTTCCGCGAACGCCTGCTATCTATTGGTGAGGCAGGCTCGGCACACACCAATACCACGGCGGCAAGCCTTCTCCCGGCTGCGCGGAAGTTCACCCTTCCTTCCTACTTCTTTGATCGTGTAGGAAAGGGGCTGTTGATCCGTGCTGCGGGGCAGATTTCGACTCTTGCCACGACTCCTGGGACGTTGACGCTGGATGTCATGCTCGGGTCGGTGATTGTGTTTTCCAGTGGAGCGATGACGCTCAACACGAACGCGCAGTCTGCAAAGCCGTGGGTCTACGAGGCTGAGTTAGTTTGTCGAGCGATTGGCTCGGGGACTTCCGCGAATCTGCTGGGCATTGGGCGGTTTACGTCTCATGCGGTGATTGGATCTACTGCGGACGCGACGACGGGTGGGGCAGGGACGCACATCCTCCCGTACAACTCGACGCCTGCTGCTGGGACGGGGTTTGACTCTACCGCTTCACAGACGCTGGACTTCTACGCCGACTGGTCATCGTCCAGCGCGTCGAACACGATTACTCTCCACCAGTTCTCGCTTGACGTTTACACCTGATGCCGATTAGCCGGTCAGCAACAAGAAGTGCTGGCGGCTTCGCTGGGTACAGAGCGCCGACAGACCCTGGCGGCGGGGAAGAATCGTACTTGTACGTCAACGCCTCGACGGGGGACGACTCGCGCACGAAGGCGCAGGCGGCGAATCCGTCAACGCCGTGGGCGACTGTTGGGCGGGCTGCGCGTGGTAGTACAAGCTGGGCGTCTCCGAACGCATCGGAAGCCGCAGCAGCCGGAGATACGGTGTTGGTGGCGTCTGGAATCTATTGGGAGGACGGCTATCGCGGGGGAGATGCCTCCCTGAACAAGGAGTCCGTCGCCTGTAACCCGGCGAACAGTGGCACGGCGGGCAATCCGATCACATTTATCGGGGTTGGAATGCCGCAACTGCGGATGCAGGAAAACGCCCGAGGGGGTGTGATTGGCGCGAACAACCGCAGCTATATCGTCTGGGACGGGTTCGACATTGACGATACATATTGCGGGTCGGCGTCGGACTTCGGCCCGGTCGTGCTGGATGTCGGGGCGCATCACGTCACGGTGCAGAACTGCCAGATTCAGGGCCACAACGGCTCGTATTACTGGGGATATGCGACCTATGACGGCAACTATCGCTTGGTTGCGCTGGAGGACGTTTATAACTGCACGATCCGTAACAACAAGATTTCCCGCGCCCTGATCGGGGCGAGTCCCGGCGGGCAGAATGAAGCCGGGGTGATGAGTTACGACAGCCACGACAACGTGATCGAGCAGAACACGATCACGAACTGCGGATCGGGCATCTTCATCAAGGGCGTACATCCAGGGGACGATCAATCGTCTAACGTGGTGCGCTATAACCTGATTTATGCCTGCCATAGCGCGGGGATTCGGGTGCTGGATGCCGAACCGGACGGCGACACACGGGTTTATCAAAACATCCTGATCGACACCTCGACCGGGATCTGGGCGGGATTCAGTTACTCACGGGCCAGCAAGTTCTATAACAACGTGATCTATTCAACCGACCGAGGGCGAGTAGGTCACGGTACGGACCTGATTGACGTGGAGTTTCGCAACAGCATCGTAATGAGTTGCACTGCGGCGAGTTACGACTTCTCTGCCAATGTCCCCTCGGGTCAGGACGTGTTCTACGAACGCAACCTGTATTACAACAACACGCGGATCTGGTCGTCGGAGAGCGGCAACAACGCTTCGACTCTGGCGGCGTGGCAGGCGTATGGCGCGATGTGTGATGCCAATGGCGCGAGCGGCGATCCGTTGTTCATCAACGCATCCACGAATCCAGCCGTGGCGGACTTCCACCTCGACACGAGTTCGCCAGCCGAGGAATTGGGCCGCGATTACTACGGAACCTTCGGCGGCGACTCCACGACGGTCATCCCGGCGGGTGCGTATGTGACCGGCTCGGAACAGATCGGTGCGGACTGGTGAGACTGATGCTCGCCACGATTGAGCGCACGGGTACGCGGTTCTTTGCGAGCCTGCTGGCCCCGATTCTCGGCGTGCCGCTGGTGGCTGGGACTAACTACTACCCAGCCGTGGCGCACGGCCCGACGTTTCTCGTCACGCACGTACAAAACGGCGAACTGATCGACCGCTATGTGGATGAGTTCAGGCCCGCAGTGGTCACGACGATTCGCAATCTCGACACGCTGCGGGCGTCTTACGTCCGGCGATTACGGAACGACCTCGATCAGTACCTGGCGGACTGGCTCGGCTTTGTCGGGCGGCACAATCCACTGGTGGTCAGCATGGACTCGGCTGATCGAGATGCGCGACTGGGAAGACTCTCATCGTTAGTCGGCGTGAAGCTGTCAACCGACTGGCAACCTGTCCTTGACTGGGGTGGATAATGGCGATTGCATACGACACCGCAGGCAGCGGCACAGGCGGCGAAGCGGCCACGACTGCAACGGCAGCATCCATTGCTGCAACGGGGGCAAACCGCTGTGCGATCATCGTCGCTGGGTGGTTTTCGGACACCTACAGCACGCCCACGGTGACGGTTGGCGGCAGCAGCACGGGCGTCACGCAGATCGGCACGACGATTGAAGACGCACCCGATACGCGCCTCAAAATGGCGATCTGGCGGCTCGTCGCCCCGCCCACGTCGGCATCGAACTACGTCGCGACTTGGGGTGGCGGCGTCGATATGCCGGTGATCGGCGTAGCGACGTACACGGGCGTCGATCAGACTAATCCAATCACGGGATCGCTGGTCAAGGCGTCGGGTAGCAGTACCACGCCCAGCGCGACGATTTCGAGCGCTGCCGGGGAGCTTGTGATTGCGTCGGCGCACGGGGGCTACCCCGCTTATACGATTACTGAGGACGGCGGGCAGACGGAACGGATCGCCCTGGAGAACTGGTCTGGTAGTGGACACAGTTTCTCGCTGTGCGAGGAAGCGGGGGCGGCGTCCGTCACTGAATCGTGGACGATCACAAGCGCGGTCTGGACGGCTGTTGCGGTGCGGCTGGCGGCGGCGTCTGCCGCCGCAACTTCCGTCAAACGATCACTTCTCTTAGGAATAGGCTAAATGACTGACACGTTTGTAACCAACGCAGGCAGTGGCGGAAACACCTTCGCCTCCGACGACATCTCGTCTGTCCACTACCCGCGCATCAAGCTCGTTCACGGTGCGGATGGAACGAACGACGGGGACATTTCGACAGCGAACCCGCTGCCGGTGCGCGTCCTGCCTGTAGCGGCGAACGGCTGCGATATCTTCCGCTCGCTGGACTTGGACGAGTCCGAGGAAGAAGTGAAGGCTTCCGCTGGGACGGTTTATGGCTTGTGGTTCTCCAACACCGCGACCGCTACTCGTTTCCTGAAGTTCTACAACGCTACGGCGGCAAACGTCACGGTTGGAACCACGACTCCGGTTCTGACCATCGCGCTCCCTGGTAATACCTCAGACGACATTTCCGGCGTGTTCTCCATCGCGCAGGGCATTGCCTTCGGGACGGCGATTACCGTCGCCGCGACGACTGGCATTGCTGACAACGACACGGGCGCTCCTGCGGCCAACGATGTCGTCGTAAATATCTTCTACAAGTAAGCCTTAGCGGCGCGGAGAAAGCGTGGCCGCGCCTGTTATTGAAGTTGCGGATTGCACTGAAAGCGGCAATAACACCGCGACTACCAGTTGGGCAGTTAGTTACCCTGCTTATGTCAGCGGGGACTTGCTGTGCTTCCATGTCGCTAGTGACGCCGATGTAACGCACAACTGGTCTGCGACTGGGCCAAACGGCGAAACGGTCGTTGACATAGCGGATTCCTACGGCGGAACCGCGCAGCGGATTTCGGCGTTCTACTTCGTAGGTTCCGCGACTACCAGTGCTGGGACGTTCACTGTCACTCCGTCTGCTACGGAGCAGTGGACGGCGGTTGTCATCAAGGTTCCTGCGGGCGAGTTTGACTCGACTACGCCGGTTCAGGCGACCATCGGCAGCGCGAACGTCACGACGGCTGCGGCTGACCTAGCTACGCCGACGTGGACTGCTGGGGCCAAGAAAGACGGCAGGATTGTTGTCGCGGCAGCGATTGATACGCTGACCACTTCGGCGGCTCCTTCGGGCTGGACGGCGCTGATTCAGCGGGACCGTGGTGCAGTAGGCATCATGGTCGGCGTCCGAGATGCGGCGACAACGACCAGCGAGTCGATTGCGTCTGCGACGTTTACCAAGAGTAGCGAAACGCATAGCGTTATCGGCTATGTCATCAACGACCCGATAGAGACTTTTAGCGGCTCTGGCACGCCAAGTCTTCCGCTGATAATTTCTAGCGGGGCTGGAGAGTTCGGCCCGCAAGCAGAGGGCGGCGACCCGGCTCCGTTCCCGCACTTAGGTCTGCTGCTTGCCGCGTCCGCGACATTCAGCGGCTCGGGAACCCCAACTCTCCCGCTGCTAACGGCTACTGGTAATGCGACTAGAGCCTTAAAGGCAACTGGCACGCCCACTCTGCCGCTGATTACGGCAACCGGCGCAGGGACGAAAACCCGCAAGGGAACCGGCACGCCAACCCTGCCGCTTGTCACGGCAACAGGCGCGGGCAAGAAAGGGCGAAGCGGAGACGGCTCCGCCACTCTCCCATTACTGGCCGCAAGCGGCGCAGGGGCGAAAGGCCGGGAAGCCTCTGGCTCGCCAACGCTCCCACTGCTGACCGCGACAGGCGCAGGCACTAAGGCGCGTAAGGGCGATGGAACTCCATCCCTCCCGCTGCCGACCGCGACTGGATCTGGAACGGTCACGGCTACTGGGGGCGGCGGCGATCCGGCTCCGTTCCCGCATTTAGGCTTACTACTTGCCGCGACCGAAGGGAACAACGGCTCCGGTAGTCCCAGCCTTCCGCTAATCACGGCAAGCGGCGAAGGCGAGGTTGTTCGGCTCCCGGTTTCGTCCATTCAGACGATTTCGCGGAGGAACCGACCGGGCAGAGGCCCGTACTCGGTCGGGCGATACTTCAGGAAAATCGCTGGCGGCGGAGAAGTTGCTCCCGCGCAAGCCGGGGTTGGCTCTGGGGATTCCTCGCTCCCGCTTCTGACTGCCGCTGGCTCTGGAACAAAAGCCAGAAAGGGCACGGGCGCGGCAACGCTGCCTGCGCTCACCGGGGCAGGCTCGGGCACCAAAGAACGCAAGGGGTCGGGTGCGGCGAACCTGCCGCTGCCGACCGCGGCGGGCGCGGCGAAGCGCAGCCTGAAAGCGACCGGTACCGCGACGCTGCCGGTGCTCACGGCCACGGGCGCAGTGTCGAGCACGATTCCGCTCGCGCTGACGCCGAGCGGGACGCTC
>CAZRLR010000294.1:0-5936 GCA_964600395.1 uncultured Conexibacter sp.
CTTTTTCGCCTCGGTGGACTGGCAGCTGGTGGCCTACGCCGCGTTCGTCGGGGCCGTCATGGGCTCCCAGGCGACGAACGCCTCGCCGGCCGGCGCCCAGGCGTGGCCGATGGGGTAGCCCGGCCCGCCGAAGGCGACGCGCAGCTCGCGCCCGCCGCCGCGCAGGACGACGTCGCCGTCCCAGGCGTCGTACTCGGCGTCGAGCGTCCGGTCGCCCAGCGGACCGGCCGTCCACGCCGCCGGCCGCCGCTCGCCGGTCGGGATGCCGCGCTCGTCCAGGACGAGCTCGCGGCCGACGGGCAGCTCCACCTCGAGCTCCTCGCGCGTGACGCCCGGCAGCGTGAAGAGCGGGTGCCAGCCGAAGGCGACCGGGACGGGGACGACGCCGACGGCCGTCAGCGTCGTGGTGACCGTCAGCGTCTGCGGCGACAGGGTGACCTCGACGTCCAGGCGGTGCGGGAAGGGGAAGACGGCCAGGACGGGCGGGTCGGCCGTGAAGGCCGCGTGCAGCCGGTCGGCGGCCTCCTCCTGGACGGTCCAGGCGCGGCCGGCCATGACGCCGTCCTTCGGCAACCCGGCGCCGTCGCGCTTGACGCGCTCCGGGTCGAGCTCCACCTCGCCGTAGCGCAGGCCGTCCAGCCGGTTGGCCCACGGGGCCAGCAGCGGGATGCCGAAGGCCGAGCCCTTCGCGAGGTAGGCGTCCAGCCCGCCGCGCTGGCCGAGCAGCTCCTCGCCCCGGTGGCGTAGGGCCGCGCCGACCATGCCGTGGTCGGGGAGCCATGTGGCCTCGAGCTCGCCCGCCCGCAGCGTCGTCATGCGGCGATTGTGACGGGCGGTCCGGTCGGGGCCGCCCGCTGCTGCTCAGCCCCTGGCCTTGGCCTTGGCGGGCTTGGCGCTCCGGCCCGGCTTCGCCGCCTTGGGGAGCTTGAGCGGCTTGACCGGCGCGGTGCCCTTCTTGCAGGCGGCCGGGCCGGGGCTGAAGCCACCGGCCGGGTCGGTGACCGGCGCCTGGCCGAGGTACTTGCGCACGACGTTCAGCGACGGGCGCTCACGGCCCTCGGCGTCCACGAGCGCCGAGTCGAAGCTCGTGTTGTTGTCGCCGAGCCCCCAGGTGTAGAGGTAGATCCGCTTGATCCGCGGGGAGAGCCTGGCGATCTGGTTCAGCAGGTACGCCGTCGCCTTCGTCTGGTGGGCCACGCCGCAGCTCTTGAACTTGTACATCGGCCGCACGCGGCTGGCCACGCCGCCGGTCTCGGTGATCCAGAAGTCGCCCTTGAACGACTTCAGCAGCGCCTTCGTCGCCGTCGTCTGGAACGTGTTGGCGTCGTTGTAGGCGTGCAGGCCCCAGATCGTCGGCGCCCGCTTGGCGGCCGCGATGAAGCGCTGCGTCCACACGAGGACGCCGGGCTCGTCGAGCAGGTCGGCACCCAGCACGGTGCAGCTCGGGCAGGCCTTGCGCAGGGCGAGCCACCAGGACGCGACGAGCTCGGGCGTCTTGCCGAGGTTCGCCTCGTTCCACGTCGACACCGTGTTGATCTGGCCCGGCCAGCGCTGGCGCCACTTCTTGAACTCGCCCGCCAGCTGCCCGGGCGTCGGGTTGATGCTCTTGCGGCTCTCCCGGCGGGAGCGGGCGACCGTCACGAGCGGCTGCATGCCGTTGGCCTTCGCGCCGGCGAACCACTGGTCCAGGACCGGCAGCGTGTCCTTGTCGACCAGGATGTCCCACGGCATGTAGACGCGGGCGTACTTCAGGTGCAGCCCCTGCAGGCGCGTGTCCTGGAAGATCGCCGGCTTCTGGTCGGCGATGCCGAGCGCCGGCTTGGCCTGCGCCGTGGCGGCGGAGGTCAGGGTGAGCAGCACGGCGAGGACGGGGAGCAGCAACAGGCGGCGCATGGGGGTACCTATCGGATGGGGCGGATTCCGGGGTTAGCCGAAACGCAAGGTAACGGACGCTGCCGTCAGCGGGCGCACCCGGCGATCAGTCTGAGACGTGGATGCGACGGTCGGGCCCGACGCGGAGCGCCCGGCCGCCGCGCAGCAGGTCGAGCAGCTCGTCGCCGACCACCTCGCGGCGCCAGCCCTCGAGGGTCCGGACCGCGGGCTCGTCGGTGCCGTCGCGGACGGCGACGACGATCTTCTGCAGGTCCGCCCGGGCGGCCAGGAGCTCGTAGGCCACCTCGGCCTCCAGCGCGCGGGTCCGCACGAGCGCCTCGCCGAGGGCGATGAGGGGCGCGTCGTCGACGCTCGGCGCGGGGCCGCGCTCGTGGTCGGACGGGATGCCGGGCTGCTCGCGGCCGCGCTCGACGGCACGGATGATGGCGGTGCCGCGCCGCCGCAGCGTCCCTTCGTGCAGCCCGCGGATCTGCGACAGGCGCTCCATCGTCTTCGGCTTGCGTTTGGCGATCTCGACGAGCGCGGCGTCCTGCAGGACGCTGGAGACCGGCCGGTCGGTCTCCCGCGCGGTGTCCTCGCGCCAGGCGAGCAGCTCGCGGGCGACCGCGCGGACCCCGGGGTCGAGGGACCCCGCGCGCGGCAGCCGCTCCAGGAGCACGTCGACGTCGCGGTCGTCGTTGATGGACTCCAGGAAGCGGCACTCCTCCAGCGCCCACTGCAGGCGACCCATCGCCTCCAGGCGCTCCTGCAGGCGGTCGGCGAGCTGCAGGATGTGCAGCACGTCCTCACGGGCGTACGCCACCTGCTCGTCCGACAGGGGCCGCGCGTCCCACTTCGTGAAGCTCGCGGACTTCTGCAGGCGCACGCCGAGGATCTCGTTGAGCAGCGGCTCGTAGCCGAGCTGGGCGCGCAGGCCGGCGAACCCGGCGGCGATCTGCGTGTCGAAGATGTTCGTGATCGTCGTGTCCCAGCAGCGGCGCAGGATCGCGACGTCCTGGCGGCCGGCGTGGAAGACGATCTGCACCTGCGGATCGGCGAGGACCTGCGCCAGCGGCTCGTGGTCGAAGCCCTCCCCGTCGAGCGGGTCCAGGACGGTGACCTGCGACTCGCCCTCGTCGTCGAGGGTGACGACCTGGACGAGGCACAGCAGCGGGCGGTAGCGCCCTTCGCCCATGAACTCGGTGTCGATGCCCAGGCGGCCCGTCTCCCGCGCGCGGGCGGCGATCGCAGTGGTGTCAGCGGCCATTCGGGCGACCCTACCCGCCGGTGGGGCCGGACCCCGCGCCCGCCGCCCCCAGGACGACCGGCTCGCGGGGCACGGCCCGCACGTCCCAGGCGGTCAGCAGGTCGGCCGGCCACGCCGGGTCCGCGCCCCGGCCGGGGACCAGCGAGGCCGCGAGGCGGCCGACGACCTCGGGGGCGGTCGTGCCGTCCGCCAGCAGCTCGCGGAGCGTCACCGCGCCGTGGCGCTTGGCCAGGCGCGCGCCGTCCGGGCCCAGGACGAGCGGCACGTGGACGTAGGCCTGCGGCGGCGTGACGCCCAGGCGCCCGGCCAACCAGACCTGTCGCGGCGTGGTCTCCAGCAGGTCCGCGCCGCGGACGACCTCCTGGACGCCCTGGTCGGCGTCGTCGACGACGACGGCGAGGTTGTAGGCGTGCGCGCCGTCGCTGCGGCGCACGACGAAGTCGTCGACGGTCGCGGTGACCGCCCCGGCCAAGGTGTCCCGCACGGTCTGGCACGCCCCGCCGGCCCGCACGCGCAGCGCCGGCCTGCGCCCCGCGGCGACGAGCTCGGCCCGGCGGGCGGCGCCGAGGGTCAGGCAGGTGCCGGGGTAGGCGCCGTCCGGTCCCGGGCCGTGCGGCGCGGAGGCGGCCTGCCGGATCTCCGCGCGCGTGCAGAAGCACTCGTACAGCAGCCCCGCGTCGCGGAGCGTCGCCAGCGCGTCGTCGTACAGCGCGTGCCGCGCACTCTGGCGCACGACGTCCCCGTCGTGGTCGAGGCCGAGGGCGGCGAGGTCCGCGAGCTGCGCGGCGACGAACGGCTCGCGGGAGCGCCCGGCGTCCAGGTCCTCGACCCGCACGAGAAAGCGCGAGCCGGCGGCGCGCGCCTGCAGCCAGGCCACGAGCGCCGTGCGCAGGTTGCCCAGGTGCAGGTCGCCGGAGGGGGAGGGGGCGTAGCGGCCGTCCATGGCGGTCGGTCAGGAGCCGGCCAGGGCCGCGGCGGCCCGTCGGGCCGAGCCGCGGGCCGCGACGCGGCGGCTCCAGTCCTGCGCGGGCCGTTCGATCCAGCGCCAGCTCGCGGCCGCCACGACGAGCGTCACCGGCAGGACGACCGCCAGGCCGGCGAGCGTCGAGAGCGGCAGCAGGCCGTGGGCGCGCAGGGCCAGCAGGAGCGGGACGTGCCAGAGGTAGACGCCGTAGGAGAGCTCGCCGATCCACGCCATCGGCCGGCTCGTCAGCAGCCGCGGGGCGGTCCGGGCGGCGGTCACGCCGAGCAGGACGAGCGCGAAGCCCGTCGCCGCCGCCGTGTCGCGCCAGATGCGCAGCGACTGCGCGTGGGAGCCACGGGTGGCGTGGTCGGCCGCCCACCAGGCGTCCGCGACGACGAGCAGCGACCCGGCCGCCAGCAGGGCCCACATCACGCGGGGGCCGACCGTCCGGCCGTGGGCGACCACCGCGGCGAGCATGCCGAGGGCGAAGTACGGCGCGAACGCCGGCAGCACCTTCGACGCGATCGGGGTCAGCCCCGACTCGTCCGACAGCGCGTAGTTGTAGGCCAGCCCGACGGCGAAGAACAGGACGGGGGCCAGCACCGCGCCGAGCCGCCGGCCCCGCACCGCCAACAGCCCGAGCAGCGGCAGCGCGACGTAGAACGTCGCCTCCACCGCGAGCGTCCAGCTCGGCGGGTTGAGCGTCAGCAGTGTGTCCTCGCGGTAGTTCTGGCCGAAGACGCCGAAGAGCCAAAGGTTCGACGCGTCCGGGAGGCGGACCCCGGGGACGTCGTCGTGGTTCCACAGCAGCACGATCGAGGCGGCGATCGCGACCCAGTAGGCGGGCACGATCCGGGCCGCGCGCCGGATCGCGTACCCGCGGGTGGAGGGACGGCGCTCGCGGTCCAGCGCGGCCCGCACCCACGGGCCGTAAAGGAGGAAGCCGCTGAGGACGAAGAACAGGACGAGCCCGAGGCGCAGCTCGTGCCAGACGTAGTCCGAGGTGGTGGACTTCAGCCCCGAGCTGACCCGCGGCTTCGTGTACAGCCACGCGTGGTAGGCCAGGACGCTGAGCGCGGCGATCGCGCGCAGGCCGTCCAGGGCGTGCAGGCGGCGCGGGGGCTGGGGAGCGGGGCTCATCGCCACCCGTCGCAAGCTAGCAGCGGGCGTCCCGTCGTCAGGGGTTGTAGTTCAGGTCCCGGAACGTCCCGGGGACGATCCCGGACGCCCCGTAGACCGTGAGGGCGTTGACCGTCGCGACGTCGGAGGTGATGGCGGCGCCGTACTGCGCGCGCTGCGGGTTGAGCTGGCCGAGGATGCCGTTGACGACCGTCCCGAGCCCGAGGTTGGAGACGAGCGAGGTGACGATCCCGGTCACGCTGCCCAGCGCCTTGACCGTCGCGTTCAACGTGCAGCTGACCAGGCCGGTGCACGGGATGAGCGTGTCGACGAGCGTCGTGGTGTTCAGCGTCAGCGGCGGGGGCGTGATCGTCACCTTCGCGGACTTGCCGTCGGCGTAGACCGCGCCCTTGACGTGCGCGCCGCGGTCGATGAGCACGACCTCGCGCCCGGCGGTGGCGGCGTCGCCGAGACCGAGGTTGTCGGGCGCGGGCAGCCGCTGGTTGTTCAGGGCGTACACGACCCCGTAGAACATGTTCGCGCTCGGTGCCGCCGAGGTCCCGGCCGGGGCGGTCGCCGTGTTGTTGCCGCGCAGGACGATCCGCCCGGAGCCGACGACGATCGCCTTGTACGCGACGCCACCGCTGACGTCCAGGGTGCAGTACTGATCGCCGGTCCCGACCTTGTCGATGAACACGACCGTGTCCTTGGTCG
>CAZRLR010000295.1:0-5921 GCA_964600395.1 uncultured Conexibacter sp.
GCCCCGCCGCCGGGCAGCGCGACGCCGCCGAGCGTCGAGCCCGACAGCCGCGTCCTGGCGCACCGGTTGTCGTCGAAGGCCAGGCAGCCCTCGCCGCGGTGCACGCCGTCGGCGCCGACGGACACGACCGCCAGCGTCCCGTAGCCCGTGACGAGGAAGCGCCCGTCGGCGAGCGCGAGCATGACGCCGCCGGAGGGCAGCGCCGGCGTCTGCCCGCACGCGCCGGGCGCGGCCTGGCGCGGGGCCGCGACGCGCTCCTCGGCGTCCGGGTCGTCCTCTTCGTCCAGGACGTCGGTCTCCTCGTCGTCCCCGGTGTCCTCGGCGTCCTCGTACGGCGTGGGCTGCAGGCAGCCCGTGACCTGCAGGGCGCCGGACGCCGCGTCGCGCCGCAGCGCCCGCACGGTCGCCGAGGTGCCGTACCCGGCGTTGACGAGCAGCGTCGCCTCGTCGGCGGACCAGGCGAGCTGCGGGACGCCGGTGTAGCCGCTGTAGCCGTAGGGCGTGGCCCCGGTGCGCCCGCTGCCGCACGGGGCGCCGGTGTCGGGTGTCAGGCAGCCCCCGGGGGCCAGGACCCCCGTGGCCGGATCCCGCGTGAGCCACGTGACCCCGCGCTGGGTCAGGGCGTAGAGGAAGCGCCCGTCGGCGGTGACGCGCACCGAGGCCGGGCCGACGAGCTGTGGCGCGCGGGCGCAGCCGCCGGAGGTCCCGTCCACCGAGAGGCAGCGCCGTGTGAGCGTCCCGTCGTCCTCCTGGCGGACCTGCACGACGGCGGAGCGGGACGGCGAGGCGGCGTAGATGTCGCGCCCGTCTGGCGAGAAGGTGACGGCCGAGACGCCCTCGAGCGCCGGGGCGCCCTTGCAGCGCCCGTTGTAGGGGATGTTCTCCTGCGCGCAGCCCAGCTCGGTCAGGCGGCCGGTCTGCGCGTCGCGCTGCAGCAGCGTCAGCGAGCCCGAGCCGGCGGCGACGAGGGCGACGAGGCTGCCGTCGGGCGAGAGGGCGATCGCGGTCGGGGCGACGGCGGCGGTCAGCGGCTCGCAGGCCGTCTCGCCGGCGCCGTCGGTCGTGTCGCTGCCCAGGCACTGCACGCGCGTCAGCGCGCCGGTCCCCGCGTCGCGCTCGAGCACGAGCAGGCCGCCGTAGCCCAGGCCGTGACCGTAGATCGTCGCGCTGTCGGTGCCGCCCGCGACGTAGACGAAGCGCCCGTCGGGGCTGACCGCGGCCGGGCCTGGGGCCACCAGCGGCGCGAGCACCTGGCAGGCCGTCTGCGGCTTGCCGTCGGCGTCCAGGGCGCCGGCCGGGACGGCGCAGGTGGACGGGTCCGAGAGCTCGGCCAGGCCGCCGGAGGCCGGCAGCGGGGCGGGATCCTGGGCCGCGGCGACGGACGGGACCGCCAGCGCCGCGAGGAGGACGAGGGCCACGATCCGGGTGCGCATGTCCCCGGAACGTGGCCGTCGGCCGAAGGTGACGCGAAAACCGCGTCAGGCGTACATCGCGTTGATCGCGTCCTCGTACTTCGCGTCGATCGGGCGCCGCTTGAGCTTCATCGTCGGCGTGAGCTCGTCCCCGCCCGGGAGCCAGTCCCCCGAGACGATCGTGAACTTCTTCAGCTGCTCGACGCGGGCGAGCTTCGCGTTGGCGGCGTCGACGCCCTCCTGGACGGCGGCGCGGACCTGCTCGTTCTCCGCCAGCGCCTCCAGCGAGGTGTCCTCGATGCCCTGCTGCGCCGCCCACGCCGGGGCGAAGTCGGCGTCCAGCACGATGAGCGCGGTGTTGTACAGGCGCCCGTCCCCGATGCAGACCGCCTGGCCGATGAGCGGGTGGGCGGTCTTCAGCGTCGCCTCGATGTTCGCCGGGGACATGTTCTTGCCCGCGGCGTTGATGATGATCTCCTTCTTGCGGTCGACGATCTTCAGGTAGCCGTCCTCGTCGAGCCGCCCGATGTCGCCCGTGTGCAGCCACCCGTCCTGCACGGCCTCGGCGGTCTTCTCGGGCAGGTTGCGGTAGCCGGCCATGACGACGCCGCCGCGCAGGAGGACCTCGCCGTCCTCGGCGATCTTCACCTCGACGCCGGGGACGGGCGGGCCGACCGTCCCGATCTTGATCTTGTCGGGCGGGTTGACCGTGCCCGCGCCGCAGGTCTCGCTCATGCCCCACAGCTCCGAGAGCGGCAGGCCGATGGCGTGGAAGAACTCCAGGACCTCGACGGGCGTGGGCGCCGCGCCGACGTTGATCGCCTTGACCTGGTCGAGGCCGAGCATCGCGCGCCAGCCGGCGAAGAGCGCCGCGTCCGCGGCGTCCGCCGCGGCGTTGACGTCGTCCGGCACGGCCTCACCGCGCTGGCCCAGGCGCACGCGCTCGATCGCGGCGGCCAAGCCCTTCTCGGCGGCCTCGCGCTGCTCGGCGGGCATGCCGGCGACCGCGGTCTCCAGCCCGGACTTCAGCTTCTCCCAGATCCGTGGCACCGCGAAGAACCAGTGCGGGCGCACCTGCGGCAGCACGCCGAGCACGGCCCGCGGGTCCGGACAGGACGTGATCTGCAGGCCAAAGACGATCGGCAGGTAGTGGTGGGCGGCGCGCTCGGCGATGTGCGCGCTGGGCAGCCACGAGATGACGCGCGAGTCGTCGGGGAACTGGACCATGGCCTCGATGCCCTCGACGGCGGTGAGGAGGTTGCCGTGCGTGAGCTGCACGCCCTTCGGCGGGCCGGTCGTCCCGGAGGTGTAGATGAGCGTCAGGATGTCGTCCTGCGCCAGCGTGGCGACCGAGCCGTCCACGTCGAAGCCGGTGTCGGGGGCGGCCATGACGGCCTCGAGCGTCGTGCAGCCGTCGGGCAGGTCGCCCTCGGCGCCGACGACGACGACGTGCTGCAGGTCGGGCAGCGACTTGCGGGCCTCGAGCACCGTCTCGAGGAACTGCGGCTCGGTGATGACGATGTGCGCGTCCGCGTCCGACACGACGAACTGCACCTGGTCGGGCGTGTACTGCATGTAGATCGAGAACGGCGTCGCGCCGACCATCATCGCCGCGAGGTCGCAGAGGTGGAACTCGGGGCGGTTGGCGAGCATCAGCGCGATCGTCTGCCCGCGCTCGAGGCCGAGGCCGACGAGGCCGGCGGCGAGGGTGTCGACCCGCTCGCGCAGCTCGGCCCATGTCCAGGCGATGCTGTCGTCCAGCGTGCGCACCGCGACGGCGTCGGGCCGGGTGGCGGCGGTGATGCGGAACGCCTCCGCGATCGACGACGCGTCGATCGCGCGCTTGGACGCAGTACTGGATTCCATCTCGGACTAGCCCTCCTCAGAGCCTGGGACGTACGACCCGGGGCGCCTCGTGGGGCCCCGTCGGCGCGAGCCTACCGCACGCCGAAGCCCTCGCCGCGCAGCCGCCCGATGTCGTTCGTCAGGCCGATGGCGAAGAGGAAGATGACGAGCATGAAGCCGATGACGCTCGCGCGCTGCATCCAGTGGAACGGGATGGCGCGTCCGCGCAGCTTCTCGGCCAGCGCCCAGAAGATGTGGCCGCCGTCGAGCGGGAGGAACGGGAAGAGGTTCACGATCGCCAGCGACAGCGAGATGATCGCCAGGATGTTCATCGCGTCGACGAACCCGAACGCGGAGATCGTCTGGCGGGTCGTCTCGTAGGAGCCGACGACGCCCGAGACCTCCTTGCGCGCCTCGGAGTCGACGAAGATCCGGCCGATCGAGCTGACCGTCGCCTTCGTCACGCGCCACATGCCCGAGACGCTGGAGCTCGCGGCCTCGATCGGCCCCTGCCGGTTGCTCTCGATGGCGAACTGGAAGCCCAGCAGCGCCCGGCCGACGGCCTTGTCGTAGCGCGGCGTGATGCGGAACTCCTGCAGCCGGCGGTCGCGCAGGACGACGACCCGGACCGGGGTGGCCGCCTGGCAGCCCTGGGTCTGGGCGCCCGCGCAGCGGTGCGTCTTGACCGTGTTCGCGAAGCCCTCGGCGTCCGTCTGCTTGCCGTCGACGGAGATGAGCTCGTCGCCGGGCAGCAGCAGCCCGGCGGCCGGCGCCTTCGGGGAGACGCTCTCCACGCGCGTGGCGACCTCCTGCACGCCCTTGAAGGCGAACAGCGCCCACAGGATGAGGAAGGCGACGAGGACGTTCATGGCCGGGCCGGCGGCGATGACGACGATGCGCTTCCACGGCGGCTGGCGGTAGTAGGCCCGGTGCGCGACCGCGGGGTCGAGCTCCTCGGTCGGGTCCATACCGGTGATCTTCACGTAGCCGCCGAGCGGGACCGACCCGATGCCGTACTCGGTCTCGCCGCGCCTGATCGTGGCGACGAGCGGCGGGAAGAAGAGGGCGAAGCGCTCGACGCGCATGCCGACGGCCTTCGCGGCGGCGAAGTGGCCGAACTCGTGGAGGATGATGAGGACGGCGAAGCCCGCGAACGCGAGGAAGTACGACATCAGGCGTACGCCCCCACCAGATCGGCGGCGATCTCGCGGGCCTCGCGGTCGGCCTCGTACAGCGTCTCGAACGCCCGGATGGGTGCGGGGTCCAGCGCCTCGAGCGTCCCCTCGATGACCGCCGGGATGCCGAGGAACGACAGGCGCCCGCCGAGGAAGGCGTGCACCGCGATCTCGTTCGCGGCGTTCAGGACGCAGGGGGCGGTGCCCCCGGCGATCGCCGCCGCGCGCGCGAGGTTCAGGCACGGGAAGGCGTCGTGGTCGACGCGCTCGAAGGTCAGCGCGCCGAGCTCGGCGAGGTCCAGCGGCTTGACCGGCAGGTCCATGCGCTCGGGGTGGTGCAGGGCGTAGGCGATCGGGACGCGCATGTCCGGGTGGCCCAGGTGCGCGAGCGTCGCGCCGTCGCTGAGGTTGATGAGCGAGTGGATGATCGACTGCGGGTGCACGACGACGTCGATGCGCTCGTACGGCGTGCCGAACAGGTGGTGGGCCTCGATGACCTCTAGCCCCTTGTTCATGAGCGTCGCCGAGTCGATCGAGATCTTGCCGCCCATGGCCCACGTCGGGTGGGCGAGGGCCTGCTCGACGGTGACCTGCTCCAGGTCGGCGCGGGTGCGCCCGCGGAACGGCCCGCCGCTGGCGGTCAGGACGAGTTTGTCGACGGCACCCGGGTCTTCGCCGTGCAGCAGCTGGTGCAGGGCCGAGTGCTCGGAGTCGACGGGCAGGATCTGGGCGCCGGTCGCCTCCGCGAGCGCCATGACGAGCTCGCCGCCGACGACGAGTGACTCCTTGTTGGCCAGCGCGAGGTCGATGCCCTCCCCGAGCGTCGCGACCGTCGGCCCGAGGCCGGCGCTGCCGACCAGGGCGTTGAGGACGAGGTCGGGCTGGGACTCCAGGACGAGGCGGACGAGGCCCTCGGGGCCGACGTAGACCTCGCCGTCGGTCCACGCCTCCCCCGCGCGCGCCGCGGCGACCGGGTCCACCAGCGCGATCCGGTCCACCCCGTGGGCGACGGCCTGCTCGACGAGCGGCTCCCACGAGCGCTCGGCGCTGAGGCCGACGAGCTCGAGGTCCGGCGAGCGCCGGACGATGTCCAGCGCCTGGGTCCCGATGGACCCGGTGGACCCGAGGATGAGCAGACGGCGGGGCTCTGACACCCGACCATGATGGCAGCCTCCCCGCACGTGACCGCCGACGCGCCCGCGACCGCACGCAGCGGGCGCGCGGCCGAATGCGTCATCTAGAGTGACCGAGCGATGCGCGCGTCGCCCCACCTGCGCACCGTCCTCGCCGTCGTGGTCATGCTGGCGTTCTTCGGCTTCGCCGTGGCCCGCATCGCGAGCGGGCTGTCGGCCTCGCGCGTGGCCGCCTCCCCGGTGGTCGTGACGGTCGGACCCACCGTCCGCGCCGCGCCGGCCACCCCCGCCGGCGGGTCCACGGCCCCCGCACCCGCGCCGTCCCCGGCGGCGGGCGCCGACACGGTCACGGCGCC
>CAZRLR010000296.1:0-5917 GCA_964600395.1 uncultured Conexibacter sp.
CGCCGAGGACCCAGGCCCCGGGGGTGCGCGCCACGGCGTCCAGGACGAACGGCGCCCCGTCCAGGGTGCGCAGGCGATCGATGGCTTCAGCGGGGGTCAGCATGGTGCGGGGTGAGGGGTCTACCGTATGGGGTCGATGCCTGCGCATCCCCGCCGCCTGCGGCGCCTCGTGATCGCCGTGGTCCTCCTGGCCCTGGTCGTGGGCGGCGCCGTGACGTTCGTCGCCTCCCGCGAGCCGGGGGACGTCTCCAACCCCGACGTCGAGTTCCGGGAGGACGACACGACCGCCGCGCCAGCGCCGGACGCCCCCGACGACACGCGGGCGTCGGGGCCCACGCGATCCTTCAGCTGGCCGGTCTACGGCTACGACAAGGCGCGCACGCGGTACCTCCCGCTGCGCAAGCGACTGCGCCCGCCGTTCGCCGAGCGCTGGAAGCTCGGGGGCTCGGTCCTGCTCGAGTTCCCGCCCGTCCTCGGGGGCCGTTCGATGTTCCTCCTCAAGGACGACGGCCAGCTGTTGGGCATCGCGAGGAAGACGGGCACGGTTCGCTGGCGCCGCGACCTCGGCCACCTCGCCGCCGCCTCGCCGGCCTACGACGACGGCACGGTCTACGTCGTCCTGCTCGAGCGCGGCAAGGGCGTCAAGGGCGGGCGCGTCGCGGCCGTGCGCGCCTACGACGGCCGCACGCGCTGGTCGCGCAAGCTTCCGGACCGCTCGGAGTCCTCTCCGCTCGTCGACGGCAACACGCTCTACTTCGGGACCGAGAGCGGCAAGGTCTACGCGATGGACAAGCGGGACGGGACGATCCGCTGGACCCACCAGGCCGGCGGCGCGGTCAAGGGCGGCCTCGCGCTGCACGACGGGCGCCTGTTCCTCGCGGCCTACGGCGGGACGGTCGAGGCGCTGCGCCCCCGCGACGGCAAGCGGCTGTGGCGCAAGGGCACGAGCGGCGGCGCGTTCGGGCTGCGCTCGGGCAACTTCTACGCCACGCCGTCGGTCGCCTTCGGCCGCGTCTTCGTCGGCAACACCGACGGCTTCGTCTACTCGTTCGCACAGACCGACGGGCGTTTGGCGTGGCGCAAGAAGACCGGCGGCTACGTCTACAGCTCGGCAGCGGTGGCGACCGTCCCGGGCACCGGCCCGACGGTCTACGTCGGCTCCTACGACCGCAACCTCTACGCGCTGAACGCCCGCACGGGCGCGGTGCGGTGGAAGCACCGCACCGAGGGCCGCGTCTCCGGCGGCGTCGTCCTGCTCGGCGACCTCGTCTTCTACTCGACGCTCGCGCGGACGACGACGGCGCTGCGCGCGGTGGACGGGCGGCGCCTGTGGTTCACGCGCCGGGGCGGTTTCAACCCCGTCGTGTCGACCGGCCGCGGGATCTTCCTCGTCGGCTACACGAACCTCTACGGCCTGGACGGGCGCCCGTCCGACCCGGACGCCGTGGCGGCGCAGGAACGGCGCCGCGTCGCCTCGATCCGGCGGATCCAGCGGCGGCTGGACGCCCGCAACCGGCGGGTCTCGGCGCGCCGCGCGGCCGTCCGGCGGCGCAACGCGCTCATCCGCAGCGGCGGCCTCATCTGCCTGCGCCGCAAGGGCGGCAAGACGGTCTGCCACCGGCCGCGCCCGCTCTTCTGCGCCAAGCGCCGGTCCGACGGGCGGACGGTCTGCAAGGCCTACGGCCTCGGGCCCGTCGTGCCGCGCAGGCGCTGACGGCCCGGCGGTCGCCCGTCAGGCGCGGACGGCGACGCCGGCGGCCGCGAGCGCGGCCTTGGCCTCGGCGACGGTGTGCTTGCCGTAGTGGAAGATCGAGGCGACGAGCGCCGCGTCGGCCCCGCCCTCCTGCAGCGCCTGGGCGAGGTGCTCGAGCTCACCGGCGCCGCCGGACGCGATGACCGGGACGCTGACCGCGTCGCTGACGGCCCGCGTGAGCGCCAGGTCGTAGCCGTCGTTCGTGCCGTCGCGGTCCATCGAGGTCAGGAGGATCTCCCCCGCCCCGCGCTCCACGCCGTCGACGATCCACCGCACCGCGTCGATGCCGGTCGCCTTGCGCCCGCCCGCGACGTAGACCTCCCAGCCCGAGCCGTCGGCCTTGGCCTTGGCGTCGACCGCGAGGACGACGCACTGGGCGCCGAAGCGGTTCGACAGCTCGTCGATGAGCTCGGGCCGGGCGACCGCCGCCGAGTTGATCGCCACCTTGTCGGCGCCGGCGTCCAGGACGGCCTGCGCGTCGGCGATCGAGCGGATGCCCCCGCCGATCGTGAACGGGATGAAGACGTTGTCGGCGGTCCGCCGGGCGAGGTCGACGATCGTGTCGCGCGCCTCGTGCGTGGCGGTGATGTCGAGGAAGACGAGCTCGTCGGCGCCCGCCGCGTCGTACGCCTCCGCGAGCTCCACGGGGTCACCCGCGTCACGGATGTCGACGAAGTTCGTGCCCTTCACGACACGGCCGTCGGCCACGTCGAGGCAGGGGATGACGCGCTTGAGGTGCCGGGCCGGCGGCCGGACCGGGGCGGCGTCGACGGCGTCGGCCACGGTCAGTCGCCGGTCGCGTCGTAGATCGGCCGGTACGGCCGATCGTTGCGCGGGGGCTCCAGGGCGGCCTGCCCCTCGGGCACGGTGAACTTGTGCTCGTACAGGGCCTTGCCGACGATGACGCCGCCGAGGTTGACCTGCCGCAGGGCGGCGAGCTGGACGAGGTCCTCGAGCTTGCCGATGCCGCCGGAGTAGATGAAGCGCCCGCGCACGACGGCGGCGATGCGCCGCACCTCGTCCAGGTCCGGACCCTCGAGCATCCCGTCGCGGTCGACGTTCGTGTAGACGAACGAGCGCACGCCGCGGTTCTGCAGGCGCTCGATGACCGACTCACCGGACATCGAGGACGTCTCCTGCCACCCCGACGGCGACACGTTGCCGCTGCGCGTGTCGATCGAGACGATGATCCGCTCGCGGTACTGGGCGAGGACGTCGTCGAGGAAGTCCATGTCGCTGTAGGCGGCGGTGCCGAGGATCGCGCGCTCGGCGCCGGCGGCCAGCGCGTCGCGCACCGCGCCGAGCGACCGCAGGCCGCCGCCGCACTGCACGGGCACGTGCAGCTCGTTGGCGATCTGCTCGATGTGGTGCAGGTTCTTCGGGCTGCCGGACTTGGCGCCGTCGAGGTCGACGATGTGGAGGAAGCGCGCGCCGGCCTTGACCCACGCGCGGGCGGCCTCCAGCGGCGAGTCCTCGTAGACGGTCTTCGCGTCGAAGTCGCCCTTGACGAGACGGACGGCCTTGCCCTCGTAGATGTCGATGGCGGGGTAGAGGATCAAGCGATCACCTGTGCGCAGCGCTTCGTGAAGTTCGCGAGCAGCCCGAGGCCGTGCGCGGAGGACTTCTCGGGGTGCGACTGCGCCCCGTAGACGTTCCCCAGCGCCACGACCGTCGCGAAGGTCTCGCCGTACTCGGCGACCCCCAGGACGGCTTCCTCGTCGGCCGGGTGCGGCGCGAACGTGTGGACGTGGTAGAGATGGATCGGGTCCGGCAGGCCGTCGCGGAGCGGGTTCTCGCGGACCCAGCGGACCTCGCTCCAGCCGATGTGCGGCAGGTTCTGCCCGTGCGAGTCGAGCTTGCGGATCGAGCCGCGCAGCAGGCCGAGCCCGTCGGCGCCGCCGTGCTCCTCGGAGTCCTCGAACAGCAGCTGCATGCCCATGCAGGAGCCGAAGAGCGGCGTGCCCCGTCCGGCGCAGTCGCGCAGGACGTCGTCGAGGCCGAGCTGCCGGATCGTCCGCATCGCGGCCGGGAAGGCCCCGACGCCGGGCAGGAGGATCCCGTCGGCGGCGCGCAGCTCGTCGTGGTCGCGGGTGATGTGCGTCCGCGCCCCGACGCGCTGCAGCGCCCTCTCGACCGAGCGCCGGTTGCCCATCCCGTAGTCGACGATCGCGACGAGCGGGGCGGCGGCGGTGTCGGGCTCGGCGGGCATGCCCGTCCATTCTCCCCCATCGCCCCGTCGGACGGCCGTCAGACCGCCACCACGGCGCCCGCCCTGCGGTCAGCTGGCGCGCAGGCGCGCCAGGATGTCGTCGATGGCCGCGGCCTTGAGCTTGTGCGCGACCGGGTTGGCGATGAGGCGGGCCGTCGCGACGCAGATCTCCTCGCGCACGACGAGGCCGTTCTCGCGCAGCGTCGTCCCCGTCGCGACGAGGTCGACGATCGCGTCGACCATGCCCGTCAGCGGGGCGAGCTCGGTGGAGCCCTTGACCTCGACGAGCTCGACCTGCCGGCCGGTCTCCTCGAAGAAGTTGCGGGCGATCCGGGTGTACTTCGTCGCCACGCGCATGACCCCGAGGCGGCGCAGCGCCTCCTCCCCCGGGTCCGGTCCGGCGACGCTCGCGAGGACCATCGTGCAGCGGCCGTAGCCGAGGTCGAGCAGCTCGTAGACCGCGCGCTCGGGCTGCTCGAGCAGGACGTCCTTGCCGGTGACGCCGATGTCCGCGGCGCCGGACTCGACGTACGTCGGGACGTCGGACGGGCGCATCGTCACGATGCCCACGTCCTGGAAGAGGAGCTTGCGGTCGTTGGCGCGCACCTCGCTCGTGTCGATCCCGAGGCGGTCCAGGAGGTCGAGCGTGTCCTTCATCAGCGCCCCGCGCGGGACGGCGATGGTCAGCTCCGGCCGGGGGCTCATCCGCGCGTCTCGCCTCGTTCCTCGCCGGCCAGCGCGATGTGCAGGCCGTTCATGTCGACCGCGAAGCCGACGGCCGGCAGGTCGCGGCCGAAGCGCCCGACGAGGTCGTCGTAGCGCCCGCCGCCGCCGAGCGGCATGCCCGCGGCCGGGTCGTAGATCTCGAAGACCGCGCCCGTGTAGTAGTCCAGGTCACGCAGCAGGCCCAGGTCGAAGATCAGTCGCTCGGCCACCGCCGGCGCCACCGTCGCGTGCACCGCACGCAGGCGGTCGGTCACGACCTGCCCCGGGAAGGCGTCGAGGATCTCCACCCCGCCGCGCAGCTGCGGGACGGCGGTGAGCAGCTCCGTCGTCGCCGCGTCGAGGCCGAGGGCGTGCACGGCGACGTCCAGGCGGACGAGGTCGCGCTGCACGAGCGCCTCCAGCAGGTCCGCGGCGACCGTCGCGTCGACGCCGACCGACGCCAGCAGCTCCGGGTACAGGCCCGCGTCCCCCAGCCCAATGCGGTACTCGCGCAGGCCGGCGGCCTCCAGCGCCTCGCACAGGACGGTGAGGACCTCAGCGGTGCCGCCCGGCCCCGGGGCGCCGATGAGCTCGACGCCGGCCTGGAGGAACTCCCGCATCTGCCCGCGGCCGGGCTTCACCCCGCGGTAGACGTGCGCGAAGGAGCAGAACCGCAGCGGCGGCTCGTGATCGGCGTAGCGCGTGGCGGCGACCCGGGCGACGGGGACGGTGATGTCCGAGCGCAGGCGCAGGACGCTGCCGTGGTCGTCGAACAGCCGGTATCCGCCGTTGCGTCCGTCCAGCCGGCCGACGATCGACTCGTACTCGATGGCCGGCGTCCAGACCTCGCCGTAGCCGTGCTGCTCGAAGACCGCGCGCATCGCGTCGGTGATCGCGCGCAGCTCGCGCATCTCGTCGGGCAGGACGTCGCGCGTCCCGCTCGGGATCGGGTGGATCGTCGCCATGGGAGGACGGCGGAGGTTAGTCGGTGGCGACGCGCTGGATCCGCGCGCCCAGCGAGCGCAGGCGCTCGTCGATGCGCTCGTAGCCGCGGTCGATCTGACGGATGTTGCCGATCTCCGTGCGGCCCTCCGCGCACAGGGCCGCCAGCAGCACGGCCATGCCGGCGCGGATGTCCGGCGACTCCACGCGCTGGCCGCGCAGTGCGCTGCGGCCCATCACCACGGCGCGGTGGGGGTCGGAGATGTGGATGTTGGCGCCCATCGCGATGAGCTTGTCCACGAAGAACA
>CAZRLR010000297.1:0-5881 GCA_964600395.1 uncultured Conexibacter sp.
CGTCCGGGCCATCCCCGCGGCGCGCGCGGCGGGGCTGCGGTCCACGCGGTCCCCGGCCCCGCGGGCGCCCGAGCTGCAGGCCTTCGACCGCTGGGCGCTGCGGGTCCTCGCGACCGCTGCGGCGACGTGCTTCGTCCTGCTCCTGCTGCTGCTGGTCCGGGTCTTCGTGTGACCTGACCCCTCGCTAGGGTCACGGGCCATGGCCGAACGTCCCGACGAGCTCTTTCTCATCGACGGCAACTCGCTCGCGTACCGGGCGTTCTTCGCGTTGCCCGAGTCGATCGCGACGTCCACCGGGCAGCCGACGAACGCGATCTTCGGCTTCGCCTCGATGCTCGTGAAGCTCCTGACCGAGTACGGGGTCAAGCCGACGATCGTCGTGTGGGACGCGGGCTCGTCCGGCCGCAAGGACCTCTCCGCCGACTACAAGGCCACGCGCACCTCGCGGCCGGACCTGCTGAAGGAGCAGTGGCCGCACCTGCTGGAGATCGTCGACGCCTTCGGCTACCGCAACACGCACGTTGACGGCTACGAGGCCGACGACGTCATCGCGACGATCGCCCAGCGCGCCCGCGAGCTGGACCCGCCGATCCGCTCCGTCGTCGTGACCGGCGACCGCGACGCCTTCCAGATCATCGACGACGACGGCCTTGTCGCGATCATGGCCACGGGCCGCGGCATCACCGACACGAAGCTCTACGACCGCCAGGCCGTGATCGACCGCTACGGCCTCGTCCCCGAGCTCATCCCCGACTTCTACGGGCTGAAGGGCGACACGAGCGACAACATCCCCGGCGTCCCCGGGATCGGTGACAAGACCGCCGCGGCGCTCCTGCAGCAGTTCGGCGACCTGGAGACGGTGCTCGCCTCCGTCGACCAGATCAGCGGTGCCAAGCGCAAGGAGAACCTGCTCGCCCACGCCGACAACGCGCGGTTGTCGCGCGACCTGGCGACGATCCTCCGCGACGTCCCGCTCGACGAGACCCTCGACCTCGTGCACGAGGCGGCCCGGGCGCCGGACCGTTCGCGCCTGCGCGAGGTCTTCCGCCAGTTCGAACTGCGCGCCCCGCTGGCGCGCCTGGAGGAGGCGCTCGGCGACCCCGGGGGGGACGCGGCGCTGCCCGGCGGCGGGCCGGAGGGCGTCCCGCTCACCGGCGACGTGCAGCTGGCGGCGCGGGTGCGCGAGGCGACGATCGCCGACCTGCGGGTGCTGCCGCCCGGCCTGGAGGTCGCGGTCGCGCTGTCCGTCCCCGAGGCACCCGAGGGCGAGCTCTTCGCGCTGGACGCCCAGGCGCGGTTCGGGGTCTACGCCGAGAGCGCCGGCGTGCTCGTCGGGCCGTGCGCGGACGCCGCCGAGGTCGTCGCCGCGCTCGGCGACCGGCCGGTCGTCATGCACGACGCCAAGGCGCAGGGCCCGGTGCCCGCCAACCTCGCGCACGACACGCTGCTCGGTGCCTACCTGCTGGAGCCCGCGCGCCGCGGCTACCCGTTCGCCGAGCTCTGCGACGAGCGCGGCCTGGCGACGTCGATCGAGGACCCCGCCGCTGCGGCGGCGCTGCTGACCGGCGCGCTGGCCAGGTGGCAGCGCGAGCAGCTCGTCGACCGCGGCCTACAGGGCCTCATGGACGAGATCGAGCTGCCGCTCGTCACGGTCCTGGCCGGGATGGAGGCCGTCGGCATGCGCCTGGACAAGCCGCGCCTGGCGCTCATCAAGACGCGCGTGGACGAGGAGATCGCGTCGCTCGAGCGCGAGGTCTGGGAGCTCGCGGGGGAGGAGTTCGTCCTCGGCTCGCCCCAGCAGCTCGGGCACGTCCTCTTCGAGAAGCTCGGCCTGTCGCGCAAGCGGCGCGGCAAGACGGGGTTCTCGACCGACGCCCGCGTCCTGCAGGCGATCCGCGACGAGCACCCGATCATTCCCAAGATCGAACGCTGGCGGGAGCTCAACCAGCTCTCGAAGACCTACCTCGACGTGCTGCCGCACCTGACGGACGAGGAGGACCGCATCCACACGACGTTCCTGCAGGCCGTCGCGCAGACCGGGCGCCTGTCCTCGACGAACCCGAACATGCAGAACGTCCCGGTGCGGACGGAGCTCGGCCGCGAGATCCGCGGGTGCTTCCGCGCCGCCGACGGCCACGTCCTCGTGAGCGCCGACTACTCGCAGGTCGAGCTGCGGATCCTGGCGCACGTCGCCGGCGAGCAGGTCCTCAAGGACATCTTCCTGCGGGGCGAGGACGTCCACACCGCCACGGCCTCCACGGTCTTCGACAAGCCGGCCGACCAGCTCACGCCGATGGACCGCTCCAAGGCGAAGATGATCAACTACGGCATCGTCTACGGCCTGAGCGACTTCGGTCTCGCCGATCGCCTGAACATCCCGCGCGAAGAGGCCAAGCTCTTCATCGACACCTACCTCGAGCGCTTCGCCGCGGTCGCCCGCTTCATGCAGGAGACGATCGACCAGGCCAAGGACCAGGGGTACGTCACGACGCTCTACGGCCGGCGCCGCCAGATCCCCGAGCTGCGGGCCCGCAACTACCAGGTGCGCACGCTCGGCGAGCGTCTGGCGGTCAACACGGTCATCCAGGGGACGGCCGCCGACGTCATGAAGCTCGCGATGATCGGCGCCGACCGGGCGCTGAAGGCGTCGGGCCTGGCCGCGCGCATGGTGCTCACGGTGCACGACGAGCTCATCTTCGAGGCGCCGGAGGCCGAGGCGGACGCCGTCGCGGACCTGGCCCGGATCGAGATGACGCGCCCGTGGACGCACGAGCCGCCGCTCGCGGTCGACGTGGGCTGCGGCGTCTCCTGGATGGACGCGAAGTAGCCGGCCCGCACCGGCCGCTCTAGATGCTCGGAGAGTGAACGCGCTCGGGGCTCCTCACAAAGACCGCGCTGGGCGCGGTCTTTGTCAGGACCCCCGGGCGGCAAGCGTGGCCAGTAGGTCCGCCGACACCGCAGGCCACTCACGCACCGCATGCCGCCACGTGATGCGGAACGTGACGATGCCCACGGCGAGCGCCTGCTGGTCGCGACGACGGTCGCTGTCCATGGCCCGTCGCTGCTCGTGCCACTTGCGGGAGTCCAACTCGACCATCAAGCCGAGACCCGGGAACAGCATGTCCGCCTTGGCGACGCGCCCGCCGGCGAGCTCGATTCGCCGGTTGCGCTCGAAGGGCGGAAGGTCCGGCAGCCCCCGGAGGAGCAGCAGCACCAGTTCTTCGAGTTCGCCGTGTGTCCTGCCGGCCCCGGGATCGTCGCGCGCCTCCGTCACGGCGGCCTGCAACTTCCCCAGGCCGCGGTGACCCGGGCGGCCTTCGAGTACGGCGTCGACTTCGTGAAGGCGCAGAACCCTCAGGGCAAGGGCCTCGTTCAGCGCGATCGCCAGCCTCTCGGCGGAGAGGTCGGCGGCCACGTCGAGGAGCGCATGCGCCGGCCGCAGGACCGGCAGCCCGTCCCGCCGACGAAGCCAGCCGGAGTTCAGGCCGGCGACGTGATGGACGGCGACGCCGTGGTGGGAACGACGCTGTGTGGGCGCGCCGACGTGGATGACCGGGTCCGTGAACGGCCTGAACCCGGCCAGGACCGCGGCCGTGTCACCGATGATCCCGCAGTCCTTCCCGACCGCGAGGATTGCCGCCCAGAGCGCGCCAGTACGGTCGAGCCGATCCACGCCGACGGCGCGGACGCCGCGGTGCACGAGGTGCAGCCGGCCCGCCGCCGTCGCCCGGTCGACCTGGTCGACCGACAGGCCGCATGCGACGAGCTGAGCGACCGACATCGCCTGGCCCTGGCGACCGGCTATCCGGGCGATGGCTCGCCAGGGGTACTGACGAACCCCGCGCCGAGCGCGGTCTTCGTCAGGAGGGGGGATCTGCGGCACCCCACGAGGGTCCCGCGAGTTCATGCGACGGCGCTACCGCCTCTTCGTGCCGGAAGTGCGTCAGGCGAGCGCGGGGACCGCGACGGCGGCCGAACGTGCCGGCGGCTCCTCGTCGCCCAGGTGCCCGCGATCGTCGGCCCACGTCTGCTCCAGCGCGTAGGACGGCGGGGCGATCCGCAGGTAGTGGTTGAAGGACCAGTCGACGAACGACTTGCGGTCCATCAGGTCCAGCGCGGCGTCCATGATCGGGAACTTGTTGAGCCAGGAGACGAGCGACTGCGTCCGCCACATCCAGCGGAAGGACCAGGCGTGGTCGTCGGAGAAGGACCCGTAGCGCGTGAGCGCCTGCTCGCGCGACTGGCGACCGTCGACGACGGCGCGCAGCTCGCGGCCGGCGGCCAGCCCGAAGTAGAGCGCGGTGCGGATGCCCTCGGCGGTCGTCGGCAGGCAGTGCCCGGCGCTGTCGCCGACGAAGAAGACGCCGTCCTCGGTCGCGGGCCGCAGCGCGTGGGGGATCCAGTTGCCCTGGTAGCCGTCCGGCGCGACGCCGAGGTCACGCGCGAGGTCGACCGTCGGGCGCTTGACCTTCACGCGCGGGTCGAAGGACCCGACGCCGACGCGGACCTCGTCCCCCGCGGGGAACTCCCACGAGTAGCCGGGGCGGATGTAGTCGCAGTCCAGCCAGATCGCCAGGTCGCGCGAGGCGGCGTCCGCGGCCTTCGGATGGACCTCCAGCCCGCGGGACAGGCGCGCGTCCGGCGGCTGGATCGCGTCGGGCTCGGAGGAGAGGACGCGGCGCCAGCCCAGGGCGTCGACGACGAGCGGCGCGCGCAGGTCGCCCCGGTCGGTGTGGACGGTGTGCAGGCGCTCCCCGCGCGTGATGCCGTTCACCTTCGCGGTCTCGAACGGCACGTCGGGCGACTGCTCCTTCAGCAGCGCGCAGAGCCTGCGGTAGTCGAACGTGGAGAACGTCCACGGGAGCGTCCAGCGGTAGGTCTTCTTCGCGCGCGGGCCGCCCTTCTCCTGGCCGCGGTGGATGACGAGGTCCTCGAACGTCTGGAGGATCGAGTCCTCCAGGCCCATGTTCGTCAGCCACTCGGTCGGGGCGGCGCAGGCCGACGTCTGGCGCTCGCCGATGTCGTAGCGGTCGATGAGCAGGACGCTCGCACCGCTGCCCGACAGCTCGCGTGCGACGGTGAGGCCGGCGAAGCTCGCCCCGCACACCAGCACGTCGTAGTCGCCTGCGAGGGGCGTGCGCTCCTCGCCTCGTTTCGTCGCTCGAACCGCCATCGACGCGGGAGTCTAGGCAAGGCCCGACCGTCAGGCTCCGACATGGCGCAAAGCGTTACTCTGACCTGTCCATGACCCAGACCATTGAACCTACTACGACATCCGACGCCAAGATCGTCCCCGGCTCGGATGGACTGCTCCTCGAAATCGACGGGCAGATCGTCCCCAACTACGACGCCACCTTCACGCTCTTCGAGGAGGGTGAGGTCGTCAGCGGCAAGGTCGTCCGCATCGACAAGGACGAGGTCCTCGTCGACATCGGCTACAAGAGCGAGGGGGTCATCCCCTCCAACGAGCTTTCCATCCGCAAGAACGTCGATCCGGCCGAAGAGGTCGAGATGGGCGAGGAGGTGGATGTCCTCGTCCTCACCAAGGAGGACCAGGACGGCCGCCTGATCGTCTCGAAGAAGCGTGCCCGCTTCGAGAAGGCCTGGCGCCGCATCGAGGCCGCCGCCGAGAGCGGCGAGCCGGTCGAGGGTCTCGTCATCGAGGTCGTCAAGGGCGGCCTCATCATCGATCTCGGCGTGCGCGGCTTCCTGCCCGCGTCGCTCGTCGACATCCGCCGCGTGGCGAACCTCGACGAGTTCATGTCGCAGACCATCGAGTGCAAGGTCATCGAGCTCAACCGCTCGCGCAACAACGTCGTCCTCAGCCGCCGCGCGGTGCTCGAGGAGGAGCGCAAGGAGCAGCGCCAGGAGATCCTGGACC
>CAZRLR010000298.1:0-5875 GCA_964600395.1 uncultured Conexibacter sp.
CGCTCCGGGCGGAAGGCCGACGGGTCGGGGTAGAGCACCGGGTCGTGGTGGACGAGGTGGACGTTCGCCGTCAGCGCGCACCCGGTCGGGTAGTCGAACCCCCCGACCGTGATCGGCTTCGTCACGTGCCGCGGCTGGGCGAACAGCAGCACCGGCCGGCAGCGCAGCGCCTCCTGGATCGTCGCGAGGAGGTAGGCGTCGTCCCCCGCGTCGACGGCGGCCTGCAGGCGCGCGAGGACCGCCGGAGTGCGCACCAGGCGCTCGACCGTCCACGCCAGCTGGGAGGCCGTCGTCTCGTGGCCGGCGACGAGCAGCGTCATGAGCTCGTCGCGGATGTCGAGGTCGGCCATCGGCGTGCCGTCCTCCTCCGTGGCCTCCAGCAGCATCGCCAGGACGTCGCCGTGGTCGGACCCCGCGGTCGCCCGGCGCCGCGCGATCTCGGCGCTGATGAGCGTGAGGGCCTGCGCGCGGATCCGGACGAAGCGCCCCCACGGCGACCGCGGGCCGAGGTCGCGCTGCAGCGCCGGCAGCATGTTGTGCGGCTTGGAGGCCTCCTCGAGGTACTCGGTCAGGACGGAGCGCAGCGCGTCCAGCCGCGCCCCGGGCTCCAGCCCGAAGACGGCCCGCAGGATGATCTCGAGCGTCAGCCCCTGCAGGCGGGCGTGCAGCGCGATCGGCTCGTCGCGCGGCCAGGTCGCGATCTCGCGGGCGGTGGCCTCCTCCAGGACGGTGGTCAGCGCCGCCATCCGCTCGCCGTGGAAGGCGGGCAGCATGAGCCGGCGCTGGCGCAGGTGCTCGTCCCCGTCCAGGACGAGGACCGACCGGCGCCCGAGCACGGGCTCGAGCACGGCGCCGCCCTTGCCGGGCTCCAGCACGTCCGGCGGCGCGGCGAACATCGCCTTGATCTCCGCCGGGTCGGTGAGGTTGACGATCGGGCCGCCGAACGACAGGCGCAGCGTGAAGCGCGGGCCGTAGCGCTCGCGGCAGCGCTCGAAGAGCGGGATCGGGTCGCGGACCCAGCGGGCGGTCTGCACCGCGGCCGGGGCCCTGGGGCCGGGGGGCAGGTCGGCGGCGCGCGGGCTCACCCGCGCGATGCTACCCCGGCCCGGCGCCTACGGGTTGACGATCGCCGCGACGTCCGCGTGCTTGCGGACGACGAGGTAGTGCTCGTGGCGCTCCACGACGTCCTCCACGTCGCCGCGCTCGTGGCCCGGCACGACGAGGAAGCGCATCTTGTCCGAGCGGACCGCGCGGTACTCGTCCATCGTCAGGTCGACGATCCGGCGGCAGTCCGCCGACGAGCACTCGCAGACGTAGCCGGCGGGCTTGCGGGCGTCGTCGGGGAGGACCTCGGCGAGGTTCTCGTTCAGGCGCCGGAAGGCCGCTTCGTTGCGGGCTGCGCGCTGGACGGGGGCGGGAACGTCATCCATGAAGGTCGACATCCTAAACCCCGGATCGTCACCGCGACGACGTCAGCGCGGTTCCGGCAGGCACCGCAGGA
Source organism: uncultured Conexibacter sp. (assembly GCA_964600395.1). Lineage (GTDB taxonomy): Bacteria > Actinomycetota > Thermoleophilia > Solirubrobacterales > Solirubrobacteraceae > Paraconexibacter. Next base: position 1,502 of record CAZRLR010000298.1, read on the forward strand.
CGAGCAGCGCGAGATCGTCGCGCAGCGGTCCGCCCGAGAGGACGATCGTGTGGTGCTCGACCGCCTCGGCCACCTCGCTCGCCGTCGCGCCGGCCCCGGCGAGCTCGGCCGCCAGCGTCCCGAGGGCCCGCTCGCCGTCGACGTCCCGGTGGCGGGGGAACTCGATCGCCCCGTCCGTGTAGAGCAGCAGCGCGTCCCCCGGGTCCAGGCGCACCCGCGCCACGTCCCACGTCGTGTCCAGCCGCGAGCCGATGACCCCGCCCTCGGGCTCGACGACGTCCACCGCGCCGGTGTGCCGCAGGACGAGCGGGGCGGGGTGCCCGGCGCGGACGAGGTCGACGAGGACGTGGTCGGACGCGTGCTGCAGCTGGCCGTAGACGGCGGTGCAGAACTTCTCGGCCTCGGCGACGTCGAAGAGCGCCTCGTTGGCCAGCGCGACCGCCTCCCGCGGGTCGTCGCCGCGGAAGAACGCGGCGCGCAGCGTGTGGCGCACGACGCCGGTGAGCGTCGCGGCGGCCGGGCCCTTGCCCGCCACGTCGCCGACGACGAACGCATGGTCGTGGCGGCGGGCGCCGGCGAAGACGTCGTAGAAGTCCCCGCCGACCTGGACGCTGGCGGCGGCGGGGCGGAAGCGCACGGCGACCTGGACGCCCGGGATCTCGGGCAGCACCCCGGGCAGCAGCGCCTGCTGCAGGACGTGGGCGACCTCGGCCAGCTCGTCGTAGAGCCCGGCGTTGTCGAGCGCGACGGCGGCCTGGCCCGCGACACCGGCGATCGTCGTCAGCGCGTCGCCCTCGTCCCCGGGGCCCACGCCGACGGTCAGGGCGCCGATCGTGTGGCCGCGCACGCGCAGCGGCAGCGAGACGACGAACGGCGCGCCGAGCGCGTCGACGGCGGCCTCGTCGCCGGGGACGACGAAGCGCTGGGGGGCGTCCAGGCGCATGACCGGGGAGGCCACGCGCGTGCGCAGCCACGTCGCCTCGGAGGCGTCCAGCGCCCACACGTCCTCCTCGCGCGCCGGGTCGCGGTGCCCGGCGGCGACGAGCTCGGGCGCCGTGCCGCGGCGACGCAGGTGCACGGCGCACCAGACGCCGATGTCCGGGACCGTCGCGCCGACGACCGCCCGCAGGACGGACGCGGCATCGTTGCGCTCGCTGAGCGCGACGCCCGCGGCGATGAGCGCCTGCGCCCGGGCGAGCGCCCGGCGCTCGCTCGTCAGCGCGCGGGCGGCCTCCTGGCGCGCGGCCCGCTCCTCGGTCAGGGCGTCCAGCAGCGCGACCTCGGCCGCGGCCGCGTCGGTGAGCGTCCCGAGGATGTCGATCTCGCGCTCGGTCCAGACGCGCGGGACGACGTCGACGACGGAGAACACGCCCAGGACATGGCCGGCCGGGCTGCGCAGCGGAAAGCCCAGCCAGGCGGCGACCCCGCCGTCGGCGACGACCGGGTCGGCGCGCAGGCGGTCGTCCTGACGCGTGTCGGGGACGACGATCGGGCCGTCGGCGTCGAGCAGGTGGCGGCCGAGGCTGACGCGGACGTCCTCCTCGTGCGGCACGGCGGCCGACGGCGGGCCGGTCGCCGCCTTGCGGTAGACGCGGTGCTCGTCCATGACGGTGATGAACGCCGACGGCGCCTGCAGCAGGCGCGCGGCCAGACCGGCGAGGCGGTCGAAGGCGGCCTCCGGGCCGCTCGTCACCAGGCCGGTGCGGCGGACCGCCTCCAGGCGGGCGGGGTGGCCGGCCGCGGGGGGGACGGAGGGGAGCTCGGGGGCGGGCATGCTGCACGGCGGATCGTATGGCCTGACCGCTGCGGGTGGGCGCGGGTTAGGTTTCGTGGCATGAGCGGCGCGCGCCTGTCCCTGATCGAGTTCCCGGCGGACGATCCCGAGCGGGCGCGGGCTTTCTGGGAGGGCCTGCTCGGCGTGACGCTGCACCCGCGGACCGCGGGCCAGGGCAGCGGCCGTCAGAGCGCTGCCGCCGACGGCCCGGTCGTCGGGGTGCACGAGCGCGGCCGCGGGCCCGGCGACACGCAGTCGCTGCCGTACTTCGCGGTCGACGACATGGACGCGGCGCTGGCCCGGGTGCTCGAGCTCGGCGGCGCCCACATCCATCCCGGCGCGTCGTGGTCGATCTGCCGCGACTCGGAGGGGACGCCGTTCGCCCTGTCGGCGAACTGACCACGAGATTTCTCGGGCAGGTGTCGAAACGGGACGGTCCCGTTCGTCTCGGAGAGGACAACGACCGAGGGAGGCCTCGATGAAGTACCTCATGCTGATCCACCAGGGCGACAGCCCGCACCCGCAGACCGAGAGCTGGGCGACCTTCCCCGCGGAGGAGAAGGCGAAGGTCTACGCCGACTACCAGGCGCTGAACCAGACCCCGGGGGTCACGCCCGGGGAGGCGATGCAGCTGCCGGACACCGCCACGACCGTGCGCGTGCAGGACGGCCAGACGCTCGTGACCGACGGCCCGTACCCGGAGCTGAAGGAGGCCGTCGGCGGCTACTTCTTCTTCGAGGCCGACGACCTGGACGCGGCGATCGAGCTCGCGGCGCGGGTGCCGGCCGCCCGGCTGGGGGGCGGCGTCGAGATCCGGCCGCTCGGCCAGTACTGGTGACGGACGACCCGCTCGAGCAGACGTTCCGGGCCCACTGGGGCGCCGTCGTGGCGTCCCTCATGGGCCTCCTGCGTGACCTGGACCTCGCCGAGGAGGCCGCGCAGGAGGCCTATGCCGTCGCGGCGGCCCGCTGGCCCCGCGACGGCGTCCCGGAGCATCCGCGGGCGTGGCTCGTGGCGACCGCCCGCAACCGGGCGATCGACCGCGGTCGCCGCGAGCAGGCGCTCGCCCGCAAGACGCTCGAGCTCGACGTCCCCGGTCCCGCCCCCGACGCCGCCACGATCCTGACCGAGCAACCCACCTTCGCCGACGAGCGTCTGGAGCTGCTCTTCACCTGCTGCCACCCGGCGCTGCGGATCGACGCGCAGGTCGCCCTGACCCTGCGGACGCTCGGCGGCCTGCAGACCGGGGACATCGCGCGGGCCTTCCTCGTCCCCGAGGCGACGATGGCCCAGCGCCTCGTGCGCGCCAAGCGCAAGGTCAAGGCCGCGTCGATCCCGTTCCGCGTGCCGCCGGACCACCTGCTGCCCGAGCGCCTGGCGGCCGTCCTGGCCGTCGTCCACCTCATCTTCACGACGGGCTACGGGGAGCGCACCGAGCTCGCGGGCGAGGCGCTGTCGCTCGGGCGGGCGCTGACCGAGCTCATGCCCGACGAGCCCGAGGTCCACGGCCTGCTGGCGCTCATGCTGCTCCTGGAGGCCCGTCGCGGCGCGCGCCGCACGCCCGACGGCGAGCTCGTCCTGCTCGCCGACCAGGACAGCGGGCGCTGGGACCGCGCGGCGATCGCGGCCGGGACGGTCGCCCTGGACCGGGCGCTCGCGCTGCGCGGGCGCGGCCCGTACGTCGTGCAGGCGGCGATCGCCGCGCTGCACGCCCAGGAGCCCCGGGACTGGCCGCAGATCGCCGCGCTCTACGGCGAGCTGCTGCGCCTGACGCCGTCCCCGGTCGTCGCGCTCGCGCGGGCCGTCGCGGTCGCCGAGGCCGAGGGGCCGGCGGCGGCGCTGGCGCTCGTCGACGCGCTCGACCTCGCGCACTTCCACCCCTACCACGCGCTGCGCGGCGACCTGCTCGCGCGGCTCGGGCAGACGGCGCAGGCCGCCGAGGCCTACCGCGCGGCGCTGCGGGCCGACCCGGCCGACGCGGCCGAGCGGCGGTCGCTGCAGGACCGCCTGGACGCCCTCGGCGGCTGACGCTCAGCGGCTGGGGAGGTGGAACATCCCCGTCAGCTGCGCGGCGAAGCCCAGGTCCCCGCGCACGGTGATGCGCCGGCGCATGAACATCATCGCCGGGTTCGCGTTGCCGGTGACGAGGCGCAGGAAGTCGGCAGCCGCGACCTGGATCGAGACGCGCGGCTCGACGCTGCCGGCCTCGACGAGGCGGACCTCGCCGTGGTCGATGAGCGTCACGTACTGGTCGGCGCCCTTGTCCTCGCGGCCGGTGATGCGCCACGCGACGGCGGCGTGCACGCTCTGCGTGCGGTCGGGGCGCAGGTGCGCGGCGAAGCGCGCGAAGATCTCGCCGAGGACGACGTCCCGCACGCCGCCGCTCATGCGGTCGCGCAGGTCCCGGTCCGACAGGTCCTTCACGACGCGGGCCACGGCGTCGGCGTCGATGCCCAGGGGGTCGAGCTCCGGGATCGCCTCCGTCGCGTCGAGGCGCTCGCCGTCCGGGGTGGGGACGCTGAAGCAGCCGGCCGCGGCGATCGCCAGGCGCGGGTCGCCCTGCAGGCGCAGGCCGCCGCGGAGGAACAGCAGGGCGGCGT
>CAZRLR010000299.1:0-5851 GCA_964600395.1 uncultured Conexibacter sp.
CCCGCTCGACCTGGCTGAGCATCGGGGCGCTGACGCCCGAGCGCTCGGCGAGGTCCCGCAGGCTGAGGTCCATCGCCTCGCGCAGCGCGCGCACGCGCGGCCCGATGTGGGTCGCGGCCTCGAAGTCGTCGGGAATCGCCATGCGCGTTGTACGTTATCACGTACAAGCGTAACCCGGCGCGGCGGGCGGCGCCCGCGGGCGGCGGGCGGCCGCCTCAGCCCTCGAAGCCGAGGATGATCTGCACGAAGGCGCGGCTGAGACGCACGACCTCGTCGACGCTGACGTGCTCGTCCACGGCGTGGGAGCAGGTGATGCCGTTCGTCCCGCACATGACCGTCGGGATGCCGCGGGCGACGAAGAGGCGCATGTCCGCGCCCCAGGGGACGCCGACGACGGCGGCAGGCGCGCCGGTCGCAGAAGCCGAGGCGTCCTGCACGAGCCGGGTGAGCGGGTGGTCGGCGGGCGTCGCGGCCGACGCGAACTGCCCGCCCGACCAGCGGAAGTCCAGGAACCCGTCCGCCGCGCCGTGCACGGCGTCCTCGACGAGCCGCCGGCCCTGGGCGAGCGTCTCCCCGACCCGGACGGGGGCGCGGCCCTCGAACTCCAGGCGGTCGGGGACCGACGAGGACCAGTCCCCCGCGGCGATGCGCCCGACGAGCACCGGGTAGGGCAGCTCGAGCGCGGCCATGAGCTCATGCTCGACGTCGCGGTTCAGCTCGGCCTCCAGCGCGTGCAGCGCGGCGTGGATCGGGACGTAGCGGTCCAGCGCGCTGACGCCCGACAGGCGCTGCGCGGCGTGGGCGGCCTTGCCCTCCACCACCCCGGTGAAGGTGATCGCCCCCGCCTGCGCGCAGACGACGTCGAAGCCGGTGGGCTCCGGGATGACGCAGGCCGCGTAGCCTGCGTCCTCGCGCAGCGCCGCGAAGGCGCCGAGCCCGCCGTCCTCCTCGGACGAGACCGCCAGCAGCTCGACGGCGCAGCGCGGGACGACGCCGGCGCGACCGACGGCCGCCATCGCGTGCAGCGCCGCGGCGACGCCGGCCTTCATGTCCGCCGCGCCGCGCCCGTACAGCCGGCCGTCCTCGATCGCGCCGGACCACGGCGAGCCGTGCCGCCACGGGACGGTCCCCGGGCCGACGACGTCCAGGTGCCCGCAGAGCGCGAGGACCGGGGCGTCCTCCGTGGCGCCGCTCAGCCGGGCGCGGACGTTGAGCAGCTCGCTGCGAGGTGCCTCCTCCCCCGGGTGGTCGGGGTCCGCGCGGACGGCGTCCAGGTCGTAGGCGACGACCTCGACGTCCTGCAGGCCGGCCCGCCGCGCCTGCTGCGCGGCGAGCTGCATGACCGCCCGCTCGTCGCCGGTGACGCTCGGCGTGGCGACGAGCGCCTGCAGGTCGGCGACGAGGGCGCCCTCGTCCAGGGCGGCGAGGGCGCGGTCCAGGTCAGCGCTCACGGGGTCGCGAGGAGGGCCGCCCGGGCGTCGGCGTCGCCGGTCGCCGCGGCGGCCTGCGCCTTGCGCACCGCGCTCGTGAGCGCGCGGGCGTAGGCGTTGCCGGCCGCCTCGATGATGTCCGTCGCGACCGCCTGGCCGGCGCCGGTGACGCGCTCGCCGTCCAGGACGCCGGGCATGTCGGCCTTGATCGCGGCGGCCGGGTCGCCGAGCTCGACGACGACGCTCGCCTCGCCGAGGGCGTCCTGCCCGCCGGTGACGGCGTCCACGCGGAACTCGCGCAGGCGCGCGTCCACCCCGGTGGCGGCGTTGATCGCGCGGAAGATCGCGTCGATCGGGCCGTCGCCGGTGAACCGCCCTTCGACGGTGTCGCCGTCGGGCGTGCGGACCGCGACGGTCGCGTGCGGCGGGCGGCGCGAGGAGGCCTCCACGTCGAACCACTCCAGCGAGAAGCCCGCCAGCTCGTCGCGCAGCTCGTCGGTGACGAGCGCCTCCAGGTCCATCGCGGTGACCTGCTTCTTCTTGTCCGCGATGTCCTTGAAGCGCTTGAAGGCCGCGTTGAGCGTCGCGCCGTCGATCGTGTACCCGAGGTCCTGCAGCGCGGCCTTCAGCGCCGCGCGGCCGGAGTGCTTGCCGAGGACGAGGGAGTTGGCGTCCAGGCCGACCGTCGTCGCGTCCATGATCTCGTAGGTCGCGCGGTGCTTGAGGACGCCGTCCTGATGGATGCCCGACTCGTGGGCGAAGGCGTTGCGGCCGACGATCGCCTTGTTCGGCTGCACCGCGTAGCCGGTGAGGCGGCTGACCAGGCGGCTCGTGCGGGCGATCTCGGTCGTGTTGACGTTCGTGTGCAGGCCCACGGCGTCGCCGCGCGTGTGCAGGAGCATGACCATCTCCTCCAACGCGGCATTGCCGGCGCGCTCGCCGATGCCGTTGATCGCGGTCTCGACCTGCCGCGCCCCGGCCAGCACGCCGGCGAAGGAGTTGGCGACCGCGAGGCCGAGGTCGTTGTGGCAGTGGACGCTCAGGACGGCCTTGTGCAGGTCCGGGACGAGCTCGTAGAGCTTCGTCAGGAAGGCGGCGTACTCGTTCGGCATCGTGTAGCCGACGGTGTCCGGGACGTTGATCGTCGTGGCGCCCTCCTCCAGCGCGATCTGCAGGACCTCGGCGGTGAACTCGACGTCGGCGCGGGTGGCGTCCATCGGGGAGAACTCGACGTCGGCGCACAGGGCCTTGGCCTGCGCGACGGACGCCCGGGTCAGGCCCTTGACGTCCTCGCGCGTGGACATCAGCTGGTGCTCGATGTGGATGTCGCTCGTCGACAGGAACGTGTGGATCCGAGGTCGCTCGCTGTCGCGGACGGCCTCCCATGCACGGTCGATGTCGGCGGCGTTCGCCCGGGCCAGGCCGGCGATGACGGGGCCCTGCACCTGGCGGGCGATGGCCTGGACGGCCTCGAAGTCGCCGGGTGAGGCGATCGGGAAGCCCGCCTCGATGACGTCCACCCGCAGGCGCGCGAGCTGATGGGCGATCTCGAGCTTCTCGGCCGTGTTGAGCGAGATGCCCGGCGACTGCTCCCCGTCGCGGAGCGTCGTGTCGAAGATGATGACTGCGTCGCTGCTGCTGGTGCTGCTCATGTCGTCTCGGTGCCTTTCTGGCTTTGTCCTTCGTTCTTCTCCGGTGGGTTCGCGGCTTCAGGCGGCCGCCACGCGCTGATGCATTCCCCTAGCGGGGAAGGAGGAGAAGAAGCAGAAGAAACGGCCGGGGCGACATGCGGATCTGAGGCTAGCGCATCCGCGCGCGCGTTTCACGGGACGAGGACGACCTTCCCGACGTTGCGGCGCTCGGTCAGGATGCGGTGCGCCTCGCCGGCCTGGTCGAAGGGCACGGCGTCCGAGACGACGGGCTGGATCGTCCCGTCCTCCATGAGCGCCACGAGCGGCGTGATCCACTCCTCGAGGCTGCCGCGGTCCTTCCACAGCGTCAGCATGTTCAGGCCGATGACGGTCTTCGAATCGCCCATCTGGTCCATGAGGTTGAAGCCGCGGACCATGCGCAGCGCCTGCGGGGCGGCCTTCAGCAGCGAGCGCTTCTCGCCGGAGACGACGGACGAGGCGCCGAACGCGACGACGCGGCCGCCCGGGCGCAGCATCCCGTAGCTGCGGCGCAGCGACTCGCCGCCCACCGCGTCCATGATGAGGTCGAAGGACGGCAGGCCCTGCTCCCAGCCCTTGCGCGTGTAGTCGAGCGGATGCTGGACGCCGAACTCGCGGATGCGCGCGTGCTTGCCCGGGGACGACGTCCCCCAGACCTCGGCGCCGTGGCGGCGCGCGATCTGCGTCGCGGCGATCCCGACGCCGCCGGCCGCGGCGTGCAGCAGGACGCGGTCGCCCTCGCGCAGGGAGCCGAAGCCGACGAGCCCGGCCCAGGCCGTGGCGTAGTTGACGGGGATCGCGGCGCCCTGCTCGAAGCTGACCCGGTCCGGCAGCGGGACGATGTCGGCGGCGGGGACGACGACCTGCTCGGCGTAGCCCCCGAACTGCGTGCCGGCCATGACGCGGTCCCCCACGGCCACGCCGTCGACCCCGTCCCCCACCTGCGTCACGAGCCCGCTCACCTCGTAGCCGACGACGCACGGGACGTCCGGCGCGTCGGGGTAGAGCCCCATGCGCGCCATGACGTCGGCGAAGTTCACGCCCGCGGCCTTGACCTCGATCCCGACCTGGCCGGGCCCGCAGACGGGGTCCGGCCGCTCCTGCACCTGCAGGGTGTCGTAGCTGCCATGGGCGGTGATGACGACGGCGCGCATGGCGGCGAGCCTACTCCGGAACGCGCACCACGAGCACGGGCCGGTCGCTGAGGTGCAGCAGCCGCGTGGGCGTGGCGCCGACGAGCGCGCTGCGCAGCGGCTTCTCGCCGTAGGAGCCGACGACGATGAAGCGCGCGTCGTGCTCCTGCGCGGTCGCGATCAGGCCCTCGGCGGGGTCGGCCTTCATGAACTGCGTCGTGACCTTCACCGGCGAGCCGGCGGCCTGCACGTGGTGCACCCCGTGCTCGAGCAGCGTCTGCCCGCGCTCGGCGATCGCGTCGTCCAGGTCGCGCAGCTCACCCCCCAGGCGCGGGGACTCGAACGCGAAGACGAGGTGGATGGGCACGCCGCCCAGCTCCACGGCCAGCCGCAGCGCCTCGTCCAGCGCGGCGCGGGCGCCCTCGGTCCCGTCGTACCCGACGACCAGGCCGGACATCAGGCGAAGTCCTTCGCGGTGATCCGGGCGCCGAGCGCGGGGTCCACCGGTTGGGGCTTGCGACGGAAGAACTCCGGGTGCGCGCGCCACTGCAGGGCCATGAGCACGAGCCCCGCGATGATCATCACGATCGTGATGACGACGGGCGAGCCCACGCCCAGGAACGGCTTTGCGTACCCGCCGTCCTCGACCGAGTAGTCCTTGACGGCCTTGTAGAAGACGTAGGCGAGGATGCCCGATCCCAGCAGCGGCAGGACGGCGAGGAAGAGGAAGTTCCGGGCGCTGGACAGCAGGTGATGGCGGTAGAACCAGGTGCAGGCGATGCCGGTCATGCCGTAGTAGAAGGCGATCGTCATCGACAGCGACGTGAACGCGTCGGCGATGAGGTTCTCGCTCGTGAGCTGCAGGAACGCGAAGACCGCGATGGAGACGCCGCCCATCCAGATCGTCGCGTTCGAGGGCGTCATGTAGCGGGCGTGGACGTTGCCGAAGCTGTCGGGGATCGCCCGTTTGCGCGCCATCGACAGCGCGCTGCGCGTCGCCGGCAGGATCGTCGTCTGGGTGGACGCCGACGCGCTGGTGAGCACCGCGATGATGAGCAGCTTGTCCCACGGCGTGCCCAGGACGTCCTTGGCGATCGGGGCGAAGACGTCGGACTGGTTGTCGATGAGCGACTGCGTCCCGCCGAAGGCCTGGGCGGCAGCCGCGACGACGACGTAGATGCCGAGCAGGATGAAGGTCGACAGGACCGCGGCCTTGCCGGACGAGGAGGCCCCGTTCTCGGTCTCCTCGTTGACGCTGACCGCCGAGTCCCAGCCCCAGTAGATGAAGATCGCCAGCAGGACGCCGCCGGCCATGGCGCTGGAGGAGGAGATCTCCAACGGGTTGAACCACGAGGCCTGCGGCTTGATCGAGCCCTTCGGGTCGTCGCTGTAGACCTTGACGAGCGCGACGACGGAGAACAGCAGCAGGGTGAGGAACTCCATGCCGAGCAGCAGCTGCTGCGTGCGGGCCGACAGCTCGATCCCGATGTAGCAGATGCCAGTCATGATCACGATCCAGCCGACGCCGATGAGCAGGACGACGAAGGTCGAGGGGTCGCTGACGCCGAAGAGGTCGCACGAGTAGATCGCGGCGATCGACGCGAGGCTGGGCATGACG
>CAZRLR010000300.1:0-1728 GCA_964600395.1 uncultured Conexibacter sp.
GGACCCGACGACGCGCACCTGGCGCCTGCACGGCCGCACCTACCTCCTGACGGACACCGTCGGCTTCATCCGCAAGCTGCCCCACCAGCTCGTGCAGGCCTTCGGCGCGACGCTCGAGGAGACGCGCTTGGCGGACCTCGTCCTGCACGTCGTGGACGCATCGGCCGAGGAGGAGGACCGCGAGCAGATGATGCGCGCGGTGGACGAGGTGCTCGAGGAGATCGGCGCCGGTGACCGTCCGCGGCTGCTCGTCCTGAACAAGATCGACGCGCTGGAGCCCGAGGACCGCGAGATCCTCGCCCGCCGCTTCCCGGAGGCCGCGCTGGTGAGCGCGGCGACGGGGGAGGGCGTGCCGGCCTTCGGCGAGCGGATCGCCGAGGAGTTCGAGCGCCGCCTGCAGGACGTCGACCTGCTGCTGCCCTACCAGGACGGCGCCCGCCTGGCCGAGCTGCACGAGATCGCCGGGGACCTGCACCGCGAGGACACGCCCGAGGGCGTCCACGTCCACGCGCGCGTCCCCGCCAGCGTGGCCGAGCGCTTCGGGCGCTTCGCGGTCGGCGCCCAGGCGTGACGCGGGCCCGGGCCGTCCGGCCGTGAGCGAGCTGCGCCTGCTGCGGCTGGACGAGCGCGCCGTGCTGCCGCGCCGCGCGCACCCCGGGGACGCCGGCCTGGACCTCTGCGCGCTGGACGGCGGGGAGCTGGCCCCGGGGCAGCGCACGAGCGTCTGCACCGGCCTGGCGATCGCCCTGCCGGCCGGGCACGCCGGCCTCGTGCTGCCGCGCAGCGGGCTGGCCGCCCGTCACGGCGTCACGGTCGTCAACGCCCCCGGCCTCATCGACGAGGGCTACCGCGGGGAGCTGCAGGTGCTGCTGCTGAACACCGACCGCGCGCACCCGTTCGCGTGGGCGGCGGGCGACCGGATCGCCCAGCTCGTCGTGACGCCGGTCACCGCGCCGCGCCTCGTCGAGGTCGACACGCTGGACGACACGCGGCGCGGCACGGGCGGCTTCGGGTCCAGCGGCACCTGACGCGACGCGACCGCCGGGATGCCGCCGGTGGCGCGTCTACAGTGGGCGGGGCATGCGACGGGCGATGCTTGACACGATGGTGTTCGATGCGCTCCACGCCGACCGCAGCGGCCGCGAGGCCGTCCTGGAGGCCGTCCGCGCTCGCGAGCTGCTGCTCTGCACGACGCACGTGCAGGAGGACCAGCTCGCCGCCATCCCGGACCCCGTGCGCCGCAAGGCCCTGCAGCGCCTGCCGCGGCACGTCGTCCCCGCCGCCTCCGGTGTCGCCGGCGTCTATCGGACCGGCCGCGTGCGCTACACCGACGACGACGCGGGCGACGCGCTGCGCTTCGGCAGCCGCCACGCCCAGGACGACCTGATCGCCGATGCGGCGGCCCTGCGCGCCGACGTCCTCGTGACGGAGGACCGCCGCCTCATCCTGGCCACGCGCGAGCGGGGGATGCCGGTCTGGCAGACGGTCGAGCTCGTCGCCTGGGCGCGCAGCCTCGAGGTCGTCGACCTCGCGGCCCACCGCGACGAACGCCGCCCGCAGCAGCGCCGGTCGCAGCCGCGCTACCGCCGCACCGGCTGACGTCGACGGTGGCCGATCCGCGGTCACGACCGGGTCATGATGTGACCCGGACGTGACGCGCGATCGGTCGTGGGCGCCGGGGCACGGACCGGCGGGGCGGCGGGGGGCGCACCAGGTGGGGAGTGGGGG
>CAZRLR010000300.1:1738-5851 GCA_964600395.1 uncultured Conexibacter sp.
CGGACCGGCGCGACGGACGGCTCCTAGCCGAGGAGGCCGTTGGCCTCCAGGAAGGCCTTGGCGACGGCGGCGGGCTTCTGCTTGTCGAGGTCGACGGCCGCGTTCATCTTCTGCATCGCCTCGTTCGTCAGCTTCGCCGAGACGGCGTTGAGCGTCGCGGCGAACTCGGGCCCCTGGGCGGCGAGCACCTTGTTGCTCACGACCGGCGTGACGTTCTGGTAGCCGAAGATCCCCTTGGGGTCCTCCAGCACCGTGTACTTGCCGCCCTGCAGCTGGCCGTCGGTCGTGAAGACCGCGGCGACGTCGATCTTGTCGCTGGCCAGCGCCTTGTACTGCAGGCCGATGGCCAGCGGCTTGAAGTCGACGTTGTCCAGGCCGTACTCGGACTTCATGCCCTTCAGGCCCTGGAAGCGCGTGCGGTTCTCGGGCGGGGCGCCGTACTTGAACGACGACAGCTTCTTCAGGTCGGCGACGGTCTTGAGCCCGTTCTTGTCGGCGAACTCCGGCTTGACGGCCAGGCCGTCGGCGTCGAAGAACGGCGTCTTGTCGAGGGTCGTGAAGCCGCGCTTGGCCTCGAAGGCCTTGGCGGCCTCGTAGGTCGCGTCGGCGCTCTGGGGCTGGTCGGACTGGCCGGCGAGCGTCGAGACGATCGTGCCGGTGTACTCGGGGTACAGGTCGATCTTGCCGGACGTGAGGGCCTTGTCGGTGATCTCCGAGGAGCCGATGTTCGACTTGATCGTCACGTCGAAGCCCTTGGCCTTCAGGGCCTGGCCGTAGAGCTCGCCGAGGATGAACTGCTCGGTGAAGTCCTTGGCGCCGAGCGTGACGGGCGGCTTGCCCTTGCCCGGCAGCTCCGCGGCGGCGGAGGTCGAGGTGGTGGCGGCGCTCGACGTCGACTTGCTGCTGTCGTCGTCGGAGCCGCAGGCGGTGACCGTCAGGGCCAGCGATGCCGCCAGAAGAGCGGGCATGGTGCGCAGCCAGCTGCGGTTGGTCATGGGAGGGTGCTCCTGTCTTGGATGTTCACGATGGTGGACGCGTCGCCGGCCGCGACCGCGCGGGCACGCCCCTCGGGGCGCAGGCCGCGCGGCGTGACGGCGCGCTGGAGAAGGACGAAGACGCCGTCGACGAGCAGCGCGAGGACGGCGACGCAGATCGCGGCGCCGATGACGCCCGACAGCCGGTAGGACGCCTGGTTGGCGATGATGTCGCCCAGACCCCCGCCGGCGCCGGTGACGGCCCCCAGGGGGACGGTCGCCACGACGTAGACCGCGGCGGTGCGGATGCCGGCGAAGAGCAGCGGGAGCGCCAGGGGCAGCTCGACGTCGCGGATGATCGCCCGCTCGGCCATGCCCATCCCGCGCGCGGCGTCCACGACGTCGGCGTCCACGCCGTCGACCGCGACGAAGGCGTTCGTCAGGACGGGCGGCACGGCGAGGACGACGAGGGCGATGATCAGCGGCGTGTCGCCGATCCCGATGACGGCGATCATCATCGCGATGAGCGCCAGGGAGGGCAGGGCCCGCCCGATGTTCGACACGTTGATCGCGAAGAAGGCGCCGCGGTGCCGGTGGCCGAGCCAGACGCCGAGCGGCACGGCGATCGCGAGGGAGATGACGAGCGCGATGCCCGCGATGAGCAGCTGGTGCAGGGCGCTGTCGAGCAGCAGCGACCGGTTGTCGGCGATGAAGCCGAAGGCGTCCTTGAGGTCGTTCATGCCGACGCCGCCCGCCGCGCCCACGGGGTCAGGAGCCGCTGCAGGCCCACGAGCAGCGCGTCGGCGATGAGCGCCAGCGCGATCGCCAGGCCACCGGCGGCGAGGATCTCCGTCTTGAAGACACTCTGCTGCACGGCGACGAAGATCGGCTTGCCCAGGCCCTCGTCGACGACGTACGCCGCGACCGTCGCGAGCGAGATGACGGTGACCGTCGCGATCCGCACCCCGGCGACGATCGCCGGCAGCGCGAGCGGCAGCTCGACCTTCCGCAGCACCTGCCCGCGGGTCATGCCCATGCCCTCGGCCGCCTCGCGGACCTCGGAGGGCACGCCGCGCAGCCCGGCGAGGATGTTGCGGTAGAGGATGAGCAGCGTGTAGGAGACCAGCGCGATCTCGGCGGTCAGGCGCGTGAGCCCCGTGAAGGCGACCATGACCTGGAAGAACGCGAGCGACGGGATCGTGTAGAGGATCCCGGTCGTCAGCGCGATCGGGCCCTCGAAGACCCGCCGGCGGTGCGTGAGGAGCGCGAGCGCCATCGAGATCGCGAAGCCGATGACGACGGCGATGAGCGTCAGGACGATGTGCTCCTTCAACGCCGGGAAGAGCACGTCGGACCAGTTGTCCTTGACCCAGTCCGTGCAGAAGAGGCCGTTGTCGCGGACGCAGGAGCCCGCGCCCCCGCTGCCGCCGAAGTCCGGGATGACGGGGCCGTCGGCGGCCAGCCGCAGCATCAGGTCCGGTCCTCGGCCTCGGGCGTCCCGTGGTCGCTGAGCACCCCGCTGACGAGCTCCATCGTCACCATGCCCCGCACGTCGCCGTGCTCGTCCACGACCGTCAGGGGGCCGCCGCCCTCGACGAGCATCGCCGAGAGGGCGTCGCGGACGGAGGTCCGCAGCGGGACCTGCGGCGAGCCGTCCCGCGGCCGGGTGCCGTTGGCGGCCGGCAGCTCCAGGTCGGCGAGCGTCGTGAGCCCCAGGCGCTTGAGGCCGCGGTCGGCGCCGACGAAGCTCGCGACGAAGTCGTCGGCCGGCCGGGAGAGCAGCTCCTGCGGGCTGGCGTACTGCGCCAGACGCCCGCCCTTGCGGAGGATCGCGATGCGGTCGCCCATCTTGATCGCCTCGTCGATGTCGTGGGTGACGAAGACGATCGTCTTGCGGACCTGCGCCTGCAGCCGCAGGAACTCGTCCTGCAGGCGCTCGCGGTTGATCGGGTCGATCGCGCCGAACGGCTCGTCCATGAGCATGAGCGGCGGGTCGGCGGCCAGGGCGCGGGCCACGCCGACGCGCTGGCGCTGGCCGCCGGAGAGCTGGGCGGGGTAGCGGTCCCCGAGGGAGGCCTCCAGGCCGATGAGGTCCAGCAGCTCGGTCACGCGCTCCTGCGTGCGGGCCTTGGACCAGCCCAGCAGCCGGGGGACGGTCGCGATGTTGTCGGCGATCGTGTGGTGCGGAAAGAGCCCGACCTGCTGGATGACGTACCCGATCTCGCGGCGCAGCTCGGCCGGGTCGCGCCGGAGGATCGAGGTGCCGTCGAGCAGGATGTCCCCGCCGGTGAGCTCGATCATCCGGTTGACGAGGCGCATCGCCGTCGTCTTGCCGCAGCCCGACGGGCCGACCAGGACGCAGATCTCCCCGGCCTCGACGCGGAAGCTCAGGCCGTCGATCGCGGCCTCGTCGGCGCCGGCGTAGCGCTTGGTGACGTCCTGGAACTCGAGCGTCGCCGCCTGGCGGTTCGCGGATGGCCCCTCGGCGTGGGCGGTGTCTGACGTCACGGTGGTGTCCTTGGCTCCCGGGGCGACGACCTGTCGCGAGTGCGGCAGGACCAAGCCTATACCCGCCCTCGGAAAGACCACATTTCCCACCGGGGATTCGGACAATGCGCGCACGCCCACGAAGAGCGCCGGGGTGCCAGCTTGGGCCGGTGGGTCAGACGCCTGCCGCGCGCCGCGCCGAGCGGTGCGCGGCGTCCTCCAGCGCGTCGTCCAGGGGGGCCAGCGGCTCCTCGAGGCCGAGCGCCCGCTGGGTCAGCCAGTCCGCCAGCCAGGCGTTCTTCGGCAGCAGCGGCCCGTGGATGTACGTCCCCAGCACGTTGTCGCGCCACGCGCCCTCCGCGCCGCTGTCGCCCGTGTTGCCGTGCCCTCTGAGCACCCGCCCGAGGGCCGGCTGCCCCGCGGCCAGGTGGGTGCGCCCGCCGTGGTTCTCGAAGCCGGCGATCGTCCGGGGGCCGCCGGCGCCGGGCAGGTCCACCTCGATCGCGACGTTGCCGATGAGGCGCTCCCCGTCGTGGCGGACGGTCTTGAGGTCCAGCAGGCCGACCCCGGGCAGCACGTCGTCCCCGAGCTCGTAGGAGTGACCGAGCAGCTGGTAGCCGCCGCACACCGCGAGGATCACGGCGCCGCGGTC
>CAZRLR010000301.1:0-5838 GCA_964600395.1 uncultured Conexibacter sp.
GCCCCGGTCGTGCCCCCGCCGGCGCCCGCGCCCGCCCCCGCCCCCGCGCCCGCGCCGGCCCCGGCGCCCGCGCCGACGATCAGCCTCGCGCCGGTCACCGTCACCCGCTGCGTCGGGACGGCGAAGGGCGCCAGCCGGACGGCCCGGGTGGACTACGCCGTGAGCGCCGCCGCCAAGGTGAGCTTCACGGTCCAGCGGCGCACCGTCCCGGACCCGGGCAACCGCACGACCTGCCCGAAGGCGCTCCCGCCCAGCAGCTACGTCACCGTCCTGCGGGCGGCGCCGCGCGGGCGCACCGCCGCCATCGCGCGCGCGGCGCAGACGGGGTCCGAGACGTCGACGGTCTCCGTCGCGGCCGGGCGCCACCGCTTCACGCTGACGTCGCTCCTCGGGGCCGCGCCGACGCCCGGTCGCTACCGCGTCATCGTCGAGGCGACGAGCCCGGCGGGCGCCAAGGCGCGCAGCGCCGCCTACTTCTGGGTCCTCAAGCCGAAGGTCAGGCGGCCGCGTTAGAAGCGGGCCGGCGGGCGCTGTCCGCCGGCCTCGGCCAGCCCGGTCTCGTAGGCCCAGATCACCGCCTGCACGCGGCTGGAGAGCCCGAGCTTGGCCAGCAGGCGCCCGACGTGGCTCTTGACGGTCGTCTCCTCGAGCGTGAGGTCGGCGGCGATCTGGCCGTTGCTCATGCCCCGGGCGATGCGCTCCAGGACGTCCCGCTCGCGCGGGGACAGCGTCGCCAGGGCCGGGTCGGCGGGACGGGCGGGGGCCACCTGCGCGAAGCGCGCGATGAGCCGCCGCGTGACCTCCGGGGCGATCAGCCCGTCGCCGGCGGCGACCGCGCGCAGCGCGTCGACGATGCGCGTCACGGGTGCGGACTTCAGGAGGAAGCCGCGCGCGCCGGCCTGCAGGCCGGCGAAGACGTAGTCGTCCTCGTCGAAGGTCGTCACGAGGACGACGGCCGGCGCGTCGGGCTCCGCGCACAGCTCCCGCGTCGCGGTCAGGCCGTCCAGACGCGGCATGCGGATGTCCATCAGGACGATGTCCGGCCGGCGGCGCCGGGCCAGCGCGAGCGCCTCGACGCCGTCGGCCGCCTCGCCCGCCACGGCGAAGCCCTCGTGGTGGCCGACGATCGTCCGCAGCGCCCCGCGCGTCTCGGCGTGGTCGTCGGCGATGAGAACGGTGCTGGTCATGCGCGGACGGGCAGCTCGGCGTGCACGCACCAGCCGCGGTCGCCGGCGGGGGCGGCCTGCAGCGTCCCGCCCAGCGAGCGCGCGCGCTCGCGCATCCCCGCGATGCCAGAGGCGTCCGGCGACGGCGCCGCGCGCCGCGTGCCGTCGTCGCGGACCGTCACCTGCAGGCGCCCCGCGTCGCGGCGGATCCGCACGTCCGCCCGGGCAGGCGCCGCGTGGCGGACGGCGTTGGTCAGCGCCTCCTGGGTGATGCGGAAGGCGCAGGTCGACACGAGCTCGGGCAGCGTGGCGACGTCGTCGTCGACGGAGAGCTGCACCTCCACGCCGCCCAGGCGGGCGGTCTGCACGAGCGCCGGCAGGTCGGCGAGCGACGGGACGGGCCGGCGCTCCGCCGTCGCGTCGCCGCGCAGGATCCCGAGCGTCTGCCGCGTGTCGGCCAGGGCACGGTCGCTGAGGGTGGCGATCCGGCCGAACGCACCCGGGTCGGGGTCCAGCTCGCCCGCGCGCGCCATCAGGCTGATCGCCCCGAGATGATGGCCGACGGTGTCGTGCACGTCGCGCGCGATGCGCACGCGCTCGGCGGCGACGGCGCGCTCGAGCTCGGCGCCGCGCAGGCGCCGGACCTCGACGACGAGCTCGCGCTGGCGGCGCAGCGCGTCCCCGCAGAGCGCCGGCAGCAGGCCGACGCCGGCGGCGATCGCCAGCTGCAGGACCTGGCGGTCGCCCGGGTCGAAGCAGGCGACCGACCAGGTCACCGCCCCCGCCCCGACCGCCCCCAGCGCGACGCTCGTGCGGCGGTCGGTGTGCAGGGCGGTGGAGCCCATGAGCAGCCACACCGTGAGAGCCCCGACGGTGAAGCCGTAGCCGAGCGCCGTCACCGCCAGCGCAGCCGTTCCGGCCAGGCCCATCGCGGAGAGCGGGGACACCCGGCGCACGGCGACCGGCAGCACCATGGCGAGCATGAGCGCCACCCCGAGGGCGTCCGCCTGGCGCAGGCCGACGGTGTCGCTGGAGACCGGCCCGGCGACGAGCTGGGCGACGGCCACCGCCGCGGCGGCCAGGGCGAGCGGGACGTCGCGGCGCACGGGGTCGGGGAGGCGGGGGAGGGGCACCGCCCGTAGCGTGGCAGCGTCAAGGCGCCCTGTGGTGACCGATTCATCCTTTGGTGCCTACGCCCGGGCGCGCCCCGGGCACACACTGGGGCCATGGACCGCCTCTCGGACCTCGTGATCCGCCACCGCCGGCGGGTCGTGCTGGCCTGGCTCGTGCTCGCGATCGCCGGCGGCTGGGCGGCGAGCTCGATCTCCGGCGCGCTCTCGCAGGCCTTCGACGCCCCCGGGCGGCCCGCCTTCCAGACGAACGAGCGCATCGTCGCGCGCTTCGGCAACGGGGCGCTGCTGTCGCCGATCGTCGTCGTCGCGCAGCGCGGTCAGGCGTCCGCGCAGACGTTCCGCGCGGATCTGCGCCGCGCGGTGCTGACGGTCGGCGGGGCCGTCCGCGGCGCGCGCGTCGCCGCCCCGCCCGCGACCGGCGCCAGCCCGCTCCTCGCCGCCGACGGCGCCACGGGCTACGGCCTCGTCTTCCCGCCGATCGGGCGCCCGGCGCCGGACGAGAACCCCGAGGCGCTGGCGGCGGCCCGGCGCGCAGCCGCGTCCCTGACCGTCGGCGGCGCGCCCGTGCGCATCACCGGCGTGGAAGCACTGAGCGACGACTCGGGGTCCGGGGGTGGCGCCGGTCTGCTCGTCGAGACGCTCGCCGGCGGCCTCGGCGCGCTCGTCGTCCTCGCGCTCGTGTTCGCCTCGCCGCTGGCCGTCGTCCCGATCCTCGTCGCCGCCGTCTCGATCCTGACGACGTTCCTGCTGCTGCGCGGGCTGGCCGCGCTGACGGACGTCTCGTTCGTCGTGCAGTTCCTCGTCGGCCTCATCGGCCTCGGGGTGGCGATCGACTACTCGCTGCTCGTCGTCGTGCGCTGGCGGGAGGAGCGCGCCCGCGGCGCGGACCCCGACACGGCGCTGCGCACGTCGATGCGGACGGCCGGGCACGCGGTCGCCGTCAGCGGCGTCACGGTCGGCATCGGCCTGCTCGCGCTCGTCGTCGTCCCCGTGCCGTTCATCCGCTCGATCGGCTTCGGCGGCCTCCTCATCCCGCTCGTCTCCGTCGTCGCGGCCCTGACGCTGCTGCCCGCGATCCTGTCGGCGGTCGGGCCGCGGATGGACCGCCGGCGCGACGACCGCGACGCCGAGCCCGGGGCGCGCTGGACGGCGTGGGCGCGCTTCGTCGTGCGCCGGCGGTGGGCGGCGGCGGCCGTCGGCCTCGTCGTGCTGCTCGCCCTCGTCGCCACCGCCACGACGCTGCAGCCCGGGCGCCCGTCGGTCGACTCGCTCTCCTCCGGCGGGCAGGCCGAGCAGGCGCTGCGCACGCTGGAGGACGCGGGCCTCGGCGCCGGGGCGCTGACCCCGGTGGAGCTCCTGACGGAGGGGCCGGTCAGCGACGCGCAGCGCACGCGGGTGGCGGCGGTGGACGGCGTGCGCGCGGTGCTCGCGCCCGGCGATCCGGGCTGGGTCCGTGGCGGCGACGCCGTGGCCCTGGCCGTCCTGCGCGAGGACGCCTCCGTCGACGGCGGCCGCGCGGCGGTCGACGCGCTGCGGGACGTCGGCGGCGGGGTGCGCGCCGGCGGCCCCGACGCGCAGGACCGCGACCTGTCGGACGCGATCTACGCCTCCTTCCCGCTCATGATCGTGCTCATCGCGCTCATCACCTTCGCGCTGCTGGCGCGCTCGCTGCGGTCCGTCGTGCTGCCGCTGAAGGCGATCGCCCTCAACGTCGTCTCGGTCGCCGCGTCCTACGGCGTCATCGTCCTCGTCTGGCAGGAGGGCCACGGCTCGCAGCTCATCGGCGGCGTCCCGGCGACCGGCAGCATCACGAACTGGGTGCCGCTGGCGGTCTTCGCCTTCCTCTACGGCCTGTCGATGGACTACGAGGTCTTCATCCTCAGCCGGATCCGCGAGGAGTACGACCGGACGGGCTCGACCGACGAGGCGGTCGTCGCCGGGCTCGGGCGCACCGGCCGCCTGGTGACGTGCGCGGCGACGATCCTCTTCCTCGCCTTCGTCGCCCTGGCCGCCGCGCCGAGCACCGAGCTGCGGATCCTCGCCACCGGTCTGGCCGCGGGCATCCTGCTGGACGCGACCGTCGTGCGGGCGCTCGTCGTCCCGGCGCTCGTGACGCTGCTGGGCGACGCGAACTGGTGGTGGCCCAAGCGGTTCTCACGCGACCGGACGTGACCGGTCCGGTCGCCCGCGTGCGAAGGTCTGCGGTGTGACGCGCGCGACCGACCCCCGCTACGACCTCGTCATCCTCGGCGGCGGCACCGGCGGCCTGGTCAGCGCGTTCATCGCCGCCGGCATGGGCGCCCGCGTCGCGCTCGTCGAGCGCGACGCGCAGCCAGGGGGCGACTGCCTGTGGACCGGGTGCGTGCCGTCCAAGAGCCTGCTGGCCGCCGCCGAGCTCGTGCACGGCATCCGCCACGCCGACCGCTTCGGCGTGCGGGCGAGCGTCGAGCCCGTCGACCTGGCCGCGGTCATGGCCCACGTGCAGGACGTCCAGGCGCAGATCGCGCCGCACGACTCCGTCGAGCGCCTGCGCGCCGAGGGCGTGGAGGTCGTCACCGCCGTGGGGCGTTTCGCCGGCGGCGGCGTGCTGGAGGCCGGCGACCGGCGCCTGCGCTTCCGCAGGGCGATCGTCGCGACCGGCTCGCACCCCGTCGTCCCCGACGTCCCCGGCCTGGCCGACGCCGACCCGCTGACGACCGACAGCGTCTGGTCGCTGAGCAAGCTGCCGCGGCGCCTGGCCGTCGTCGGCGCCGGGCCGATCGGCTGCGAGCTCGGCCAGGCGTTCGCGCGCCTGGGCAGCGAGGTGCACCTCGTCGACACCGCCGACCGGCTGCTGCCCCGCGACGAGCCGGACGCCGCCAGGCTGCTCGCCGAGGCGCTGCGGGCCGAGGGCATCGGCCTGCACCTGTCGGCCCGCATCGACGCGGTCCACCGGCAGGCGGACGGCGCCGTGCGCGTCGCGCTCGCCGGGGGCACGGAGCTCGAGGTCGACCGCGTCCTCGTCGCTGCGGGGCGCGCGCCGCGGACCGCCAGGCTCGGCCTGGAGGCCGCCGGGGTGCGGACGGACGCGCGCGGCGCGGTGACGGTCGACGGCACGCTGCGCACGAGCGCCCGCGACGTGCTGGCCGTCGGCGACGTCACCGGCGGCCCGGCCTTCACCCACGTCGCCGCCCACCACGCCCGCGTCGCGACGGTCAACGCCCTGCTCGGCCTGCGCCGGCGCGCCGACGGCGCGGCGATCCCGTGGGTGACCTTCACCGACCCGGAGGTCGCGCACGTCGGCCTGACCGTCGCCGAGGCGCGCGAGCGCTGGGGGGACGACGTGACGGTCGCGGCCGTCGAGGGCCACGGCCAGCTGGACCGCGCGCTGACCGCCCGCGCGCCGACGGCCGCGGCGACGCTCGTCGGCGACCCCAAGGGGCGCCTCGTCGGCGCGACCATCGTCGGCCGCGCGGCCGGCGCGGCGATCGCCGAGCTGACCGCGTGGATCACCGCCGGCGGGAAGATCGACGACGTCTCGACGACCGTCCACGCCTACC
>CAZRLR010000302.1:0-5820 GCA_964600395.1 uncultured Conexibacter sp.
CGCGGTCGGTGCGTGGGGTGTCCGGGACCGCGGCTCAGGCGCTCAACCCGACGACCGTCGTGTTCGCCAACACGTTCATCCCCTTCGACGGCTCGTTCTGACGCTCGGCGCGCTGGCCGCGGGGCCGTCCGGCGACCTCAGCGCAGACGACCGCTGCCGACCGGGCCGACGCCTTGCGGCCGGTGTCGTCCACGCCGGCGGAGCGGTCATCGGCGTCTGGATTCCTCTTCGACTCGGTGCCGGACCCGTCACGACCGACACGGTCTCGGAACGCTCGTAGGATCGGTCAGGTGCAAGCGCCGTCGTCGCGACCGGAGGACACGTGCGCGACGAGATCGGCGTCGACCGGCCCGCTCGTGTCCGTCGTCGTCGGACTGCTCCTCGGCGTGATCACGGCCTTCGCCCAAGGGTGGCTGCCGGAGGACCTCGGCTCCCTGGCGAACACCAGCGGACCGTGGGCGCTCGTCGCCTTCACCCTCGCCCTGATGGCGACCGACGCCCGAGGCGCGGCGGCCTGTGGCTGCATCGCGCTGTTGGCCCTGCTCGGCGGCTACGTCCTCGGCGCAGGCGCGCGTGGCCACGCGTCAGGAGCGGCGCTCGTCGTCTTCTGGGGTGCGGCAGGCGTCGCCGTCGGGCCGGCGCTCGGCATCGGCGCCCACTGGGTCAGGACGAGCCGCGGGCATGCGGCCGCCTTGGGCATCGGCGTGATGAGTGGCGTGCTCGTCGGCGAGGGCGTGTACGGCCTTGCGTTCATCGCCGACACGACCGTCCCGCTGTACTGGTGGGGCGAGGTCGCCGTCGGGGGCCTCCTCCTCATCGCCGTCGCTTGGCGGCGTCTTGCAGGACCGCAGGTCGTCGCCGGTGCCGTGGCTGCCTGCGCGATGACGGCCGTGGCCTTCGTCCTGATCTACAGCCAGGACCTGATCGCCGTCCTGCCCTGATCCTGCGCCAGAGGCCGTAGCCGCCGTGCCGCGGATTCCGGGGCAGCGGCTCAGGGGCGCTCCTCGCCGAGGAACTGCGCCGCGGACTCCAGCAGGATCGGCCGCATCGCCCGCCAGCGCGCGTCCACCTGGTCGCGCCCGGAGACGGGGATCGCCATGACCAGGCCGCGGAAGAGCGAGATGCCGATGTCCAGGAAGGCGAGGAAGCGCGGGTCGTCGGCGAAGTCGGGGAAGAGGACGACGGCGGTGCTGATGAAGATGCCGCTCAGGCGCTCCTCGAGCTCGCGCAGCGCGGCGGCGAGCTCGGGCTCGGACCAGGCGGCGGCCCAGAGCTGAGCGGCGGCGAGCGCGGGCGGTGAGCTGAGCTCGCGCCAGGCCTGGTCCAGGCCTGCGGCCCGCTGCTCGGGGCTGCGCAGGGCGGCGAGGTCGATCTCGTCCAACGCGTCGTCGGCGAGCCGGGAGGCCAGGTGCGTGACGGCCTCGATGAGGAGCGCCTCACGCGTCTCGAAGTGGTGCATCAACGTGCTCTGGGCGACACCCGCCCGCTCGGCGACGTTGCGGGTGGTCAGGCCACCCCAGCCGTCCTCGACGAGGCAGTCCCGGGTGGCGTCCAGGATCGCGGTCCGGGTGGCGACGCGCTGCTGGGCTCGCGTGGGCCGCCGCGGCTCGGAGGCCGTCTTCCCGGTTTCACCGATCATGTGATCGATATGGTACGTTGCATTCGTCGATCAGGTGAACGGCGAACCGCGGGCGACCGGGAGGACGGCGGATGGCACAGGACGAGATCAGGGGGTCGCGGGTCAGACGCGCCGCCCGCATGGGCGGCGCGGCCGCCGGGGTCGCCGCACGGGAGGGCGCCGCGCGCGCGCTGCTGGCGACGGGCTCGTCGGACGTGCGGCGCAGCGCCGCCACGCGCCAGCAGCTGAAGTCCGCCCAAGCGCTCGTCAAGCTCTTCAGCGGCATGCGGGGCGCGGCGATGAAGGTCGGCCAGACGCTCAGCGCGGTCGACCTCGGCATGGTCCCCGAGGAGATCCGTCCCGAGTTCCAGGCGATCCTCGCGTCGCTGCAGCAGAGCGCGGAGCCCGTGTCGTTCAAGGCGATCACGAAGGTCATCGAGGACGATCTCGGCGAGCGCCTGACCGACGTCTTCGCCGCGATCGACCCCGAGCCGCTGGCGGCCGCCTCGATCGGACAGGTCCACCGGGCCACGCTCCACGACGGGCAAGAGGTGGTCGTGAAGGTGCAGTACCCGGGCATCGCCGAGGCGATCCACGCCGACATGCAGAACCTGCGCCTCGGGCTCAAGCTGCTGAGCGTCATCGCCCCGGGCATCGACACCGGTGCGATCGCCGGCGAGATCCGCGAGCGCATCACGGAGGAGCTCGACTACGAGCTGGAGGCCGCCAACCAGCGGGCGATGGCCCGGGCCTACCGCGACCACCCGTTCGTCGTCGTCCCCGACGTCGTCACGAGCCTCTGCCGCGAGCGCGTCATCGTCAGCGACTTCGTCGACGCCCGGCGCTTCGCCGACTTCAAGGCGACCTCGACGCAGGCCGAGCGCGACCGCGCCGGCGAGATCGTCGTCCGCTTCTACCTCAACGGCCCGATGCGCCACCGGCTGCTCAACGGCGACCCGCACCCGGGCAACGTGCTCTTCCTCGACGACGGCCGCGTCGCCTTCCTGGACTTCGGCTTCTTCAAGACCATGGCGGACGCCGAGGTCCGCCACCTCGTGCAGACGACGCGCGCGACGTACGACGGGGACGCCGACGGCCTGCTGGCGATCGTCGCCGAGCTCGGCGCGCTGCCCCCCGACCCGCGGCTGGCCCAGCCGTTCCTGGAGAACTACGAGGCGATCTTCGGCTGGCTCATGGTGGAGGAGCCGCTGCGCGTCGACGTCACGCAGACGGCCGACATGATGCGCCGCTACACGCAGATGCGCGGCCAGGACGGCTTCGACCAGCTGACGCTGCCGGCCGAGCACTTCGTCCTCATGCGCAGCGTCATGCTCGTCATCGGGCTGCTCGGTCAGCTCGAGGCGCAGAACACGTGGTTCGACATCGCGCGCGAGTGGCTCTTCGGCGACGCGCCGGTGACCGGGCTCGGCCGGGAGGAGGAGGCGTTCTTCGGGACGCGGCACGCCTACACCACGGGGGCGGTGGCATGAGCGCCGCGACGACGCCGGACCGACGGCGGACCCCGACCATGAACGGCCTGGCGATGGCCCAGGAGATGCTCCTGAAGGGGTTGTCGACCGACGGGCGGATGATGCGCGGCGTCGAGGGCAGCGACATCGTGCGCTGGCGGATCGGCACGCGCGTCGGCTTCGCCGTCACCCACCCCGACTACGCCGACCACGTGCTGCACACGGCGGCCGCGAAGTACCACAAGTCGATCGAGTACGAGCTGCTGCGCGCGGCGCTTGGGCTGAGCATCTTCACCGACGAGGACGACTCGTGGCGGCGGCACCGGATGATGCTGAACCCGACGATGTCCAAGCGGCACGTCCGCGGGATGGTCGACCTCATGATCGACCCGATCGAGGGGTTCATGGCCGAGCTGGACGATGGCGCGGACCGCATCGACGTGGAGATGGTCGAGGCGATGACGGAGCTGACGCTCGACATCGTCGGCGCGTCGCTCTTCGGCCACGAGATGGGGGAGCTGGCCCGCAAGCTCAAGCGCGCGGTCACCGACGCGCTGCGGACCGCGGAGGTCGGCGCTCGGCTCATGATGATCTTCGACCCGCCCGTGTGGCTGGCGCGCGGCGTCGCCGGGATCGTCCGTCACGCGCCGGTGCTCCCGCCGCCGCTGGACAAGCCGAGCTGGGCGCTGAAGGTCATCGACCGGACGATGTGGGAGACCATCCGCGAGCGGCAGGCCAACCCGACGGACTCGCCGGACCTGCTCGGGCTGCTGCTGGACGCCAGCGACGACGAGGGGGGCCTGAGCCTTAGGCGGGTCCGCGACGAGGCGACGACCTTCATGCTCGCCGGGCACGAGACGACCGCCAACGCGCTGGCGTGGATGTGGTACCTGCTGGCGCTGAACCCCGACGCCCGCGACCGGATGCTCGAGGAGGTCGACACCGTATTGGGGACCCACCCACCCCGCCGGCCGACCGTCGACGACATCCCGAAGCTGCCGTGGACGACGGCGTGCTTCGAGGAGGGCATGCGGATGATGACGCCGGTCTGGGTCATCCCCCGGCTGTGCGTCGAGGACGACGTCATCGACGGGCACCACATCCCCAAGGGCGCGACGGTCTACATCCCGGTGGACCGGATCCACCACGACGAGCGCTTCTGGCCCGACCCGGAGGTCTTCGATCCCCGGCGCTTCCTGCCGGGGGCGGCGAAAGGGCGGCATCGCAGCGCCTTCCTCACCTTCGGGGGCGGACGGCGCATCTGCATCGGGACGAGCTTCGCGCTCATGGAGGCGACGCTCATCACGGCGATGATGAGCCAGCGCTTCGTCTACGACCTCGTGCCCGGCCATCCGGTCGAGGCCGAGGCGACGCTGACCCTCCGGCCTCGCAACGGCGTGAAGATGGTCGCGCGGCGGCGGGTGGTCGCGTGAGCCGCGTCAAGGTGCCGGGCGCGCGCGTCGTCGTCACCGGCGCGGGCAGCGGCATCGGGGCCGCGACGGCCGCGCGGTTCGCGGCCGGCGGCGCGCACGTCGTCGCGGTGGACATCGACGGCACGACGGCCGAGCAGACGGCGCAGGCGTGCCGCGACGCCGGCGGGGCGGCCGACGCCTACGTCTGTGACGTCGCCGACGCGGCGGCCGTGATCGCGCTCGCCGACGACGTCGAGCGCGACCACGGGCCCGTCGACGTGCTCGTCAACAACGCCGGGGTCGGCATCGCGGGTCCGTTCCTGGAGGCCGACCTGGCCGACTGGCAGTGGCTGCGGTCCATCAACCTCGACGGCGTCGCGCACGGCTGCCAGGCCTTCGGGCCGGGCATGGTCGCGCGGCGGCGCGGCCAGGTCGTCAACGTCGCGTCCGGGGCCGCGTACATCCCCAACCGCCACATGGCCGCCTACTGCGCGACGAAGGCGGCGGTGGTGATGCTGTCGCAGTGCCTGCGCGCGGATTGGCGCGAGCACGGCGTCGGAGTCTCCGTCGTCTGCCCGGGCGTCATCGCCACGCCGATCGCCGCGCGCACCCGCTACCGCGGGCGGATGGCGCAGCGGCAGGGCCGGGCCGAGAAGGCGCTGGGCATGGGGCACTCGCCCGACCTCGTCGCCAAGGCGATCGTCGACTGCGTCGCGCGCAACCGCGACGTCGTCCCCGTGGGGTTCGAGTCGACCCTCGCCTACAAGCTGCTGCGCGGCGCGCCACAGCCAATCCAGGGCCTCGTCGCCCGCACCGAGCTCTAGGAGCAGCCGATGTCCCGCACCCACCACCGCCTCGTCATCATCGGCGCCGGGATCGCCGGCGTCGGCCTCGGGGTGAAGCTGCGCCAGGCCGGCATCGAGGACTTCGTCGTCCTCGAGCGCAACGCCTCGGTCGGCGGCACCTGGTTCGAGCACACCTACCCCGGCTGCGGCTGCGACGTCCCGGCGCACCTGTACTCCTACTCCTTCGCGCGCAACCCCCGGTGGACGCGCATGTTCCCGCGGCAGGACGAGATCCTCGAGTACGTCCGCGACACGGCGGACCGCTACGGCGTGACGCCGCACATCCGCTTCCGGACGGAGATGGAGCGCTCGGCGTGGGACGAGGCGGCCGGCCTCTGGCGCGTCCGGACGGTCGACGGCGACGAGCTGACCGCCGACCTCCTCATCAGCGCGATCGGCGCGACCGCCGAGCCCGACGAGCCGGAGATCGACGGGCTGGCCGGCTTCACCGGGCACCGCTTCCACTCCGCCCGTTG
>CAZRLR010000303.1:0-5806 GCA_964600395.1 uncultured Conexibacter sp.
GGACCCGCCGGGCCGCAGGGCGCCGCCGCGCCGCTGCGCGTCGCCATCGCCCTGGACCGGCTCAGCGGCCGCGCACGCAAGGCGCTCACGGTCCGCATCGTCACGACGAGCGGCGCGCAGGCCGGTCTGGAGGTGCGCAAGGGGACGAAGGTCGTCGCGCGCCTGGCCGCGCGCGCCGTGAAGGCGGGCCGGACGACGCTCACGCTGAAGAAGCTGCCGACGGCCGGGGCCTACACCGTGCGGCTCGTCGCGAAGGCCGGGGCCGTCACGGCGACCGACAGCGTGAAGCTCACCGTCAGACGCTAGCCGGGCGTCGGCGGGCGCCCCGGTCCCCGTCAGCCGGTCATCAGTGGGGCGATGACCGCGAAGCCGAGCACGACGACGAGCACGGTCACGAGGAGGAGCAGGGCGGGCAGCAGCGACCGGCGGGTCCGCTCGGCGGCGGGGTCGATCGGCGGGACCTCGCCGTGCAGCGCCGTCACCTCAGCGCCGGCGCCGTGCGGACGCCAGGCCGCGTCCACGTGCCAGCGGCAGCGCAGGCGCTCGGGACGGCCGTCCACGACGACCCGGTAGTCCGCCTCCCGGCGGCAGCCCGCGTGCCCACACGGCGGGCCGGTCGGCTCGGGGGGCTCGTCCACCGGGAGCAGGCTACGGGGCGGCGCGCTGCAGCAGCGGGAAGCGCGCGAGCTTCGCGTCGCCGACCTGCAGCGGGCCCTGCGCCTCGCACGGCGGCGGGCCGGCGCCGATGACCGGCACGAGCTGCGGGTTGCCCAGGTGGTCGCAGCCGAAGGTCTGCAGCGTCTTGCCCTGCCCGAGCCGCGCCAGCCCGCCGGGCGCCGGGTACGGGTTGGCGCGGTTCGTCGGCCCGCGCTTGGCGTACTCGGCGACGAGCTCGTTCCAGATCGGCAGGATCAGGCGCAGGTAGTGCACCTGACGGCCGCCGGCACTGGCGGCCGTCGCGGCGGTGGCGCTCGCGACGTAGGCCCAGGAGCGGGTGAAGTCGACCTTGTAGCTCTCCAGGAGGCGCGCGACCGGCACGAGGTCACCCGCCAGGGGCGAGAGGCGGTCCAGCGCGGGCCCGGCCCGGTCGAGCACCTGCCGCGTCGCCGGCAGGCCGGTCCTCGCGGCCGTGATGACCGGGTCAAGGCGGCGCGCCGTCGCCGAGACCTGCGTGCCGAGCACCGCCGCGCCGCGGACGGTCGGCTCGAGCGTCCGCGCCACGGGGCGGAGGGTCCGCAGCGACGGGGTCAACGTCGCCGAGAGCGCCGCGGCCGGGCCGGCGGCGCTGCGCAGCGAGGCGAGGAACGGCGGCAGCGCGCGGACGGTGGCCCGCAGGTCGGCCTGCCGCGCCGCGGTCGTCCGCAGAACGGTGTCCCCGGCGGTGATGATCTGGCGCGTCGCCTGATCGCGCTCGCCGATCGTGCCGAAGACCGTGCCGGCGTCGGACACGAGGCGCGCCAGCGCGCGCCGCTGCTTGGCGAGCGTCCCGAGCACGTCCCCGCCGTCGTCGACGAGGGCGGGCAGCGTCCCGACGACGTCGCTGACGTTCTGGGCGCGCCCGTCGGTCGACGCGGCGAAGCCCTTCAGCCACGTCTGCAGGTTGCGGCGACTCGGCGCGTCGAGCGACTGCAGCACCTCGTCGAGCTCGACGGTGTCCTTGGACTGCCGGGCCGGCAGCGTCGCGCCCTCGGCGAGCTTCGGCGCGGTCCTGGACCCCGGTGTCAGCTCGACGAAGGTCTCGCCGAGCAGCGTCTTCTGGCGCAGGATGACGCGCACGTCGCTGGGCAGCGGGGCGAAGCGCGGCTGCAGCTCGACGGTCGCCAGGGTGCGCGACCCGTCCCGCTCGAGCTTGACGACCTTGCCGACGGGGACCCCGGAGATGCGGACGTCCGCCTGCACGGCCAGCTGCGTGGCCTCGCCGACCGAGACCTTCACGCGGTAGCCCTTGGGCTGCAGCGGGACCGGCCCGCCGAAGCTCAGCCAGAGGAACAGCAGCAGGCCGAAGCACGAGAGCGCGAAGGCGACCATGACCATGATCCGGCCGAAGGTGGGGGCCTGCTTGTTCACTTCGGGCACACCCCTGCGTTCGCGAGCGGGGCCAGGACGGGGGAGAGCGACCCGAGCAGGTCCGCGTTCGAGCAGCTGGCGATGACGAGGCCGTGCCACCAGCCTCCGTTGCCGTCGCGGCTGGAGAGCATGGAGTTCGTGTTGTGGGCGAACCAGTCCAGCCAGAAGAGGTAGCCCTCCTCCTTGCCCTCCGGGTTGTAGGCCAGCTCGTTGGCGACGTACTGCAGGACGCTCGTGGCGGTGATGAGGTGCGGGACGGCGGGCCGCAGCGCGGTGACCGCGCGGGCCAGGTCCCCGGCCAGCGGCCGGCCCTCGCGGCTGAGGCCGCGCAGCTCGCGCAGGGGCTGGACGCCTTGGCGGGCGAGCGGGCGGACCCCGGCCAGCGCGCCGGGGAGCGCGCGGGCGGTCGGGGTCAGCGCGGTGAGCGCGGGCTTGAGGGTCTTGGCCAGCGGGGTCGCGGCGGCCAGCGCGCGGTCGGCCTGCTGCAGCGTCCCGGGGAGCTTGGCGAGCGAGGCGCGGACGGCCCCGTCTTCGGCGGCGAGCGCCCCGAAGGTCGCGTTGCCGGCCGAGACGAGCGTCTGCAGGTCGCCGGTCTGGGTGCCCAGGCGCCCGGTCAGGCGGGCGAGGTTGCTCACGAGGCGCCGCAGCTCGACCCGGCGCCCGCGGATCGCGTCCGTCAGCTCCTTCGTCCGCACGAGCGTCGGGCGGGTGCGCTTGAAGACCTCGCGCAGGTTGATCGGACCCTCACCCGTGCCGACGCCGTCGCCGAGCCCCTGCAGCAGCGCCTGCAGCGCCGGGCGGGTGTCGCCGTCGAGGCCGGCGAGGACCTCGTCGAGGTTGACGTTCGGCTGCGACCGGCTGACGGGGATGAGCGCGCCCTCGTCGAGCTTGCCGGCCTTGGCGGTCCCCGGGTCCAGCTCGAGCGACATGTCGTCCAGGGGCGTGCGCGGGCGCGTGAGGACCGTCGCGTCGGCGTAGACGGCGGGCAGCTCGTCGCGGTCGATGTCCATCCGCACGACGGCGCGGCCGTTGCGGAGCCTCACCTGTCCGACGCGTCCGACCGTGACGCCGGAGACGCTGACCTGCTGGCCCTGGCCGGGCGTGATCGCCTGGGCGGTGGGCAGCTCGACGTCGATGGCGTAGCGGTCCTCGCCGGGCAGCGTGATGCGCTGGTGCAGCAGGATGTAGCCCGCGACGAGGGCGGCGAGCACCATCAGGCCTGCGATGGCGGTCAGGTGCGGGCCGTACTCGCGCATGAGACGGCGGCTCATCGGTCGGCCCTGGCCTTCAGGAGCTTGCGGGCGCGGGTCGCGGCGCCACCGCGACGCAGCTGCCGCAGGGCGGAGACGATCGCGCCCTGGCTGCGGGCGGCGCTCATCTTGCGCGTCCGGGTGGCGGCCGGGGCCGGCGCGCTCTCGGCGGTGAGGTCCGGCAGCGCCTGCGTCGTGCAGGGAACCGTGGGCGCGAAGGGCGGCTCCCCGTTCTGGGTGTAGCGCGGCCGCGCGCCGGTGACGGCCGAGGACCCGAGGCTCAGCAGGTCGCCGAAGGAGCTCGGCAGCGCGGTGGCCAGCGAGTTCTCCCCGAAGCCGGCCCCGTAGCGGATCGTGTGGCCGTTGCCGTCGAAGTTCTCGGCCGCGTTCGAGAGCCCGACGCCGAAGTGCAGCAGCTCCCGGTAGGCCGGCTGACCCGTGGAGAGCTTGCCGTCGTCGAGCTTGGCGGTGATCGTCGGGATGACGTTGCGCGTCACGCACCGGGCGACGGGGGTCACGTCGCGCAGCAGCGTCGTCACGCCCGGCTGCAGCGCCGCCAGCCCGCTGAGCGCCGGCTGCAGGCTGCGCGTGAGCGCGGGCAGCGCGCTGTTCTGGGTCAGCGCGCCGGCCTGGCGGACGAACGGCCGCAGGTCGGCGATGGCCGCCGGCGCGGCCTTCAGCCCCGGCTCCAGGGCGACCGCGAAGGTCCGCAGCGCGGGCAGCGTCGCGTCGATCGCCGCGAGCGCCGGCCGGGCGGTGCCCAGGGTCGAGTCCAGGGAGGTGATCGTCGCGCCGAGGTCGTCCCGGCGCTCGGCGAGCGTCGCCGTCGTCCGTGCGAAGGCGGTCAGCAGGCCGCGCAGGTCCTGCTGGCGCTCGGCGAGCGCGGCGGTGACGCGGCCGGTGGCGTCGACGAAGCGCGAGAGGTCCCCGGGCTGCTCGCCGCGGGCGGCCTCGGCGACGATCGCCGTGCCCTTGAAGGCGCCCTCGCTGACGCCGAAGCCCCGGTTGATCGCCTGCGCGCCGCCCTTGTCGAGGGCCGTCGCCAGGCCCTTGACCGTCTGCTGCAGGTCCTCCCGCGTGGAGCGCTGCAGGACGTCGAGGAGCTGGTCGAACTGGACGGGCACCGCGGTCTGCGCCAGCGGCACCGTCCCGCCGTCCTTGAGCTCCGGCGCGGAGGGGGTGCCGGGACGGACGTCGACGAAGAAGTTGCCTTCCAGGAAGAGCCGGGGGCGGATCTTCATCGTCGCGTCGGTGTGCAGCGGCAGCGCCCGGTCCTCCAGGCGCAGCGTCGCGATGGCCGTCCCGCCCGGGCCGCGCCGCATCCGCGAGACCTTGCCGACGTTGACGCCGGCGATGCGCACGGGGGAGCCCTTCGTGAGCTGGCTCGCCGCGGTCGAGAAGGTCGCGTCGACCTCGAAGTGCTGCTCGCCGAACGGCAGGTGCCCCTTGGAGAACCCGAGGTAGACCGCCACCGCGATGACCGCGAGCGTGATGAGCCCGACCTGGAAGTCCGACCGCGCGGACCCGCGCCGACGCCGCTTCATGGCCGGCTCCCGGGCTTCGGGGGCGCGGTGTCGGCGGTACGCAGCGGCTGGACGCCGGGCGCGCCGCCGAGCTGCTGCCCGGGGACGAAGGTCTCGTTGCCGATCTCGCACTCGCCGCCCGCGCCGGTGTCCCCGGCGTCCGAGGCGTGCAGGGTGGGGGACGGCGTGGGGCTCTGCAGCTCCTCGTCGGCCTTCACGATCGGGATGAAGCGGAACCACGTCCCCTGCGAGTCGCCCTCGCTGATGACGGACGGCACGTTCTGGCCCCAGAGGCCGAGGTAGTTGCACTTCGTCTGGAACGGGACGATCGTCGTGAGCGCCGAGCGCAGCGGCACCGCGGCGTTCGTCAGGCGGCGCAGCGTGGCCGGCAGCGACGGGCGACGCGAGAGGCGGCGCAGGCTCGTCAGGGTGCTGGTGAGGTCGGTCGCCAGGGGGCGCGCGCGCCGCAGGACCGGGCCGCTGTCGGCGAGCGCCCGCTCGAGCGTGTCGGCGGCCGCCGGCAGCGCGCGGACGCCCGGCGCGGCGGTGTCGAGGAAGGTCGCGGCCTCCGTGAGCAGCGGGCGGGTGCGGCGTAGGCCGTCGCCGGCGATCCGCTCGGTGGCCGGCGCGTCCTGGAGCGTCTGCCCGAGGGCGCCGGACTCGGCGTTGAGCGCGGCGAAGGTCGTGGCCCCGGCGGCGAGCAGGTCGCCGAGGGTGTCGGCGACCGGGGCGACGGCGACGGCGGACGCCTCGGCGCCGCGGAGGAAGCCCGTCAGCCCGGTCGACGGGGCCCGCAGCGTCGCGGCGACCGTCTGCAGCGAGCCGAGGACCGGCTCTAGGCCGCCGAGGGCGTCGCCGAGGTCGCCGCCGCGGCCGGCCAGGCCGGCGCCGAGCTCCCGCGTGACACCCTGCACGGCGGCGCGCGTCGGCCGGTCGAAAGCCGACAGCGCGTCGTCGAGGTCCACG
>CAZRLR010000304.1:0-1526 GCA_964600395.1 uncultured Conexibacter sp.
GTTTAAATATCAAATAATTCGTCATTGAAACATATTCTGTAAACGTTATTCACATCTCTCGCTCCGTACTCATAAAATCCATCTGGATTTTTAATTGGTCTTTCAGTTATAGTTACTATAGTATCTATATTTCTTGATACAAATCGGTATTTTTTACCGACTATAATATCAATATTATCCCCGCCTAGTTTTGGTTTGTTTGTCATGGGTTGAGTTGTTTAACTTGGATTTCATATTTAGTGCCATCAGGAGTAGTGACAATCTGCTTTTTGTTTTTCCAACAGTTTATAACTGCATGGATAAAATCGTTGTGTACATTTATTTTGTGTTTCCATTCATCGTCCGATTTAAGGACACCAGCATAACACTCTTCTGTCAGTGGCGTTATGCCTAATCTTATTTTTTCAAGGTCTACTCTCATACCCCTTTCTCCTTTCTGAAAACTTCGTCAATATTTTTCACAAACTTTAGAGATTCTTTTACCTTTTCTTCCGCGTACATCTCGGCGGCTTCTTTCCAATACTTTGCTAAATGGCCAGTTACTAATGTTGTTCCTAATCCATATTTCTCCGCCACCTCTTGGCAGCAGTCGTTGAATGTTTTCATGTTAGTTTGTTTTTTTCTTCTTTCATTCTTCTGCATATTTCGTCAAATCCGTCAAACACAGCTAATAGCCAATATTTATATTTTTTGCAATGCGGTATATATTCACCATCTTCAAACCTGCCTACATTTTCACGATAAGCATACCTGGTATAATCAAATTCCCCTTCGTCTGCTAATGAAAGTA
Organism: uncultured Conexibacter sp.; assembly: GCA_964600395.1. Taxonomy (GTDB): domain Bacteria; phylum Actinomycetota; class Thermoleophilia; order Solirubrobacterales; family Solirubrobacteraceae; genus Paraconexibacter. Next base: position 791 of record CAZRLR010000304.1, read on the forward strand.
ATTCATTAAGGTAATCAACCTCCTGCTCGGACAAATCTTCTTCTTCGTTTTTATTTTAAAAGTTGCTCAAACTCTTCAATCCATTCTAAAGTAATTTTTGAAATCTGTGAATTCTCAGGAGTATCGCCTTGTTTGATACCTAAAAACCATCTTTCAGTAGGAGAATTAGCGTCAGGACTTACTGTCAATGACTTATATGATTTGCCTTTTATATTTGCAAAAGTTCCAATGAAGCAGCAGCAAGCGCCTTCATAACAAGATCCGTCTATTTCTCCATCAATTAATTTCTTTTTGAAGGCAGGAACTTCATCTTTTAATTTTAAAAGCTTTAAGATAAAATCGTTTTTTATGTCGCGAAGGTCAGAGCCGCTAAGGTTAGAGCCGCGAAGGTTAGAGCCGCTAAGGTTAGAGCCGCTAAGGTTAGAGCCGCTAAGGTTAGACCAGCGAAGGTCAGAGCCGCTAAGGTTAGAGCCGCGAAGGTCAGAGCCGCTAAGGTCAGAGCAGCTAAGGTAAGAGCCGCTAAGGTTAGAGCCGCTAAGGTTAGAGCCGCTAAGGTTAGACCAGCGAAGGTCAGAGCCGCTAAGGTTAGAGCCGCGAAGGTCAGAGCCGCTAAGGTCAGAGCAGCTAAGGTAAGAGCCGCTAAGGTTAGAGCCGCTAAGGTTAGAGCCGCTAAGGTTAGACCAGCGAAGGTCAGAGCCGCTAAGGTTAGAGCCGCGAAGGTCAGAGCCGCTAAGGT
>CAZRLR010000304.1:1626-5776 GCA_964600395.1 uncultured Conexibacter sp.
CAGCGAAGGTCAGAGCCGCTAAGGTTAGAGCCGCGAAGGTCAGAGCCGCTAAGGTTAGACCAGCGAAGGTCAGAGCCGCTAAGGTTAGAGCCGCGAAGGTCAGAGCCGCTTTTAATAGCTTCTTCTAAAGTGTCTTTGATGGTGTTGTTTTCTTTTGAAAATTTGAATAAAATTTTTCCCGTCCATCTGTTTTTGATTTCAATTTTTAACATCGTATAGATTTTATTTTTTATTAATTGATTAAATTTTTATTCGGTTCAAAAGGAGTTTTTATTTTGATTGATTCTTTTCCAACTCAGCACATCTTTTTATATCTTCCATTGCTTTCTCATTTGACTCAAAGAATCTATTAGGACTAACCCTAATATTTGGATTTGAAGACCGATATATTTGCATTGCAGCATGAAGTGTAGATGTTCTTTTTTCAAGCTCTATTCCCTCTTTTCCTGCCAATGTTATAACCCACCCGGCACGACAGTGCGTAGTTCCGCAATAAGCACCTTCACTATTTATTTCTTCCGATTCATGCCATAATCCCATATTCAAAATTTTATCTTTATGAAAATCTGCCTCTCCACAATTAACCATTTTAACTTTGTCGCCTTTTTTCAATTACTTTGAATTGTCTATTTTAAACTCGCTATTTTCAGCGAATTGATAATCTTGGCATTTAAAATCAGGCTTAAATACCTTGTAACCTTTTACTATTTTCATCTCTTCGTGATTTTGTATTGTTGTTTAACTTCTTTAAGAAAAATGTCCATACTTTGATCTGCCATGTCTTTTATCTCTTTCCAAATTTCATCTTCACTCTCTTCCTCCACCTTCTCTTCCTCGATGATGGCGAGTTGTTCAGTATAATCAAGTCCAAAATCAACATCTGGATGACCACCATGTTCTATATTTTCAATCCTAACCTTCAAATCGGGGAATTCGATAGGTGTATTTACTTTTGGTCCAAATGGAGGGCATTTTTTCCAAAGTAAATCTTCTGAATACTCCTGATTCTTCACCATGATAGCGGAGTCGACGGATTGATCCAAAGCATAGATAAAATCATTAGAACCGCCAAAATTTTTCTTTTCAGGAAGATTTGGTATATACCTTATTTTTCCTTCTTTATCTATTATTAGTGCTTGCATGTTATTTAATTAATTCAGGGTTGTCGTGAATGTTTCCGATTATTTCAAGTGAGTTTGTTATCAAGTATATCGGTTTCGACCCACACAACACAAACGCTGCGTCCCGTTCAGAATAAACGATTTTATATACCGATCCGTCAAGCCTCCTTACAATATCAAATTCATAAATCTCCTTTCCATTCTTATCGAGTAGCCCGGTAAACTGCCCAACCGTTTCGGGAATTACTTGGTATGTATTTCCGCTATAATCATCAATACAGTGATTATGTGATGAGTATAAGCAATGATAAAACCCATAAACCCACTCGCCGTTATCAACTCGCTTGCCGCGAAACTTAATTTCTCTGTTCATTTTATCTCTTGATTACACTTGTTACACTTGTGATTTATTCCCATCGAAGTGACCTGCTTAAACGGGTGATCGCAAAATGACGCTTCTTTATCTGCTTTAATCTGTTTGTTGTCCATCCTTAGGATGGTAAGAAGGATATACCCTACTGAATATTAGTACTCATGCCATTAGCTATTTATTTAAAGTTATAACACCTCTTTGTATAGAGCCTTTACCGTTATGCTCAGAATATGTCGTTGTTGTAATTGGTGAATTCTTGAATTTAGCGATATACACATACTCACAACCATTCAAATAGTATCTGTATACTTCAATATCAGGATTATTTACATGACCAACATTCTCAATAGTTCCAGCTTGTTTACATGAAAAAAATGAAACTACTGATAGTATAATACAAAATGATTTTTTCATAATTAAAAAGGTGTTTCGTTAAAATTTTCATTAGGTGTTAATGCACTAAATTTTTCTTCGACTGGGAATTGACTTGATATTTTTGGATCCACGAATCTTGTAAAATGACCCTCCCAATATAAAGGCACTTCACAGGGTTTTCCATCACGAAATTTCTCAATTATTACCATGGCCTTTCCAACGGTTGAATTGCCCGCTTCATCACTTTCTATCCCGTAGTATTCCGGCCTGTAAATAAACATAACAATATCTGCATCCTGTTCGATTGCTCCAGAGTCACGTAAATCTGATAGCTGCGGTATTTTATCACCACCACGCGTTTCCAGTGATCTTGAAAGTTGTGATAATGCAATAACAGGCATATCTAATTCCTTTGCAATAGCTTTTAATCCCTTTGATATATTTGTTACCCGTTCTATTGTTGAATTTTCAGGACCACCCATAATCTGTAAATAATCAACTATCAACATCTTTACTCCGTGCTTTTCTTTAAGCCTCCGTGCTTTTGCTCTAAGCTCAAAAAGAGTTATGTTAGGTTTATCATCAACATATATTGGTGCAGAAATTAATTTATGAGCGTGTACATGCAAGTCAGATAATTCACCATCATTTATACCGTTATATTTTATTTTACGAAGAGTAATTGATGTTTCCTGAGCTAATAAACGGTTAAATAATGCCAGCCTACTCATCTCGAGGGAAAATATAGCAACTGGTATATTAAATTCGGCTGCCGGGTTACGTGCTAATTGTAAACAAAAGGCTGTCTTTCCCATTCCTGGCCGTGCCGCCAGAATGATCAAATCTCCATTTTGCCACCCACCAGTGTTGTGATCTAATTCAGAGAATCCAGAAGGGATACCAGATATTTCACCTTTCTTTTCAAGAATTTTAGCGTTTTTTTCCTTGAAAAGACCAAACAATTCCCTCGCGTCACTTACCTGATCAGCATAAATTTTAGAACTTAAATCGGTTAGCGTTCTTGAAAATTCATCAAGCATATCGAACGTGTCAACCGTTTGATCACATGACTTACGTAACAATGTGTTTGCTGAATCGTTCATCTTTCTACGCATCCATGCCTCCATCAATAACCGACCATGTGCTTCTATGTTTGCACTAGACCCAATACGTTGAGTAAGTTTAGTAACTACCGTTGGTCCTCCAGCGCTTTCTAAATCATTAGATCGCTTCAATTGCTTTACAACAGTTACGATGTCAACGGGTTGATTGTCTGTTTTTAGCGTAATTATTGACTTTGCTATCAAACGGTTAACTGGATCACTAAATAATTCAACCGAAAAGAAAGATTCAATAACCATGAAAGCCGATGAATCAACTAATACAGCACCTAAAACAAGGTTTTCTAGCTCTATATCACGTAATCCAATCATCGTTTACCGAAATTCATTGATGTAGTTAATACCTTTTGGTTCTTTTTTTTATCTTCTATTTCCTCTTTTCTTTTCTTTTCATCCTTGATATTCATCAAGTTAATGAAGTGCGCCTTAATGTCTTTCTCCGGTTTACCTAAATCGTCTTTCAACTTCAAATCCTGTATAAAATCATCAAAAGCAAGCGTTAAATCAACAACAGGAAGCTTATACTTCATTGCAACCTGTTCAATCCAAATCTGATCAGCCTTAATATTTTTAATTTTTTCCTCGTGTGCGTTATTTATAACACTTACATTATCACTTACACTTACACTTACATTTACGGTTGAATCTGTTGAAGTATGTTGGTTAGATTCAGCACCTGTTAACACGTGTTTGTTTTGTTGCCGCTTTTCAGCACTTACTTTTCCAGCTTCAGACTTTTTTGACTTTATTAGTTCCCAGTGTTTTAAATCTCTTTTTAACGTCTGTTGAATAGGACTAAAAGCTATTTTTAACACGCGATCTTCCAATACAGGATTTTTATCATTTACGTAGCGGTATATGTGCTTAAATAACCTACCAGCCTCTTCATCAGACAGCTCTTCGATAGTATCTATATAGTCGGCATATAATAAAAAAGACTTCTTACCAGCGGCCATAAATAGACCTCCTTTCTTTTTGTAGTGCGACTATTTCAGTTAATATCATTTCCTGCTCCGTATAAACTTCAACATCAAGAAGCTTGACCATAAGCAAATCTATTTCGTTAGAAAATTGCTGTTTTGATTTTATCATAATGCAATAGTTATCCATCCAGCAGTACAAGCGTACAGCCACAGTGTTTATAATCAGTAAGTTTTATT
>CAZRLR010000305.1:0-5769 GCA_964600395.1 uncultured Conexibacter sp.
GACACGCCGGCCCCGTCCCCGGATGCGCCCGCCACGTCCGCCGAGGCGCCCGCGCCGTCCGGCGACGCGCCGGCCGCCGAGGGCGGCCCCCAGGGCGACAAGCCCAAGCGCCGCCGCTCACGCGGTGGCGGCAAGGCGGCCAAGGCCTGGGGCGCGAACGCCACGACCGCCAGCGGCGTCCCCGTCGCGATGGACCTCACCCCGACCGGCGAGGGCGTCCCCGTCGGCGGCCAGCAGCAGCGCCGCCAGGGCGGCGGCAAGGGCGGCCAGCAGCGCAAGCCCGGCGGCCAGCGTCCCCCCCGTCCCCCGCGCGAGAAAGGCCCGCTGCCCTTCGACGAGCTGCGCGACGCGGCCCGCACGATCGTCGAGATCCACGGCAAGCGCACGGCCCTGAAGGACGCCTTCGGCGCGCTGGCCCAGAAGGAGCGCGACCAGCTCTCGGAGATCGTCGCCGCCGACGGCGACTTCCGCGTCCGCGCCCGCGCGATCTCCGCCGGCTCGCTCAGCGCGGGCAAGATCGGCAAGGCCCTGGCCGCGCAGCAGATCGCGATCGCCGACGTCCAGGACCTCTGGGCGCTGACGCTCTCCAAGGAGGACGCGGCCGAGCGCCAGTCCTGGATCCGCAACGCCAAGCGTCGCGATGAGGAGCGCGCCAAGAAGCAGGCCGAGCGCCGCAACAGCGCCGACCGGATCTCCAAGGAGGACATGGCCAAGGCGCGCGACGGCCACGTCTCCGCCCAGGTCCGCATGGACCCGGCGATCCTCGCCGCCTTCGGGGGCGGCGCCGCCACGACGGAGGCGCCCGCCGAGGCCCCGGCCGCGCCCGAGGCGCCCAAGAAGGACGAGGGCAAGAAGAAGAAGGCGTCGGGGTCCAGCGTGCTGGACCGCCTCGGCTACTAGCCCCGGCTGCCGTCGGGACGGCAGCTTCGCGCGTCGGTCGCGGATACCGCGACCGCGGTGCGACGCCGCGCCGGGCCGTGCCCCGTCGGGCCTCCTGGCCAGCGTCTGTCAGTGCTCGCCGCGCCGGCGCGGTTTGGGCCGTGCGGCCGTGCGGCGGGGTGAGGCGGCCGGCGGGGCGGCCTTGTGCGCGCCGTCGCTCCCCGCGACGGGCCGCGGCCGCGACGCGGGACGGGACGGCGCGGCCGGACGACGACCGGCGTCATCCGGCCCGCCCGCCAGCTCGGCCTCGGCGGCCGCGACGAGCGTCCCCTCCGGCGGGCCGGGCGCCCGCCAGCGCCGCCCGCAGATCAGCAGCACGACGCCGAAGCAGAGCGCCCAGCCGACCTGCAGGACGACGAGCAGCGCGTTCGCGCCGTCGTCACCCATCCGCGACAGCAGCCAGACCTCGAGGATCGGTAGCGCGTAGACGACCGGCCCGACCCATCCCGCGACCGCCCGCTGCAGGCGGTCCAGCGGCGTGGGTTCAGAGGGCGTCGCGTGCGGCGGGCTTGACGCCATCGGCCGTCCCGTCCTCCCACGCGGCCGTGGCGCCGCCGAGCCCGGCGGACTTCAGCACCTTCAGCGACAGCAGCGCGCACTTCATCCGCGTGGCGGAGATGTCGATGCCGAGCAGGTCCAGCACGAAGGACTTGTCGAGCGCCAGCAGGTCGTCGACCTTCATCCCCTTGACCTCGTCGGAGGCCATCGACGCCGACGCCTGGGAGATCGCGCAGCCGTGCCCGTCGAACCGGATGTCCTGGATCGTGCCGTCGTCGCCCACGCGCAGCATGACCTTCAGCTCGTCGCCGCAGAGCGGGTTGTTGTCCTCGGCCTCGAGGTCCGGCGCCTCCATCGGGCCCCAGTTGTGGGGCCGCTTGTAGTGCTGGAGGATCTCCTCCCGGTACATGTCGTCCATAGCTTCGCCCCACTCTAGAGGGCGGTCGGCGCCGCCCCCGTCCGGACGCCGTCCCGGTGCGCACCGCCAGTTCCGGGCCGCGCCGTCGTCTATGTCTGCATGTCCCTCCGCCGCTGCGTCGCGCTCCTGGTCCTGGCCGGCGCCACCGTCCCGTCCACCGCCGCCCACGCGGCCGCCTCGTCGCTGCCGCCGCGCGACGCCGGCCCGCCGCTCCTGCACCGCCCGGCCCCCGACGTGCCCGAGCTGCGCAACCGCGCCCCGTGGCGGGCCCGGCCGCTGCTCGTGAGCGGGACCGACGCGTTCCGCGCCGGCGAGTACCTCTACCAGGACCACCTCGTCGACGACCGGGGCGCCGACACCCTGCCGCTGGGCAACCTCGCCAAGACGGACAAGCCGGACCCGACGTCGACGGGCGACATCGCCGCCTCGACCGGCGGCGACGTGCGCTACCCGACCGCCGTGCGCTACGCCGGCAACAGCGCCGACATCGCCGAGGTCCGCCTGCGGCCGACCGACGACCGCCGCGCCGTGCTCGTGCGCGTGACCTTCCGCACCGCGGTGGCGGCGGACGCGACCGTCTTCAGCCTCGGGATCGACACCGATCGGTCCGGCGGCGCCGCGGTCCCGTGGCCCCGCGGCGCCGGCGTCAGCTCCCCCGGCCTGGACCGCGTCGCGACGGTCTGGGGGACCGGTGGCGAGCTGACGACGGTCGGCGGCCCGACCGTCCCGCTGACCGGCGTGCGCTTCGACCTCACGCGCAACCAGCTGACCTTCCGCCTGCCGCTGCGTCCCGGCGCCTGGCGCGTCGTCGGCGGCGCCGGGCTGTGGGACGGCGACTCCTACCTCCCCGTCCCGGCGGGCACCACCCCGACCGAGACCCGGCCGGCGTCGGGCAACCTCGCGCGCGACGCGCCGGGCGTCCTGGACCTCGCCTTCTCCTTCGACGAGCCGATCGAGAAGACGCCGACCGGCGAGTTCACGACCTTCCCGGGGACCGGCAACTGGCTCGACGAGCGCCAGGCCAAGGCGCTCGGCGCGGGCACCACCGGGACGGCCGCCGCCGACGTGGACCTCACGACCGCCGCCCGCAGCCGGGCGCTGCACGCCCCGGGCCGCCTGCAGGCCCGCGTGCTGGCCTCGGGCCTGAAGGTCCACGAGGGCGTGCGGCAGACCTTTCCCGAGATCGGCTCGGCGCTCGTGCCCTACCTGCTCGTGCGGCCCGCCGGGATCGGCACGGCGGCCCGGCCGGCGGCGCTGACCTTCGCGCTGCACTCCTTCGGCGGGACCTACCTGCAGCACGCCGTCTTCTCCCCGACGATGCTGCGCCAGCTCGGCGACGAGCGCGGCTCGGTGGTCGTGACGCCGTCCTCGCGCTCGCTCGCCGGCGGCTACGCGACGCAGGCCGAGGCCGACGTCTTCGAGGTGTGGGCCGACGTCGCACGGCACGTCCGCCTGGACCCGTCGCGCACGACGATCAGCGGCTACTCGATGGGCGGCTTCGGGACCTACCGCCTGGCCGCGGCGTACCCCGACCTCTTCGCGAGGGCGTTCACCGGCGTCGGCCCGGCCGGGACGAGCGTCCCGGGCAGTGAGCCCAACGTCCGCTGGGTGCCGTTCCTCAACTGGGTGGCGGCGGCCGACGAGCTCGTGTCGTACGACCGGGCGCGGGCCGCGCAGGCGCGGATGGTCGCGGCGGGGATGCGCTCGCAGCTGTGGACCTTCGCCGGCGAGCACTTCACGGCCGCGATCCTCGACGAGTGGGGCGAGGCGCAGGCCTTCCTCGGCGACGCCCGCGTCGTGCGCGACCCGTGGCGCGTGAGCTACCTCTTCGACCCCGCCGACGACCGGCGCGACCTCGGGCTGCGCCGTGACGGCGCCTACTGGGTGGACGGCCTGACCGCTCGCGACGCCAAGGCGCCGGCCGCGGTCGACGCCCGGTCGCTGGCCTCCGGCGAGCGGGATGCGCCGCTGACGGCGGTCGGCGGCGTGAAGGTCGGCGTCACCGGCTTCCCGCTCGGCCCGCAGGTCGGCGACGGCGTCCCCAGCCCGCCGCTGGCGATCGAGGGCCAGGACTGGGGGCCGGCGCCGCGGACGTCGCCCGAGCGCGTGCTCGAGGTGTCCCTGCGCGGGGCCACCGGCGCCCGCGTCGACCTGCGGCGGGCGGGCTTCGCCGGCCGCACCCCCGTGACGGTGCGGCTCACGACCGACGGCGCCGCCGTACTGCGGACGACGACCGGTGGGCGCTGCCCGGCGGCGGGCGCCGGCACGGTGTCGTGCCGGCTGCGCCCCGGGCGCCGCTGACGCCCGGCTCAGTCGCCGAACAGCTCGATGACGCGCGCGAGGCCGTCGACCATGCGGTCGACGTCGTCGTGCGTGTTGTGGACGCCGAAGGACGCGCGGGTGCTCGCGGAGATCCCCAGGCGCCGCATCAGGGGCTGGGCGCAGTGGTGCCCGGCGCGGACGCAGACGCCCTGGCGGCCGAGGATCTCGGCGACGTCGTGCGGGTGCGCGCAGTCCAGGTGGAAGGAGGCCAGGGCGCCCCGCTCGACGCCCGCGGCCGGGCCGTGGACCGTCAGGCCGGGGACCTCGGCCAGTCGCCTGACCGCGTACTGCGTCACGTCGCCCTCGTGGGCGTGCACCGCGGCCATGCCCCCGAGGCCGTCGAGGAAGTCCAGCGCGGCGCCCATGCCGATCGCCTCGGCGATCGGGCCGGTGCCGGCCTCGAACTTCGTCGGCGTCTGGGCCCATTCGGACTTCTCGATCGTCACCTTCGAGATCATGTGCCCGCCGCCGATGAACGGCGGCATCGAGTCCAGCAGCTCGCGGCGACCGTGCAGGATCCCGATCCCCGTCGGCCCGTAGGCCTTGTGCGCGGTCCAGGCGTAGAAGTCGGCGTCGACGGCGGCGAGGTCGACCGGGATCTGCGGCACGGCCTGCGAGCCGTCGACGAGGACGACGGCACCGGCGGCGCGGGCCCGGCGGACGATGTCGGCGACCGGGTTGATCGTCCCCAGGACGTTCGAGACGTGCGCGACGGCGACGAGCCTCACGTCGCCGACGGCGAGCTCGGCGTCCAGCGCGTCGAGGTCCAGCGTGCCGTCGTCGAGCACGGGGACGGCGGTGATGGTCGCGCCGGTCATCTCGCAGGCCAGCTGCCAGGGCACGATGTTGGAGTGGTGCTCCATCTCCGTGATGAGGATGCGGTCCCCGGGCTCGAGCGTCGTGCGCGCCCACGTGTAGGCGACGAGGTTCGTCGCCTCCGAGGCGTTGCGGGTGAAGATCGTCTCGTCGACGCCCCAGTTCACGAACGCCGCGGCCTTGGCCCGCGCGCCCTCGTAGAGCTCGGTGGCCTCCGCGGCGATCGCGTACACGCCGCGGTGCACCGAGGCGCGGTGCGAGCGGTAGTAGTCGTCCATCGCCGCCAGGACGGGCAGCGGCGTCTGGGACGTCGCCGCGCTGTCGAGGTAGACCAGGCCTTCGCGCTCGAGCGTCGGGAAGGCCCCGGCGACCGACAGGCCGTGGTGGGCGGCGACGGACGCGGTCATGACGCCGCCGCCGCGACCTGCTGCTCGACCCAGCCGTAGCCTTCGGCCTCGAGGCGCTCGACGAGCTCCGGGCCGCCCTCGTGGACGATCCGGCCCTCGAAGAGAATCGAGACGCGCTCGGGCTGCACGAGGTGCAGGATCCGCTGGTAGTGGGTGATGATGAGGACGCCGGTGCCGGCCTCCTTCGCCACCGTGTTGACGCCGTTGGCCACGACGTTCAGCGCGTCGATGTCGAGGCCGGAGTCGGTCTCGTCGAGGATCGCGATCTCCGGCTTCTGCAGCGCGAGCTGGAGCGTCTCGAGGCGCTTCTTCTCGCCGCCGGAGAACCCGTCGTTGAGGTAGCGCTTGGAGAACTCCACGGGGACGTTC
>CAZRLR010000306.1:0-5768 GCA_964600395.1 uncultured Conexibacter sp.
CCGCCGCCCGCCGCGCCCGTCGCCACCCGTGAGCGCTCGCGCCGCCCGTGGGCCGTCGTCGCGGCGCTCCTGGCGGCGGTCGTGCTCATCGGCGCCGCGGTCGGCCTCGGGCTCGGCGGCGGGGACGACGGGGGCTCCGGGTCCCAGCAGGCCACGGGCGGCTCCGACGCGTCGCCGACGACGACCACGGCGAAGGCGAAGCCGAAGCCCACACCGGCGGCCGCGACGACGACCTCCGAGCCGGCGCCGCCGGCGCCCGCGGTGATCCCGACCGAGTCGTACACGTCCCCCGCCGGCGGGTACACCGCGAAGGTCCCCGCCGGCGACGGCTGGAGCCGCCAGGGCGAGTCCACCCAGAACGGGATCGTCCGCACCGTCTTCACCGGCCCGGACGGGCAGCAGCTGCTCATCGACGCCACGCCGACGATGGCCCCCGGCTTCGGCGAGGCGGGCCGGACGGTCACCGAGACGAAGACCCTGCAGGGGCCGCTCGGGACGATCACCGGCTACCGCTTCACCGGCGAGCCGGCCGAGTTCTGCGCGACCGGCTGCGTCGACTACCAGCTCGACCTCAGCGGGCGCGGCTACGCGGTGCTGGCGGGCGGCACGCCGTCGGCCCGCCTCGCCGCCCGGACGACGATCCTCTCGCTGCAGGAGACGGCCCCGCCCGCCCAGCAGACGCCCGTGCCCGACCCGGCGGCGGCCGCGCCCGGCCCGGCGGCCGGCGGCAAGCCGGAGAAACGTCCCAAGAAGGGCAAGAAGGAGAAGTAGCCGCCCGGTAGGTTCCGCAGCTATGTCAGCTTGCGGACGCTGGTGTGGACGGACGGTGGCGGTGCTCGGCGGGCTCGCGCTCGGGGCGGTGGCGCCGTCCCAGGTCCACGCCCAGGGCCCGGCGCTGCAGCAGCCCGCGGCGGCGACGCTGCGCCCGATCGCCATCGGCCCGGACTTCCTGGTCGTGTCGGCCCCCGTCCTGACGGTGCGGTCGCCGGCGGCCGGGGCCCGGCTGACGACGACGCAGCCGCTGACCGTCGAGGCGGACGTCACGATCCCGTCGGGCACGGTCCGGCAGGCGAACGTCCGGGTGAGCACCGGGGTGGCGGGCTCACCGGCGGGCGACTTCTTCGGCGCGCGCGTGACGTGCCTGGACTGCGCGGACGGGGGTCCGGGCCGGCACTTCCACATCGGCCCCGCGACGGGGTCCACGCTGCCCGTGGGGCGCTACACCGTCTCGGTCGAGGTCAGCCGCGAGCGCGGCACGCCGGGGCTCACCGAGCGCCGGGAGATCACGGTCGGGCAGCCCGCCCGGAACGCCAACCTCTTCGTCCGCGGGCTCGAGGTGACCCAGGGCATCCAGTCCGAGCGCCTCGTGTCGCCGGTCGCCACGGCCGACGCGCCGACCGACGCGAGCCTGTCGGCGAACGCCGTCCCGATCGTCACGGGCAAGGCGACCGTCGCCCGCGTCGGCGTGGGGCTGGACCGCAGCGGGCTGCCGGCCGCCGCGGTCTCCGGACGGCTGCGCGGGTTCGGCCCCCGCGGGCAGGAGCTGCCGGGCTCGCCGCTCGTGCCCGTCGCCCCGCTGTCGCTGACGCCCCAGAGCAGCCGCGTGAACGTCGTCGAGCTCTTCCAGGGCCCGACGCTCGACTTCCTCCTGCCCGACAGCTGGGTCGCGGCCGGGCTGCTGCGCCTGGAGGCGACCGTCAACGGCGCCGCGCTGCCGGAGGCCGAGCGCACCGACGAGTGCGCGACCTGCGTGGACGGCGCGAACGCGGCGAAGCTCACGCTGCAGGTCCGGCGCGGCCCGCGGCTGCGCATCCGCCCGTTCCGCCTGCTCTACCGCAAGAACGGCCGGGGCCCGATCCAGACCCCCGCGGCGACGGTCGACGAGTTCCTCGCCCCGATCCGCAGGTTCTTCCCGATCTCCGGCATCGACGTGGACGGGGACCGCGAGTTCAGCTCCGACAGCAGCGACTGCGGCGACATCCTGTTCGGGCTCGGCGTCGCCGGCCTGACGAGCGCCGGCCCCGGGGCGGGCATCCCGCTCGGGATGCTGCCCGACGCGCCCGAGCTCTGCGGCGTCCGCGGCAACCCGTTCGACCCCTCCGACGACCTGCAGTTCGCCGGGTTCTCCGGCTTCCAGGGCGCGATCGCCCGGGCCGGCGGCATCACGGCGGCGCACGAGGTCGGCCACCAGCTCGGCCTGCAGCACGCCTCCTGCCTGCACGGCGAGGCCGACGGCGGCACCTGCGAGGCGGACTTCCCCCAGCCCCACGGCTGGACCGGTGGCATCGGCTACGACACCGCGGCGCTGCAGGTCGTCGACCTCGGCGATCCGCGGCAGACCGGCGGGTTCCACGCCCACGACCTCATGAGCTACGGCTCCCCGCGCTGGATCTCGACGACGAACACCGCCCGGCTGCTCACGCGCATCGCCGAGCAGTTCGCCTCGCGCCGCGCCGCGGTGCGCGCCGCGGCGCCGCAGCCCCGTCTCGTCGTGCAGGCGGCGATCGACGGCATCCGCGGCACGGCACGCCTGGCGCCCGTCGTCGAGCTGTCCGCGCCGGCGAGCGCCGACGACCCGCAGGGTCGCTTCGAGGTCGCCCTCCTCGACGCCGCCGGGACGGTGCTGCGCCGCGTCCGGGTCTCGGCCCCGCCGACGGCCGTGCACGCCGCCGGCGACGTCGGCACGGTGCTCGTGGCGCTCGACGACGACCCGGCCGCCGCCGCGGTCGTCCTGCGCGAGGCGGCCACGGGCGACGAGCTGGCCCGCCGCCCGCGCAGCGCGACGGCGCCGACGGTGTCCTGGACCGACCCGGCCAAGGCGGCCCCACTGCCGGCCACCGGGCGGCGCACGGTGTCGTGGACCGCCGCCGACCGCGACGGCGACGCGCTGACGTACGTCCTGCAGTACCGGCGCACCGCGAGCGGACCGTGGACGACGCTCGAGCCGAGCCTGAAGGGCCTCTCCTTCGCCCTCGACGTCGCCCGCCTGCCGAGCGCCGCCGCCGGACGCCTGCGCGTCGTGGCCACCGACGGCACCCGGACGGCGCTCGACGTCTCCGACCGCGCGCTGCGGGTGCCGAACCACCGGCCGGCGGTGGCGGTCCTGCGGCCGGTGCTGCGCGTCGTGGCGCGCGGGGGGACGCTGCCGGCCGAGGTGCGCGTGCGGGACGTCGACGGGCCGGTCGCCGCGTCGCGGATCCGCTGGACGGTCGACCGCCGGCCCGCCGGGGTCGGGACGCGGGTGGCGCTGCGGGCGCGGGGCCTGCGGCGCGGGGCCCACACGGTGACGGTCACCGCCCGGGACGCGGCCGGTGCCGCCGAGCGCGCATCGTTCATCCTGCAGGTCCGATGACCGAGATCCTGCGCTACACCGCCTTCGCCGACGTCGCGTCCGGGGGCAACCCCGCCGGCGTCGTCCTCGACGCGTCCGGCCTGGACGCCGACGCCATGCGCGCGATCGCGGCCGACCTGGGCTACTCCGAGACGGCGTTCGTCACCGCGCGCGACGGCGACGACCTCACCGTCCGCTACTTCAGTCCGGAGAGCGAGGTGCCGTTCTGCGGGCACGCGACGATCGCCACGGGCGTGGCCTTCGTCGACGCGCACGGCCCGGCCGACCTGCGCCTGCAGACCGCAGGTGGCGCCGTCGGCCTGCGCGTCGTGACGGGCCCCGACGGGCGCCCGCGCGCGACGCTCACAAGCCCGCCGACCCGCGTGTGGGAGGTCGAGGACGAGCACGTCGCCGAGGCGCTGAACGCGCTGGGGTGGACGGCCGACGACCTGGACCGGGCGCTGCCGCCGCGCCACGCGAACGCGGGCGCCGGGCACCTCATCCTGGGGGTCGCCCGTCGCGAGCGCCTCGCCGACCTGGACTACGACTTCGACCGCCTGCGCGCCCTGCTGGAGGCGCAGGACTGCGTGACGCTCGCGCTCATGCACCGACGCGCCGGGGACGGCCTGACCTTCGACGCCCGCAACCCCTTTCCCACCGGCGGGGTCGTCGAGGACCCGGCGACCGGCGCGGCCGCCGCGGCCTTCGGCGCCTACCTGCGCGCGCTGGCGCTCGTCGGGACGCCCGCCCGCGTGACGATCCACCAGGGCGACGACATGGGCCGCCCGTCCGTCCTGCTCGTCGACATCCCGGCCGGGGAGGACGCCGGGGTCAGCGTCACGGGCGGGGCGGTCCCGATCGACGCCGCGTGAGCTTCGCGGGCGCCCGCGCCCACCACGCCTCGACGACGACCTCCTCCAGCAGCGTGACGTCGATGCGGTCCAGCTGCACGAGGACGCTGGGGACGCCGTCGAAGTGCGGCGTCGTGAAGAAGACGCCCGACGGGTCCTGCACCAGCGCCTCCTTCGCGCCGAGGTGCTCGACGCGTGCCCCCAGGACCGGGCCGGACGGGGCGGCGTCGCCCAGCGCGGCCAGGTCGGCCTTGCGCAGCGGCCGCTCCCAGACGAAGAGCTTGCCGTCGACCTTCCAGGCGAGCTTGCCGTAGGCCGTGCCCTCGACGGCCCCGGGCTGCGCGAGGGCGATGCCCCGGACGTCGTCCCACGTGGCCATGCGCGCAGGCTACCGGCGCGGCTCGAGCGCCTTGATCGCCTCGAGCACCCGCTCGGCCGTCGCCTGCGAGCGCTCGCGCGAGGGGTCCTCGTCCCGCTCGACGACGAACGGCTCGCCGACCGTCACGGTGACCTTCGGCCAGCTCCACCAGCGGTACAGCTTCCGCGGTCCGTCGAGGTGGACGGGGACGACGGTCGCCCCGGTCACGTGGGCGATGTGCCCGATCCCGGGCCGGGCGGCCTTGTAGCCGCCGACCGGGCTGACGCCGCCTTCCGGGAACATGACGAGCACCCGGCCGCGCTCGAGGATCGTCGTCGCGGTCTGGAAGGCGTCGCGGTCCCACGTGCCGCGCACGACGGGGAAGCCGCCGACGCGGCTCATGAGCCACGCCGGCAGCGGGCGGGCCCACAGCTCCGCCATCCCCATGAACGACAGGCGGCGCGGCAGGACGGGCAGCGCCGCGAAGAAGGCGTCCAGGACGGACGGGTGGTTCGGCGCGAGGATGTAGCCACCCTCACGCGGCAGGTGCTCGCGGCCGCGGACGCGGACCCGCGCCATGAGCGACAGCAGCGGGACGAAGACGAGCGCCGCGACCGCCTGCAGCCACGGGGTGCGCCGGCGGGCGCGGCGGTGCGAGCGCGTCAGGCGACGCATGCCCGCCGGCGTCAGGGCGCGGCGGGCCTTCCTCGTCCGTGTGGGGCGGCGGCGCGATGCCATTGACGCGCTTACGCCGGGTGACCCGAGCGGTTACCCGGCAGCCGTGTTGCGCGGTGGTGCATATGGCACCACCACGTCTCACGGCTCGCCGGTCACCCGCCTGCGCACCGGACCCCTGTGTTCCCTCGTCGAGGGCACGGGTGGACGCGGGAACACTCGCCGGGACGACGTGCTCCCACGGGCTAGCGGCCGAGGATCTCCATGGCGATCTCGGCGACCTGCGTCGGCGTGCGGCCGACCTTGACGCCGACGGCCTCCAGCGCCTCGGCCTTCGCGGCGGCGGTGCCGGCCGAGCCGGACACGATCGCGCCCGCGTGGCCCATCGTCTTGCCCTCGGGGGCGGTGAAGCCCGCGATGTAGCCGACGACCGGCTTCTTGACGTTGTCCTTGATGTAGGCCGCGGCCTGCTCCTCGGCGTCGCCGCCGATCTCGCCCGACATGACGATGAGCTCGGTCTGCTCGTCGGCCTCGAAGCGGGCGATGATGTCGA
>CAZRLR010000307.1:0-5744 GCA_964600395.1 uncultured Conexibacter sp.
CGCGAGCCTGCACGCCTACGTCGGCTGGATCGACGAGCACCGCGCGGGCTACGTCAAGCTCCTGCGCAGCGCGGCCGTCGTCCCCGAGATCGAGGAGATCGTGCGCGAGGTGCGGGCGACGACCGCGCGCCGTGTCATCGACGGGCTCGGCGCGGCCGCCGGCCACGCCCCGCCACCGCTGGCCGAGGTCGCGGTGGCCGGATGGCTGCACTTCATGGACGGTGCGATCCTCGCCTGGCTCGAGCGGGACGACGTCGCGCGCGACGCGCTGGTCGGCCTGCTCGTCGGCTCTCTGCTCGGCTCGCTCACCGCCGCCGGGGCCGGTGATCTGGCGGCTGCCGCCGCGGCCTGAGCGCCCGGGTAGCCCCGCCCCCGGCGCAGGCCTCTCCCTGCCGGCTCCAACATGCTTGATTCCAGGCCTTTCTGGACGAACGACCGATGGCCGGTGCCGGGGTTCGTCTGGATACTCGATGACATGTGGGCCACCCTGACCGTCGTGCTCGTCGTCCTCATGTGCGCCGTCCCGCTCGCGCTGCTCGCCCGCGACATCGGCGTGACGCTCCGGCGCCGCATCGAGCTCGGCGACCCGCCGCCGCAGCCGGTCGCCCCGCCGGCGCCGGTCATCTACGTCGCCTCGCGCCCGGTCCAGCCACTGCGCTGACGGCGCGCATCTCACGGACCGGCGCACCGGTACGTTGACGATGCATGCGTCCCCTCCACGCCCTGGGCGTCGTCGCCCTCGCGGCCGTCTGGGGCTCGTCCTACCTGCTCATCAAGATCGGCCTGCGCGGCTTCTCGCCCGCGATGCTCGTCTTCACGCGCACCGGCGTCGCCTCGCTCGTCCTGCTGGCCCTCATTGCCGCCCGCGGCCCGGTGCTGCGCGCGGCGCTGCGCGACGCGCTGCGCCGGCCGTGGCGGTTGGCGGGGCTGGCGTTCCTGGCGATCACGCTGCCGTTCCTGCTCATCGGCGCCGCCGAGACCACCGTCCCGAGCGGCCTGGCCGCGGTCCTCGTCGCCGCCGTCCCGCTCTTCATCGCCGGCATGGCACCGTTCGTCGACGCCTCCGAGCGCGTGACCCGCGGCCGCCTGACCGGGATGCTCGTCGGCCTCGTCGGCGTGGCCCTCGTCGTCGGCGCCGAAAGCGTCGGCTCGGTCGAGCAGTCGCTTGCCGCGCTCGCGCTGCTGGGGGCGTCCGCGTCCTACGCCGGCGGCTCGTTCGCGGCCACCCGCTGGTTCGGCGACGTCACCCCGCTCGTGCGCTCGCTCTGCGCGGTCGGCGGCGGCTGCCTCCTCACGCTGCCGATCGCGGCGGCGACCACCCCGGACACCGCGCCCGGCTGGGGGCCGGCGGCGGCGGTCCTCGCCCTGGCCGTCTTCGGCACGGCGCTGGCGTTCATCCTCCTGTACTGGCTGATGGACGCCGTGGGTGCGGGACGGACGGCCCTGAACACCTACCTCGTGCCGGTCTTCGCGCTCGGCTACGGCAGCGCCTTCCTCGACGAGCGGATCGCGGCCGGGGCGTACGCGGGCTTCGTCCTCGTCCTCGTCGGGGTCGCCCTGGCGGGCCGTCGCGACCGCCCGGCGCCCAGCCGGGCCTGACGCGGTTGCGCGGCGGTGCGCCCTTCCATCTTGCGGACTATCGCGGTAGCTTTGGGTCGATTCTCGTCGTAAACCAACGTGCGAGTCTCGTTTCCGATTTGGACTCCAGGAGACCCCGTTGAGCCTACGCCGCGCCCGTCGCGCACTCGTCGTCCTTGCCCTGCTGGTCGTCGCCGCCCCAGCGGCCGCCTCGGCAAACACCACGATCTCCGGGTCCATCACCACCCAGAGTGGGGCCGCGACGAGCGGCGCCCGTGTCGATGCACTGGACCCGACGACCGGCGTGGTGATCGGCGGCGCCGATCAGCGAGCGGACGGCTCGTACTCGATCAGCGTTCCCTCAGGTCACTACGACCTGCGGGTGACCCCGGCCCCAGGAAGCGACTACGAGGCGACGACGGTCAGCGATGTCGATGCCACGAGTGACCGGACGATCAACGTGACCCTCGTGCCGCAGTCGCGAACCTGGTCGGCGAAGGTCACCGACGGGCACGGCCACAACCTGCCCGACGTCACCCTCATCATCGGCCAGCAGCACACCACCACCGCAGCCGACGGCTCCTTCACCCTGCGATACGCCCCCGGGAACTACGCCTTCCAGATCGCCGGCGGCCACACCCCGAACACCGTCACGCCCGACAGCTGGTACCTGAACGCCAACATCACCCTCTCAGGCGACCGCACCGACGACCTCGTCCTGCCGATCTCCGCCGTCAACACCCGCGTACAGGGCCCCTCCGGCAACCCCGTCCCCGGCACCAAGATCAGCCAGGAGAACTACGTCTTCGGCGGCACCCTGGCCCCGGGCATCACCGCCAACTACGGCCGCTACACCACCACCATCACCACCGACGACAACGGCCACGCCGACCTGGCGATCTTCAACAACACCGCCGGCCAGAACGCCAGCAACTTCGCCACACCCCCCACCGCCAGCACCCTCACCACCACCCCCTTCACCGTCACCAACATCAACACCGACCAAACGCTGGTGCTCGCCTTTCAGCGGTCGACCAGCGATCCGAATCCGCCGGTCGTGACGTGCGGCTCCTTCCCGAGCGCCTGGTCCGCGACCGACCAGACGGTGACCTGCACCGCGACCGACTCCGGCGTCGGCCTCCGCGACACGTCGGATTCCAGTTTCGAGATCAGCACGGCCGTCGCTGACGGCGCCGAGAGGTCCGATGCCTCGGCGAGCAGGCCGGTGTGCGACCTGGCCGACAATTGCGCGACAGCGGCGGCGAGCGGGGCGAAGGTGGACCGCCGCGCACCGACGATCGACGTGTCGACGCCGGACGGATCGACCGTCGCGCGGGGCGGCGTGCTCGTGCTCCGCTACACGTGCTCGGACGCCGGCTCAGGCGTCCAGACCTGCACGGGCGGGGTCGCCGACGGCGCGTCGGTGGACACCGAGACCGTCGGGAACCAGACGGTGGCGCTCACGACGACGGACGCGGTCGGCAACCGGCGCACGGCGACGTTCCACTACACGGTCAACGCCCCGGCGCCCTCGCCGGTCGTCACGCCTACGGCCATCAACAACGGAGATCACCTCGACTACCAACGTGCCGATCACTCCCTCGCCCTGCAGGGTGGGCAGACGGCGTCGGACACGGTGAGTTGCCCGTCCGGTCACCTGCCGGTCGATGGGTCGGCCCTCGTGCAGCACGTCGACCAGGGCACCGGCACGCTCGCCGACGTCCAGATCCTCGAGCAACGACGGACCGACGACGGCATGGCGTTCACCGTGCACAACGGGACGACCGGGCAGGCGCAGCTGAAGCTCTTCGTGGCCTGCTTGGCCACAAGGACCGGGCTGGGTGGCACGCTGACGGTCGCCTCGACGCCGTCCGCGACCCTGACCCTGCCGAGCAGCGACCCGACGACCATCACCTGCCCGGCGGGCAGTCGCGTCATCGCCCCCGGGTTCACCGTGGCCGTCGGCGCTCCGCTGTCCACGAGCGTCCCGACCGATGACGGACGCGGCTGGCGCTTCCGCTTCGACGAGGGGACGGGCGCTGCGACCGTGCGCGTCACCTGCCTGAGCGAGCGGACCGGCCCGTCTGCCTACCTCCAGTTCGCCACGGTCACCGACGCCGTCACCGCACCTCAGGGCGGGACCGCGACGAAAACGCTGACCGTGCCGGCCGGCTGGACGGCAGGCACACTCGGTCAAGTCATCGCGGGGCCCGGGTTGGCGCTGGGGCACGAGCCACAGGACCGGCAGGCGGTCGTGTCGCTGTTCGGCGGAACCGGCGGCGCCAGCGCCGACCTCCGGCTCCTCGCCATCCGCATCGCGACGGTCACGCGGCCCCCGAGCGATGCTGAGGCCGCAGATGCACCGGGGCCGTTGCCCGTCGCGGGCGTCGGCACGTCGACCGCCGCGAAGCAGCCGGAAGCCCGGACGCCGACGGATCGGAAGCCCGTGGGCTCGTCCGTCCCGGTCGTCGTGAGCGGTATCCGGATCCTGGCCGGCGGCAGGACCGTTCAGGCCCGGCTGCGCGCTGCATCAACCTCGCAAGGCACGGCTCAGCTGCTGTTGGTCACCGGGCGACGACGCGAAGTCGTGGCCAGCACCCAGGTCGTTCTCCGGCGGGGTCGGCCCAAGAGCGTCCGCTTCGTCGTGCGCGCCTCCGAGCAAGCCCGCATCCGCGGCGGGCGCGGCCGGTTGACGGTGCGGTTCGTTCCGCGGTAGCCCCGCGGCGACTCGTCAGTACGGTTTGACGCGTTCGAGCACGTCCTCGCCCTTGTCGCGGGCCTCCTCGTCGACCGGCGGGTTGACAGGGCGTGGGTCGTCGGCGGGGTCGACCGCGGTCCGGCGGTCGTCGTGCTTGGTGTCGCCGCGGGGCATCGAGTCCGTGGTGTCGTCCATGCCCGATCGCTGCCCGCCCTGCCGATGCTGGAAACGAGGGCGTGTCTGACGGCGCAGCAGGCCACGCCTGAACTATTGTCCCGGCCCTATGTTCAGCAAGATCCTCATCGCCAACCGTGGCGAGATCGCCATCCGTGTCGCGCGCGCGTGCAAGGAGATGGGGATCTCGTCCGTCGCCGTGTACTCGGAGACGGACCGCAACGCCCTGCACCCGACGAAGGCCGACGAGGCGTTCTTCATCGGGGACGGCCCGGCCGCGGACAACTACCTCAACGTCGAGAAGATCATCTCGGTCGCCAAGGAGTGCGGCGCCGAGGCGATCCACCCGGGCTACGGCTTCCTCTCGGAGAACGCGCCCTTCGCGCGGGCGTGCGAGGAGGCGGGGATCGTCTTCATCGGCCCGCCGGCCGCCGCGATCGACGCGATGGGCTCCAAGACGAAGGCCCGCGAGCTCATGCAGAAGGCGGGCGTCCCGATCGTCCCCGGCACGACCGAGCCGGTCGACACCTACGAGGACGCCCTGCGCATCGCCAACGAGGAGATCGGCTTCCCGGTCGCCGTCAAGGCCGCGTCGGGCGGCGGCGGCAAGGGCTTCCGCGTCGCGCTGACCGAGGACAAGCTCAAGGACGCCTTCGAGGGCGCCAGCCGCGAGGGCGAGAAGTTCTTCACCGACGGCACCGTCTACCTCGAGCGCTACCTCCCCGAGCCGCGCCACGTCGAGGTGCAGATCCTCGCCGACAAGCACGGCAACGTCATCCACCTCGGCGAGCGCGACTGCTCGATCCAGCGCCGCCACCAGAAGCTCATCGAGGAGTCCCCCGCGCCCGAGTGGGTCGTCGACGACGCGATGCGCGAGCGCATCGGCAAGATCGGCATCGACGCCGCCAAGGCCGTCGACTACGTCGGCGCCGGCACGATCGAGGGCATGCTGCAGGGCGACGAGTACTTCTTCCTGGAGATGAACACGCGCGTCCAGGTCGAGCACTGCGTGACCGAGATGACGACGGGCATCGACATCGTCAAGCAGGGCATCAAGGCCGCCGCCGGGCTGCCGCTGGACTACAAGCAGGAGGACGTCGTCCTGCGCGGCCACGCGATCGAGTGCCGCATCAACGCCGAGAGCGCTCCGCGCAACTTCGCGCCGGCCCCCGGCCCGATCGGCAACTACAAGGAGCCCACCGGCCCCGGCGTCCGCGTCGACTCCGGCGTGCAGGCGTTCGGCGAGGTCTCGCCGATGTACGACCCGATGGTCGCCAAGCTCATCGTGTGGGAC
>CAZRLR010000308.1:0-5707 GCA_964600395.1 uncultured Conexibacter sp.
AGCACCCCGCCCGGGCGTTCCTCAGGCAGCGCCTCGGCATCGGCCTGGGCGACTACGACGACGAGCTGCAGGACGCCCTGCCGATCGACCTCGACGGCTTGCAGCAGTGGGCCGTCGGGGACCGCATGCTCGCGGCGCGGCTGAACGGACAGGACCTGAAGGCGACCGTCTTCGCCGAGCGCGCCCGCGGCGCCCTGCCGCCCGACCGCCTCGCCGACACCGCACTCAGACCGCTCACCCAGAACGTCGAGGCCGTCGCCGGCGCCGCGATGGAGCTCCTGAACCGGACGGACGACCTCGGCTCCCTCGACGTGCGCGTCCTGCTCGCCGACGGCCGTCGCCTCAGCGGCACCGTCGCCGGCCTGGACGAGGGCCGCGTCCAG
The DNA here is from genome assembly GCA_964600395.1 of uncultured Conexibacter sp. Lineage (GTDB taxonomy): Bacteria > Actinomycetota > Thermoleophilia > Solirubrobacterales > Solirubrobacteraceae > Paraconexibacter. The sequence goes on from CAZRLR010000308.1 coordinate 384, forward strand.
CTCGTCACCTACTCGCGCCTGGGGCCCAAGCACCGCCTCGCCGCCTGGGTGCGCCTGCTCGCGCTGACCGCCGCCTACCCCGACCGCGAGTTCGAGGCGATCACCGTCGGCCGGCCCCGCGCGACCGCGCCCAAGCGCGCCACCGCGTCGATCGCCCGGATCGCGCCGATCACCCCCGACGAGGCGCTGCACCACCTGCAGACGCTCGTGGACCTCTTCGACCGCGGGCGGCGCGAGCGCCCCCCGCTGGCCTGCGCGACGTCCGCCGCCTACGTCGAGGCGGTCGCCGACGACCGCGACCCGATCGCCCCCGCCACGAACGCGTGGGAGTCGGCGTGGAACTTCCCGAAGGAGGACGCCGACCCCGAGCACGTCCTGCTCTTCGCCGGCACCGTCCCGCTCGTGCACGTCCTGCAGGACCCGCCCCGTCCCGACGAGACCGGCGACGGCTGGGACACCGACCAGCCGTCCCGCTTCGGACGCTGGTCGGTGCGTCTGTGGGACGGCCTCCTGCAGCACGAGGAGGTGACCGAGCGATGAGCACGCCGCTGCAGCACGACGTCCAGCCGTTCGACGTCCTCGGCCCGCTGCCACGCGGCGTCGCCGTCCTGGAGGCGAGCGCCGGCACCGGCAAGACGTTCACGATCGCCGCGCTGGCCGCAAGGTACGTCGCGGACGGCGTCCCGCTGCAGGACCTCCTGCTCGTCACCTTCACGCGCATGGCGACGGGGGAGCTGCGCGAGCGCGTCCGCGAGCGCCTCGTCAGCGCCGAGCGGATCCTCGACGGGGTCGTCGCGGGCGCGCCGCTGCCGGAGGACGACGCCGTCGCCAAGCTCTTGGCCACCGGCACCCCGGGGGAGGTCGAGCAGCGCCGCGCGCGCCTGGCCCGCGCCGTCGCCGACTTCGACGCCGCCACGATCACCACGACGCACGGCTTCTGCCTGGAGGCGCTCGGCTCGCTGGGCTTCACCGGGGACGTCGCCGCGGACTGCACGTTCGTCGACGACGTGGACGACCTCATCGCCGAGGTCGTCGACGACCTCTACGTCCGGGCCTTCGCGTCGCAGGGCCCCAAGATTCCGGCCAAGGAGGCGCAGGCCGTCGCGCGCGAGGCGATCAAGAACCCTTCGGCGCTGCTCGTCCCGGAGTCGGGGCTGAGCGCGGTGGAGGCGTTCAGACACCCCGAGCAGGACAACCTCGCGTGGATGCGCGCGCGCCTGGCCGTCGCCGCCCGCGAGGAGCTCGAGCGTCGCAAGCGCGACGCGCAGGTCATGACGTTCGACGACCTGCTCACGCGCCTGAAGGCGACGCTCGACGGGGACGGCGGCGCGACCGTCGCCCAGCGCCTGCGCGAGCGCTACAAGGTCGTCCTCGTCGACGAGTTCCAGGACACCGACCCGGTGCAGTGGGACATCATGCGCCTCGCCTTCGCCTACGAGGGCGGCACGCTGATCCTCATCGGCGACCCCAAGCAGGCGATCTACGCCTTCCGCGGCGCCGACGTCTACGCCTACCTGGAGGCCGCGAACGCCGCCGACGAGCGCCGCACGCTCAGCGAGAACTGGCGCAGCGACCAGGGGCTCATCACCGCCTACGACCAGCTCTTCGCCGGCGCCCAGCTGGGGGACGCGGGGATCGTCTACCGGCAGGTCCGGGCGACGGCGGCGAACGTGGCGCCGCGGCTCTCGGGCGCCCCGGTCAACGTGCCGCTCAGGGTCCGGCTCGTGGAGCGCTCGGGCCCGACGCTGGAGCTGACGAAGTCCGGCAAGTACCTGAAGGTCGACAGCGCGCGCGAGCACGTCGCCCGTGATCTGGCGGATGACGTCGTGCGGCTCCTGAACTCGGGGGCGACCATCGAGGACCGGGGCGCCGCGGGCGGTCCGGTGACGCGGGTGGTGAAGCCCGGGGACGTCGCGGTCCTCGTCCGCCGCAACCGCGACGCCGCGCGCGTGCGCGAGCTGCTGGACGAGCACGGCGTCCCGGCCGTCATCAACGGGGCGGGCAGCGTCTTCGCGGGGGAGCCCGCGCGCGACTGGCTCGCGCTGCTGCAGGCGCTGGAGCGCCCGACGTCCTCCCCACGGGTGCGGGCCGCGGCGCTGACGGCGTTCCTCGGCTGGTCGGCCGAGCGGGTCGCCGGGGCGAGCGAGGACGAGTGGGAGGCCGTCCACCGCCGCCTGCACGCGTGGGCGCGCGTGCTGCGCGAGGCGGGCGTCGCGTCGCTGCTGGAGGCGATCACGCTGCGCGAGCGCCTGCCCGAACGGGTGCTGCGCGTCGTCGACGGCGAGCGCGAGCTGACGGACCTGCGGCACATCGGCCAGCTCCTGCACCGCGCGGCGACCGACGACCACCTCGGGGTCGCGGCGCTGACCGCGTGGCTCAGGAGGAGGATCGCCGAGGCCGGCACCGAGAGCGACGAGGAGCGCAGCCGCCGCCTGGAGTCCGACGCCGCAGCGGTCCAGGTCCTGACGATCCACCGCAGCAAGGGGCTGGAGTTCCCGATCGTCTACTACCCCTACCTGTGGGACCCGTCGTGGATCCCCGACAAGGACCCCGAGCCCGTCTTCTTCCACGACCCCGACAACGGGGACGAGCGGACGCTCGACGTCGGCCTGGAGGGCTCCGCCTACCAGATGCACCGCGACCAGCACCGCAAGGAGCTGCGCGGGGAGGACCTGCGGCTCGCGTACGTCGCGCTGACGCGGGCCCAGCACCAGGCCGTCGTGTGGTGGGCGCCGACGTGGGACGCGCGCAACGGGCCGCTGAGCCGGCTCGTCTTCGGGCGTTCTTCTGATGGATCGATTCCCGCGGACTGCCGCGTCGTCGAGGAGGACGACGCGGTGCGGGCGCGGTTCGAGGCGATCGCGGCGGGGGCGCCGGGGTGCGTGTCGGTCGAGGCGTCGGAGGTCGTCGGGCTGCCGCAGGCGTTCGGCGATGCGCTGGGTGCGGTCCCGACGTTGAGCGCCGCGGTCCTGGACCGGCCGATCGACCGCACGTGGCGGCGGACGTCCTACAGCGACATCACCGCGTTCACGCACGACGCGCGGGTCGGGAGCGAGGTGGCCGAGGAGGCCGAGCTCGTCGACGACGAGGTCGCCGCGAGCGTGCCGGCGTCGCCGGGGGACGAGGGGGACGCCGACGCGCTGCGCGCGATCGCGTCGCCGCTGGCGGACATGCCGGGCGGGGTGCACATCGGGACGCTCGTGCACGACCTGCTGGAGGCGGCGGACTTCGCCGCCGACGACCTGGCGGGGGAGGTGCGTCGCGCGCTGGACGAGCAGCGGGCGCGGCGGCCGATCGAGGTCGGGTCGGTCGATGCGGTCGTGGCCGGGTTGACGCTTGGTTTGCAGACTCCGCTGGGGCCGCTGGTCGGGGACCTGCGGCTGTGCGACCTCGCGCGGGGGGATCGTCTGGACGAGATGGCGTTCGAGCTGCCGCTGGTCGGCGGGGATAAGCCGACCGGGGTCCTGACGCCACGGTCGATCGGGGCCGCGCTGCGGCGGTGGCTGCCAGAGGACGACGCCCTGCACGGGTACGCCGACCGGCTGGAGGACCCGTCCCTACGCGCGGCGTTGAGCGGGTACCTCACGGGGTCGATCGACCTCGCCTTCCGGGTGTCGTCCGGCGGGGCGGACGAGGGCGCGGGCGGGGGCGGCCGGGTGCGGTACGGGATCGTCGACTACAAGACGAACCGGCTCGGGGACTTCCTGGAGCCGCTGACGATGTGGGACCACCGGCCGGCGGCGATCCGCGCTGAGATGTACCGCTCGCACTACGCGCTGCAGGGGCTGCTGTACACCGTGGCGCTGCACCGCTACCTGCGCTGGCGGGTGCCAGGGTACGACGTCGAGCAGGACATCGCGGGCGTCTTCTACCTCTTCCTGCGCGGGATGGCCGGGGCGGAGACGCCGCGGGTCGACGGGACGCCGTGCGGGGTCTTCGCGTGGCGGCCGCCGGGCGGGCTCGTCGTCGAGCTCAGCGACCTGCTCGAGCAGGGGGTGGGGGCATGACCGATCTGTCGGTCGAGGCCGTCGACGACGCCGGGTCCGAGCCCGAGGTCGTCGTCGACCCGTTCGACGCCCGGCGCGCCCACGGGGTCGACGGGCTCGTCGGCGCGTTCAACGTCGCGGGCGTGCTGGCCGCCGCCGACGTCCACGTGGCGGTGCGCCTCGGCGCGCTGAGCGGCGAGGCGGGGGACGACGTCCTGCTCGCCGCCGCGCTGGCCGTAAGAGCGCCGCGGCTCGGGCATGTGTACGTCGACCTGGCGACGATCGCGCAGACGGCGACCGTCGAGTCCGACGTGCCCGTCGACGTGAGCGCGCTGCCGTGGCCTGCCGTCGATGTCTGGGTCGCCGCGGTCGGGGCGTCACCGCTGACGCGCGTCGGCGAGGACGTCGTCGCGGGGGAGGAAGCGCGGCCGCTGCGCCTCGTCGGCAGCCACCTGTACCTCGACCGCTACTGGCGCGAGGAGGTCCGCGTCGCGGAGGACCTCGTCGCCTTCGCGGCCGACCCGGCCGAGGGCGTCGACCGCGACGTGCTCAGCGCCGGCATCGCCCGGCTGTTCCCGGGCGAGGAGGCGGACGGCCTGCAGGCCGTCGCCGCCGCGACCGCCGTCCTGCGGCGGTTCACCGTCGTCGCCGGCGGGCCCGGCACCGGGAAGACGACGACCGTCGCGCGGATCGTCGCGCTGCTGCTCGAGCAGGCGGCCGCCGCGAAGGCGCCGCCGCCTTTGATTGCGTTGGCCGCGCCGACCGGCAAGGCCGCCGCGCGGCTCGAGGAGGCGGTCCACGAGCAGGCCGCCGGGCTGAAGGTCAGCGACGGGATCCGCGCTTCCCTGCTCGCCCTCGACGCCGGGACGCTGCACCGGCTGCTCGGCTGGCGGCCCGACAGCCACAGCCGCTTCCGGCACCACCGCGGCAACCGCCTGCCGCACGACGTCGTGATCGTCGACGAGACCTCGATGGTCTCCCTGTCGATGATGGGCCGGATCGTCGAGGCCGTCCGGCCCGACGCGCGGCTGATCCTCGTCGGCGACCCGGGCCAGCTCACGTCGATCGCGGCCGGCGCCGTGCTCGGCGACGTCGTCGGCCCCGCCGCCGACGGGCTGCTCCTGCGGCCCGAGGCAAAAGCCGCGGTCGAAGCCGTCGTCGGGCGGGTCGTCGGCGCGAGCGAGCCGCCGCCCGGCAGCGTCGTCGGGGACGGCATCGTCGTCCTCGACAAGGTCCACCGCTACGGCGGGCAGAGCGGCATCGCCCAGCTCGCCGAAGCCATCCGCTCCGGCGACGGCGACAAGGTCATCGGGGTGCTCAACGCCGGCCACGAGGACG
>CAZRLR010000309.1:0-5688 GCA_964600395.1 uncultured Conexibacter sp.
CCGCGCCTCCGTCCGTGCGGGCGGCACCGGGCTGGCCCTGGCGATCGTCCGGGCGCTCGCGCGGTCGTGGGGCGGCGAGGCGCGGCTGGAGCGGCGCGAGGGCGGCGGCGCGGTCGCGACGCTGCTCGTGCCCGCCGGCGACGCGCCCGAGCCCGGCCGTGGCACCGCGCCGACCGGCGTCATGTCCACGAAGGAGCCCGCATGACCCCCGCCGCCCGCCGCGCGGCCGGCGTCGTCCTGCTCGCGCTGGCGGGCCTCTTCGTCGCCAGCGCGCTCGGCGTGCTCGTCGCGCGGACGGTGTCGCACTCGGTCGCGCTCGGCGGCGCGGACCTCGGCGCGGGGCGCAACCTCGTCGTGACGCAGACGACGGTCCGGACCGTCGTCACGACCGTCCCGACGACGCCCGCCAGGCCCACGCCGAAGCCCAAGCCCAAGCCAAAGCCGGCCGCGCCCACGTCGACGTCCACCACCACGGCGCCGCCCGTGACGACCAACCCCGCCAACGACCGCGACGACGACAACGGCGGGGGCGGTGGCGGCAGCGGCAAGGGCCGCGACCACGACGAGGACGACTGAGGGGAGTGCATCCGGTGTCGCCAGGACGACACCGAGTGCACGCCCCTCCCGCGGCACCCCGTCCCCGCGCGGGCCCGCGTCAGTAGAAGGTCGTGCGCGTGCGGTGCGGCGGGGTGGCCGCGTAGGCCGGGTCCTGGCCTTGCGTCCACAGGACGTTGTCGAGCTCGCGCGGCGTCAGGCCCAGGCGCGGGGCCAGCAGCTCGCAGGCGTGCACGGCGCAGGCGCGCAGCTCGCGCTCCTCGGGGCTGCCGGCGGCGAGCGCCTCGCCGCGCGCGATCCGCTCCGTCAGCGCGTCGTCCACCACGAGCACACCGTGGTGGCGCAGGACCTGCGGCAGGACGTTGTCCGCGAAGGCCGTCAGGCGGTCCAGGTCGTCGAAGCGCGCCACCCCGGCGAGCGCGAGGTCGCTCGGCGCGATCTGCGCCCGCTTGAGGAAGCCCGTGTCGCGCCACAGCGGCATCCCGTCCGCCAGCGCGGCGGCGAGCGCCTGCGCCGACGGCTCGCAGGCCCGCACGACCGCGAGCGCCGTCCGCTCGCCCAGCCAGCCGCCGAGCTCGCGCAGGGCCTCGGCGTAGTGCCCGATGAGCGGGTGCGACGAAGGCTGCCCGAGCAGCTCGCCCACCTCCTCGCGCCGCACGGCGCCCAGCCCGGCCGCGTCCCAGCCGCCGTCCGCGCGCCAGCGCTGCGCGAGCGCCCGCGCGACGCTCGCGTACCCGAGGCCCGGCAGCTCGTCGAACCACCCCGAGCCGAAGTTCACCGCGTCGAGCGTCAGGACGTACGCGGCGACCGCCTCGGGCCCGCCCTCCAGGAAGTGGTCCTCCGGATCGAGCACCGGGACCGGCCCAGCCGGCACCGCGTCCAGCGCGGCCACGTCGATCCGCACCTGCGTCGCGCTGTCGGCGATCGCCCGGCAGGTCCGGCGCACGTCGTCGGCGATGCCCATGGCGGGCAGCCTGCCAGGTCGGCGCCGGGATAACGTCCGCCGCCGATGCAGCCGCACCACCCCCTTCCCCTGCCCGTCCGGCGTGCCCTCGCGCTCGCGGGTGCCGTGACGCTCCTCGCCGGCTGCGGCACGAAGAACGACTCCGGCGCGGGCGCCCGACCGCTGGTCCGGGTCGCCCTGGACTTCACCCCGAACGCCGTGCACGCCCCGATCTTCGCCGCCGTGCGGACGGGCGCCGACGCCCGCCACGGCCTGCGCATGCAGGTGCTGCGCCCCGGCAGCCAGCCCGACTCGCTCAAGGCGCTGCTCAGCGGCCGGGCGGACGTCGGCGTCCTGGACATCCAGGACCTCGCGATCGCACGGGCCAAGGGCGCGCAGGTCGTCGGGATCGGCGCGCTCGTCCAGCGGCCGCTCGGCGCGCTCATCGCGCAGCCGGAGATCCGGCGTCCCCGGGACCTGGACGGGCAGCGCGTCGGCGTCTCGGGCCTGCCGTCCGACGGCCCGTTCCTGAAGGCGATCGTCGAGGACGACGGCGGCGACTACGGGTCGATCAGGCAGGTGACGATCGGCTTCGCCGCCGTCAGCGCGCTGCTCGGGCGCAAGGTCCAGGCCGTCCCGGCCTTCTGGAACGTCGAGGGCATCGTCCTCAAGCGCAAGGGCCGGCCCTTCAACGAGTTCCGTATCGACGACTACGGCGCCCCGCGCTTCCCCGAGGTCGTCCTCGTCACGACCGAGGCGATGCTGCGCCGGCACCGCGAGCGCGTCACCGCCGCCCTGGACGCCATCCGCGACGGCGCCGCCGACGTCCGCGCGCACCCCGGCCCGGCCGTCGCCGAGATCGCCGAGGAGTCCGGCGACGCCGACCGCGGCCTGATCCGCGCGCAGTTCGCCGCGCTGGCGCCGATCGTCGATCCGCGGCTGACGCTGCGCCGCGACGTCCTGGAGGACTGGGCGGCGTTCACCGCGAAGGTCGGCCTGCTGGACCGCGCGCCGGACGTCGACACGGCGTTCGCCTTCCCGTGCACCGAGCCGCCGACGCAGCCCGTGTGCCTCTGAGCGCACGGGGGCCGGTGATCGACGTCGCATCCGGGCACAATGGACCGATGAGCGCGCCCCACTCCAACCGCCTGCCGTCCTCGCCGCTCGTCCAGTTCCTGCGCTGGTGGCTGCCGACGATCGTCTGCGTCATCGGCGTCGGCCTCGCGGCGGCGAACGGGTTCAGCGACGACAGCCTCGAGGGCGGCGCGGCGATCGTCGGCGCCGGGCTGTCGATCTGGCTCATGAACATCCTCTTCCGCATCGGCATCAGCGGGGACGACGACCGCGACGACGAGGTCGCCGCCCGCGAGTACTTCGACAAGCACGGGCGCTGGCCCGACGAGGGGCGCTGACCGCGGCCCCCGTCAGGCGACGCTGTGCCGGCGCAGGGTCGGCTTGTCGATCTTGCCGACCGGGTTCTTCGGCAGCTCGTCCAGGAACTCGATGAGGACCGGGAGCTTGTACTTCGCCAGCTGCGCGGCGCACAGCTCGTGCAGCTCCTCGACGGTGACGGTCGCCTCCGGGCGCGCGACGACGTAGGCGACGACGACCTCCCCGAGGACGTCGTCGGGCCGCCCGATGACGGCGGCCTCGAGGATCCCCTCGTGGGTGTAGAGGACCGACTCGATCTCCTTCGGGTAGATGTTCTCCCCGCCGCGGATGATCATGTCCTTGATGCGGTCCACGAGGACGAGGTAGCCGTCCTCGTCGAGGTAGCCGACGTCCCCGGTGTGCAGCCAGCCGTCCTTCAGGGTCTTGGCGGTCTCCTCGGGCTTGTTGAGGTAGCCGCGCATGATGTTCGGCCCCTTGATGATGACCTCGCCGCGCTCCCCCTGCGGGAGGTGCCGGCCGGCGTCGTCGATGATCGCGACCTGCTGGCCGGGCAGCGGCAGCCCGACCGTCCCGGGCTTGCGGGGGCGCCCGTCGAGCGGGTTGATCGTCGAGGCGACCGTCCCCTCCGACAGGCCGTACCCCTCGACGAGGACGACCCCGAAGCGCTCCTCGACCCGGTGGATGAGCTCGGCCGGCATCGGCGCCGCCCCGCAGATGACGAAGCGCAGCGACGAGGTGTCGGCCTCGGCTGCCTCGTCGAGCGCCGAGAGCATCGCGTAGATCGCCGGGACCGCCGAGAAGTACGTCGGGCGCGCCTTGGCGACGAGCGAGAAGAACGTCTTCGGGCTGAACTTCGAGGCGATCGTCACCCGGCCACCGGCGAGCAGCGGCGTCAGCGTCCCGGCGACGATGCCGTTCGCGTGGAAGAGCGGCAGGATGAGGAGCGAGTGGTCCTCCTCGGTCAGCATGAACCACTCGCGCGCGCCCTCGGACATCGACATGAGGTTCGCGTGGTCGAGCATCACGCCCTTCGGCTTGCCGGTCGTGCCGCTCGTGTAGATGAGCAGCGCGAGGTCGTCGGCGGCCACGTCGGCCGGCGGCGGGGCGTCCGCGGCGGGCCTGGAGGTCAGCGACCCGACCTCGACGACGTCCGCGTCGATCTCCAGGTTCTCGGCGACGACGACCTTGGCCCGCGCGTCGTCGACCTGGTACTCCATCTCGGGCCGTGTCAGGACCGGGTTGACCGGTGTGGCCGCGGCCCCCAGGCGCCAGGTGGCGAAGAGCGCGACGACGAGCTCGGCCCGGTTGGGCAGGACGATCGCCACGACGTCCCCCTTGCCGACCCCGTTCGCGGCGAGCACGGCGGCGGCCTGCTCGACGCGTTCCAGGAAGCCGGCGTTGTCGAGGTCGACGGCGTCGTCGGCGAGGCACGGCGCGCCGGGGGCCGCGGCGGCGCGGTCGTCCGGCAGCAGGGCGAGGGTCACGCGGTCGGCGGCGACGGGCTCAACGGTCTCGGGCATCGTGAAGGTGATGCAACCCGACGGGCCCGGCGCGTGCCTGTGGCCGGGCGACGACTCAGGCGACGCGTTTTGGGGGCGGCGACAACCGCCGCGTGACGATGCCTGCGCGCCGGTCGCGGAGCGCCCGCCGGCCGGTGCGGCCGGCGGGCTGCGGGCTCAGGCCGAGGCGGGCGAGTCCACCGCCGCCGGCGGCGTGGCGTCCTGCGCCTCCGGGACGGGCGTGCCGGTCGGCTGGGCGTGCCCGGCGGCCGGCGCCGGGTCCAGCCGGCGCAGCGCCTGCAGCGCGAGGTTCGGCCCGGCGACGCCGGCGGCGAGGGCGAGGAGCGCCCAGACGAGGCCGGCGTCCTCCTCGACGGCGGCGGCCACGGCGCCGATGAGCACGGCGTTGTACTCCCAGCCGCCCTCGGTGACCCACGGGCCCTTGTCGCCGTGGACGGACTGGATCGCCTGGGCCATCGTGCCCGTCAGCGCGGCGCCCGCCAGCGGCGTCGCCTTGCCGGCGGCCAGGAGCAGGCCGCCGCCGGCCTCCGACACGCCGGCGAGGACCGCGGCGTGCCTGCCGGGCTTGATGCCGAGCGACTCGAAGAAGCCGCCGGTGCCCTCGATGCCGTGGCCGCCGAACCAGCCGAAGAGCTTCTGGGTGCCGTGCCCGACGAACAGCGCACCGATGAGGACGCGCAGGAGGGTGTGGAGAGGTCTCATGTCCGCGGGCTACCCGATCGGCCCGGTGGTCAACCGGGCGGGCGACGCACGCCGGGCGCCCGTAGGCTGGGGCCATGGCGATCACCACCGACGAGCTCGACGAGGCCCTCGCCCGCGCAGCCCTGGCCTGCGCCGCGCGCGCCCAGCACGCCGCCGAGAGCGGCGGCCAGGGCATCTCCGCGGAGGCCTGGGCCTCGGCGGCGGCACAGCTGACGTACGCGGCCAAGGGCATCGAGGCGGCGCTCCCGGCGCGGCCGGGCGTGGGCTGATCAGGTCTCGTCGCCGCGCGGGTCGGGCCGGCGCAGCCAGGCGCGGACCTCGCGGACGGCGACCACCGGCGCCCCGTCGCTCGTGTACCCCATGACCGGCAGCCCCTCCTCGGCCACCGCGCGCGCGAGCCAGCCCGCGTCGACCCGCAGCCAGGCGGCGACCTCCTGCGGGCCCAGGAGCGCGTCATCGGAGGGGCCGGCGGGCACGGCCGCAGTGTGGCGCACCCGGCTCGCGGTCGCGGCTTCGGCGCTCGCCGGGCTCGGCGTGCTCACCGGGTGTGGCGCGAGGCAGCAGCGCGACCGCCCC
>CAZRLR010000310.1:0-5683 GCA_964600395.1 uncultured Conexibacter sp.
CCGCGGAACGGCTCGGTGCCCGGTGCGAGCGTGACGCCCAGGGAGGTGGTGCGGTTGACGTAGGCGAGCTCGCGCGAGAGGTCGCCGACGCCGTTGGAGGCCGGCAGGGGCGCGAGCGCCAGCGTGCTCAGGACGCCCAGCGCACGGCCGGAGCGGTCCAGGAAGGCGCTGCCCGAGTCGCCGGGGATGCCGGGGGTGATCGTGTACACCGGGTGGTTCCAGCCGCCGCCGTCGGCGCCGAGGCTGATGCCCTGCTTCGGGCTCAGCAGGGTGATGCCCTGGCGCAGGGAGGAGTTGCCGTAGCTCAGGACGGTGTCGCCGAGCTTCGTCCCGGTCGTGTTCAGGCCGACAGGGCCGCCCCAGAAGGGGATCGACGGATTCGTCCTGGCCACGTCGGCCGGGTCGAGCCTGATGAGGGCGAAGTCGTTGTAGGCGCAGGTGTCGGGGTCCTGCTCACCGCGGGCCTGCATCGTGATCCACGAGTTGTAGACGAGCGTCCCGGGCTTGCCGGCGCCATCGACGGTGACCGGGGTGCCGATCGGCAGCGACTTGGCGCTGCACCCGTTCGTCTCGGTCGAGCCACCCGTGCCCGAGCAGTGGGCGGCCTGTCCGAGGTAGGTCGACCCGTCGGCCCCGGTGAAGACGAAGTTCGCGGTGCACTGCGCGCCGGCGGTCTCGGTCTGGACGCCGGGATGGACGGTCGCGGTCGCGGCGGGCGCGTAGGCGTGCGCGCTGCCGGCGGTGCAGGCCAGGACGCCGAAGACGGCGACGGCGGTGGCCCGCAGGCTTGCCTTGGTGATCATGCTCTCCCCTTGCTCGGACGACGTGACGGCGGCGACGGCGCGCGACACCCCTGCCACGCACCGGAGTCCGGGGCATTGCCCCGGTCCGGAGGATGCCAAACACCGGCATCGCGCCCGGCGGACCGGCGGTGCGGGGGAATACCCCCCAAACGATCGACAGCGCCGGGGCGCGTCGTGAGCATGCCGCTCGTGTCGACCATTGCGCCCTCCCCCAATCCCGCGCCCCTGCGCGACGACGTCCAGCCGACCGCGAACGAGACGCTGGACCGCTTCCTGACCGGCCTGATCACGGTGCTCCCGTTCCTCGGGCTCGTCGTCGTGGGCTGGCAGCTGTGGAACGACGCCCTGGGCTGGAGCGACCTCGTCGTCTTCGCGATCGTCTACACGATCACGACCCTCGGGATCACGGTCGGCTTCCACCGGATGCTCACCCACCGCGCCTTCGAGACCTCCCCGCTGCTGCGCGGCGCCATCGCCGCCGCCGGCTCGGCCGCCATCGAGGGGCCGGTCGTCTCGTGGGTCGCCGACCACCGCAAGCACCACGCCTTCTCCGACCAGGAGGGCGACCCGCACTCCCCGCACGTCGACCACGGCCACGGCCTCTCGGGTGCGCTGCGCGGTCTCTTCCACGCGCACGTCGGCTGGCTCTTCAAGCACGACCAGCGGGCGCTGAAGACCCGCTACGCCAAGGACCTGCTGGACGACCCGGTCATCTCGTGGGTCAACCGGACCTTCTTCCTGTGGGTCGCCGTCGGCCTGATCGTCCCGTTCCTCCTCGGCTGGGCCATCGGCGGGTCGCTGCACACGGCGCTCACCGGCCTGCTCTGGGGCGGCCTCGTGCGGATGCTCGTCCTGCACCACGTGACCTACTCGATCAACTCGCTCTGCCACTTCTTCGGCCGCCAGGACTACGACTCCGGCGACGAGTCGCGCAACCTCGCGTGGCTGGCGCCGCTGTCGATGGGCGAGTCGTGGCACAACAACCACCATGCCTTCCCGACCTCGGCCGAGCACGGGCTGCGCTGGTGGCAGGTCGACGTCAGCGCCCTGGTGATCAAGGGCCTTGAGCGCGTCGGCCTCGTCTGGAACGTCGTGCGGATCTCGCCCGAACGCCAGGCGACGAAGGCCGTCGAGCGCGGCGCGTAGGCGCGGGCCCCGCTCCGCGGGGCGGCGTGCGCGGGGCGGTCCCGCCGAAGGCCCATCCTGCGGGGTGCGAGGCCCGTACGATCGGCCCTCGCCGGCGGGCGATCGCCGAAGGCCGACCCTGCGGGCCCAGAGGCCCACACGATCGGCCCTCGCCGGCACGCGACCCGCCCGCGCCCTCAGCGGCGCAGCGCGATGGCGCGCCGGTAGGTCCCGCCCGCCACGCGGAAGGTGGCGCGCAGCGCGGTCACGGTCGGGGGGACCGGGACGGTCACGCGGCGACCCGTGCGGTAGCGGCGGCCGGCGAGGCCGACCGTGGTACGGACGTAGCGGCGACCGACGCGCACGTGCAGGACGACGCGGACACGGCCGTCGCGGACGGTCGCCGACCGCGGCAGCAGCGTGACCGCCGGCGGCGGCGGCGCCTCAGGCGTCGCCGGGACCGGCAGCCGCCCGCCGGGGATCTCCGCGACCACGCCGTCGAAGCCGACCGCGAACAACCGGCCCTCCGAGAAGCCCTCGGCGCCGTGCCCGTAGGCCACCGCGCTCGTCGTCGTCAGGCCCCGGCCGAGCGCGCAGGCGGCCCCGTCCGTCCCGACCCGCCAGACCTCGCCCGCGAGGTTCGCCGCGACGACGAGGCGGTCGGAGGGGTCGATCGTCATCCCGTCCAGGCCTGCGGCCACGTCCGTCCCGGAGGCGCGGAAGAACGTCGTCGGCGAGCCCGGGGCGTCCAGCGGGATTCGCGTGATCGCCGCCGGCTGGAAGGTCTGGTTGACGAACAGCGCCCGCTGGGCGCGGTCGATCGCCAGGCCGTTGCCGGACACGACCGTGGCCCAGTCGCGCTGCACCTTGCCGTCCGGCGCGATCCGGTCCAGCGAGGTGCCGACGTCGATCGAGGCGAAGAGCGTCCCGTCCGCGGCACGGACCACGCCGTTGGCCATCCGCAGCCCGGTCGCGAAGACGGTGCTCGTGCCCGTGTCGACGTCGACCCGCAGCAGCGAGGCGACCGGGTCGACGAGCCCCTGCGTCCCCCCGGCGAAGGAGTCGCCCTGGCCGACGAAGAGGTGGCGTCCGTCGGCGTCGAAGGCCAGGCCGCCAGGCGCGTCGATCCCCGCCTTGACCACGGCCGGCGTGGCGCCCGGCCGGTCCAGGCGCATGAGCGCCCCGGCGGTCACGTCCGTGTAGAAGAGGCGCCCGCGGGCGTCGACGATCACCGACTCGAGCGTCCCCTGGCCGGCCAGGACGGCCTGCGGCGCCGGCAGCGGCGACGTGCAGTCGGGGACCGCCGCCGCGGCGGCGGGGAGGGCCAGCGCGAGCGCCGTCACGGCGACCGGGATCAGGCGCGTGCGCGACATGACGCGGACGCTACCCGCACACCGGGCACGCGGGCGCTGGTGCGCCGCGGTCGCGGGGCGCCCCGCCGTCGGGCCGTGCGATACCGTTCGGGCCGCAATGGACCTCGCTCTGACCCTCGCCCTGACCTCCACGAAGGCCACCATCGGCCTCGTCGTGGTGTTCTTCGTCGCGTTCCCGATCCTCGCGCACGTGCTCATCGGCGTCGCGGTCGCCCAGGTCCTCGGCGAGAAGGAAGCGAACGACCGCTACAAGCAGGGCCTGGAGGAGTAATCCTCAGGCCTGCGCGATGCGGGCGCGCGCCGCGTCCAGGTCGCCGGCTCCGTTGACCGACAGGTAGGCGACCGTGCGTCGCGCCTCATCGAGGTAGTCGATCGCGAAGGCCCCGTCCTGCACCGAGCCCTCCAGCTCCTCGTGCGCCCAGTCCGCCGCCGGGCCGACGTACTCCAGCGAGGCCCAGTCGGCCAGGTCGCTGAAGAAGTACGGGACCTCCCGGTGCGGCCCGCCGGCGCCCAGGATCGCCCGCGCGACCGTCGCGCCCTGCGCCTTGGCGTGCTCCTCGTGCTCCACCCGCAGCTCCCGCCCGTGCACCTCGGAGAAGTACTCGCACATGTCCCCCGCCGCGTAGACGCCGGGGAAGCCCTGCACCTGCAGGGTCGCGTCGCAGCTCACGCCGCCCAGGCCGCCGATCGGCAGGCCGCTCTTGCGGGCGAGCATGACGTCCGGGACGGCGCCCACGCCGCAGACGACCGCACCGCCCGCGACCGTCTCGCCGCCGGCCAGGCGCACCCCCTCCACGCGCTCGCCCTCCCCCGCCGCGAAGGCCTCGACGTCCACCCCGCCACGGACCGTGACCCCGTGCGCCTCCAGGACGGAGCGGAAGTAGCGGCCGGCGGTCTGACCGAAGTGGCGCTCGAGCGGCTCCTCCTCCTGCATGACGATGGTGCAGGTCTTGCCGAGCTGGGTGAGCGAGGCCGCGGTCTCGCAGCCGATGTACGAGCCGCCGACGAGGACGACGGCGTCCACCCCGTCCAGGTCGCTGCGCAGGGCGTCGGCGTTGCCGGGGGCCCGCAGGTAGTGGATGCCGTCCTTGTCGGCGCCGTCCAGGGGCAGCCGCCGCACCATCGCGCCGGTGGCCAGCAGCGCGTGGGTGAAGGTCACGGTGTCCTTCGTCGAGAGCTTCGCCGTCCTGGCCACGGGGTCCAGGGACATGACCGACGTGCGCGTGAGGACCTCCACGTCGTCGGGCAGCGCGATCGTCAGGTCGGCCTTCGTCTGCTCGCCCTGGAGGTAGGCCTTCGTGATCGGCGGGCGGTGGTAGGGCGCGTCCAGCTCGCGCCCGACGAGCAGGACGGACCCGGTGAAGCCCTCCTCGCCCAGGGTCTGCGCGGTGCTGGCGGCGGCGATGCCCCCGCCGATGAGCAGGACGTCCACGGTCTGGTCAGCCATGGTTGACATGCTGTCAGACCCGGCGCGCAGGGCGTCCCCCGCCCCCCGGCCCGGAACGAGGATGATGTAGCCGTGTCTGCGGGCGCCCACCACCCGAGCATTCCGTGGAACTCGAGCGAGCTCAAGGACGGCGTGCGGACGATCGCCGTCCAGCGGATCGTCGCGGTGCCGCTCCTCGGTGTGGCCGGCCTCGTGCACGACGGGACGAAGGCCACCCCGTTCGCCGTCCTCATCGCCCTGGCGTTCGTCGTCGAGCTCGTGCAGCTGCGCGTCCTCTTCTCCGACGCCTGGGGGTCCCTCCCGCTGCCGCAGCTGCTCTTCCTCGACGTCGTGATGCTCGGCGTCGCGATCCCCCTGACCGGCGGCAGCGAGTCGCCGATCGCGTTCATCGGCCTGCTGTCGATCTTCCCGGCGACGTTCGCCTTCGGGCCGACGTACATGTCGTGGCTCTGCGTCGTCACCGCACTGGCCTGCGGCGGGCCGGTCGTCGTCGACGGCGTCAGCGACGGCGACGCGGCGGTCGTCGTCGCCTACCTCGGTGCGCTCATCCTCCTGTCGCTCATCTGCGTGAACGCCGCGCGCGTGCGGGAGGCCTCCTCGACGAGCATGCGCGACCTCGCGGCCGCGCGGCGGCGGCTCGTCGCCGAAGCCGCCAGCGCCGAGGCGGTGGACCGCAAGCGCATCTCCCAGCAGTTGCACGACGCCGCGCTGCAGTCGCTGCTGTCGGCGCGGCAGGACCTCGACGAGGTCGCCGCCGGGGAGGCCGGTGCGCTGCAGTACGCCCGGGACGCCCTGCAGGCCAGCGTCGACACCGTGCGCGACCTCGTCTACGACATCGACCCCGCGGCGCTCGCCGGGACGCGCCTCCCCGAGGCCCTCCGAGGTCTGGTGGACCGCACCGCCGCCGAGGAGGGCATCGTCATCGACGCGAAGAT
>CAZRLR010000311.1:0-5682 GCA_964600395.1 uncultured Conexibacter sp.
GGCGGGGGACGCGGCGGTCCGGCGCGGAGCGGCCGGTGAGGACGTCCGCCGCGCGACCGCGCGGGTCTTGGCCGTCGGGGTGGTGACCTTCGTCGCGACGGCCGGCCGCTCGTCCGGACGCGTCAGCTCGCGGGTGCCTTCGCCGGCACCCACGCCGACGACGGCGATCATCGCGGCGGCGCTCGCCGCCTTGAACCAGCCGGCGGCGGCCCCCGGGTCCACGCCTCCGACCTGGGCGGACCAGTGCGCGACGGTCCCGGCGTGCGAGGCGCCCAGGTCCGTCCCGCCCCCACCCCGGCGCCGCAGGAACGCGGGCAGCGGCAGGACGGCGGCGATCTTCGCGCGGACCGCATGCGTCGGGCGGGCGGCCACGTCGAGGCCGGCGTGATGCGCGGCGCGGCGACAGGGCTGGCAGTGCGACAGGTGGGCCGAGAGGCGGCGGTGCTCGCGCAGGGCCGAGGAGCCGCCGTTCGCCGCGGCGGCGATGGTCGCCTGCACGCGCAGGCAGCGCGCGCCGCTCGTCAGCTCGGAGTACTCCTCGGTGAGGCGGCGACGGGCGCGGAAGAGCGTCGACTCGACCGACGGGCGGCTCATGCCGAGCTGCTCGCCGATCTCGCGGTAGCTCAGGCCCTCGAGCTCGCGCATGACGAGGATCCGGTGGTGCGTCTCGCTCAGGCCGCCGAACGCGCCGCAGAGGTGGTTGAGCGCGGCCTTCTGATCCATCGCGACGTCCGGGCTCGGGCCGGTCGTCACCAGACGGCCGTAGTCCCCGGCCGCCAGGCCGTCCTCGCCGTCGTAGGAGACCTCCTCGCCGCGCCGTGAGCGGCGGAACTGGTCGATGCACGCGTTCTTGGCGATCTCGTAGACCCACGGCTTGAACGCGATCGGCCGGTCGGTCTCGCGCATGCGGCGCAGCGCGGACATGAACACGTCCTGCGCGATGTCCTCCGCGCGGCCGTAGTCCTTGACCATCCCGTAGATGTAGGCGGCGATCCGGCGGTGATAGCGCTCGTAGAGCCGCTCGAACGCACGATCGTCGCCCTTGCGGACCCTGGCGACGAGCTCGACGTCGGTGATGTCGCCGCCGGGGCCTCGCGTCGGTGCGAGACTGCCGGAGACAGCCGTTGTGGATGTGGTCATACCCCTGTCCCGGCGGTGGGCCGTCGTGGCCTCCCGACCGAACGCGGGAGTTTATCTGAGCTTTCACCGGAACTCAACCGACCGAAGGACCGCATGACCCCGCTGCCCCGCCTCCTGGCCTACCTCGACGACCTGCTCGAGTCCTCCGCCTTCAGCGACTACGGCCCGAACGGCCTGCAGGTCGCCGGCCCCACCGAGGTCGCGACGGTCGTCACCGGGGTCTCGGCGAACCAGACGCTGCTGGACCGCGCCGCCGCCCTCGGCGCCGACCTCGTGCTCGTCCACCACGGGCTCTTCTGGGAGGGCGCCCCCCGCGCGCTGGACGCCGTCGCCGTCCGCCGCCTGCGCGTGCTCCTGCAGCACGACATCGCGCTCGCCGCCTACCACCTGCCGCTCGACGGCCACCAGGAGCACGGCAACAACGCCCTGCTGGCGGCCGCCCTGGGCGCGGCGTCGTGGACACCGTTCGCCGCGCACAAGGGCCGGCCGATCGGCGTGCAGGCCGTCCTGCCCGGCGACGGCATCGCGCGCGAGGAGCTCGTCGCCCGGGTGCGTGAGGTGACCGGCGGGCGCGAGCCGCTCGCCTTCCTGCACGGCCCGCCGCGCGTGCGCACGGTGGGCATCGTCTCCGGCGCGGGGACGGACTACGTCCACGAGGCGATCGCCGCCGGCCTGGACGCCTTCGTCACCGGCGAGCCGGCCGAACGCGCGCTGGCCATCGCGCAGGATTACGGCATCACGTTCCTCGCGGCCGGGCACCACGCGACCGAGACCTTCGGGGTCCGGCGCCTCGGTGAGCTGCTCGCGCAGACGTTCGACGTCCGGCACGAGTTCGTGGACGTGCCGAACCCGATCTGAGGCCGTGCACGGGGTGTCGCGCCCGGCTTATAGTCGCGCCATGGAGCCCTTGACCGCTGCCGGCCCGTCGATGTCCACGGGGTCCAAGACGATCGCGGACCTGCTGGCGCGGGCGGCGAGGCAGTTCGCCGACCGCGTCGCGGTCAAGCACAAGGTGGACGGCGCCTGGCAGGAGGTGACGTACGCCGAGGTCGGGCGGATCGCCTCGGAGATCGGGCGCGGCCTCATCGACCTCGGCCTGCAGCCGGGCGACCGCGTCTGCATCCTCTCCAACACCCGCCCGGAGTGGTCCTACTGCGACTTCGGCGCGGTGACCGCCGGCTGCACCGTCGTCCCGGTCTACCAGACGAACTCGCCGGAGGAGTGCCACTGGGTCGCCTCCAACTCCGAGGCCCGCGCCATCGTCTGCGAGGACGCCGAGCAGGTCGCGAAGATCGTCGCCGTGCGCGAGCGCCTGCCGCAGCTCGAGCACCTGCTCGTCATGGAGCCCTCGGACACGACGCACGCCGCCGGGGCGATCCCGCTGGAGGCGCTGCGCGAGCGCGGTCGTCGTCGCGACGAGGCGGAGCTGCTGGCCCGGGCCGACGCGGTCCCCGGCGACCTGCCGCTGAAGTTCATCTACACCTCGGGGACGACCGGCCCGCCGAAGGGCTGCGTCCTGACGCACGACAACTACCGCAACGTCCTTGACATGGTGGAGCAGCGCGGGCTGCTGTCGGCCGGGGACGACGTCGTCTACCTCTTCCTCCCGCTCGCGCACTCCTTCGCGCTGCTCCTGCAGCTCGTCGTCTTCGACGTCGGCGCGACGCTCGCCTACTGGGGCAAGGACCCGCAGCAGATCATCCCCGAGCTCTCCGAGGTCAAGCCGACCTACCTGCCGTCCGTCCCGCGCATCTTCGAGAAGCTCTACACCCGGGTGACGGCCGCGGCCCCGCCGGAGCTCATCGCGGGCGCCACGCAGGTCGGGCTGAAGGTCCGCGAGCTGCAGGCCGCCGGGCAGGAGGTGCCCGCCGAGCTGCAGGCGCGCTTCGACGCGGCCGACGAGCAGCTCTTCAGCAAGGTCCGCGCGGCGTTCGGCGGGCGGCTGACGGAGGCCGTCACGGGCGCCGCCCCGATCTCGAGCGACATCCTGCGCTTCTTCTACGCCTGCGGCATCCCGGTCATGGAGGGCTACGGGATGACCGAGACGGCGACCGTCGCGACGAACTCCACCCCGGAGCACCACAAGTTCGGCTCCGTCGGCCGGCCGCTGCCGGGCGTCGAGATCAGGATCGCCGAGGAGGACGGCGAGATCCTCATCCGCGGCAAGAACATCTTCGCCGGCTACTACAAGAACGCGGACGCGTCGTTCGGGACGATCGTCGACGGCTGGCTGCACACCGGCGACGTCGGCCGCCTGGACGAGGACGGGTACCTGTTCATCACCGGCCGCAAGAAGGACATCATCATCACCGCGGGCGGCAAGAACCTCACGCCGGCCAACCTCGAGAACGACATGAAGCAGTGCCGCTGGGTCTCGCAGGCCGTCATGCACGGCGACCGCCGCGCCTACCCGTCGATGCTCATCACGCTCGACGAGGAGGAGGTCGTGCCGTGGGCGCAGGAGCAGGGAATCGAGGACACCTCGACCGCCGCGCTGGCGAAGGAGCCCCGTGTCCGTGCCCTCATCCAGGAGGCGCTGGACGCCGCCAACGCGAAGTACGCGCCGGTCGAGCAGGTCAAGAAGTTCTTCATCCTCGACCACGACCTGACGCAGGAGACCGGCGAGCTGACGCCGACGCTGAAGGTCAAGCGGAACGTCGTCAACGAGAAGTATGCGGGTCACTTCGACGAGCTCTACGGCGGACCCGCAGCCTGACGGGGGTACCCTCCTCAGCGTGCGCACCGATCCGACCGACAACGGCGGCCTGTTCGTCGGCCGCCGACCGGGGACCGCGCCGCTGCACTACCGCGAGCTGCCGGACGTCGGCACCCGGGCCCGGCGGCGGGTGGACGGCGTCATCGCCGGCCTGCTCCTCGCCCTGCAGGTCTTCGTGAACCTCCTCTTCTGGGGGCCGATCCCCGCCGGCTCGCTGTGGATCGCCTCCCAGGTCCAGTACCACACCGACAGCGTCTCGCTCGGCATCCTGCTCGGCTTCGCCGTCCTGCTGTTCGTGCTCTTCACCGGCCTGGCGCTGCTCAAGCGGCTGGACCACTGGTGGGTGCTCGCCCGGCGTGCGGCCGGCCACGACCAGCGTCAAGGCGTCATCGGCATCATCTTCGGCGTCTGCGCCGTCGTCGGCGGTGCCGCGTTCGTGTTCTGGCTGCTCTTCATCGGTGGCCTGGGCTCGATGGCGATCTCCGGGCAGGCCTGAGACCCCGTGGGGCTGCTGGACCGCTACAAGCAGTTCGAGGCGCTGACCGAGGAGGAGGTCAACGTCGGCAAGCGGGCGGCCGCCGCCGAGCGGCGGGCGAAGGAGCTCGCCCGCGTGGAGCCGCTGGACCTCGCGCGGACGACGTGGCCCGAGGTCCCGCCGGCGGTCATCGTCAACGCGATCACCTACGTCGCGCGACGCGGCCTGCACCGCTACACCGACCGGGACGCCACGGAGCTGCGCGGCGAGCTCGCCGCGCGCCACGAGGTGGCGCCGACGCGGATCGTCGTCGGCCACGGTGCCGCCGAGCTGCTGACGATCGCGACGCAGTCGCTCGCCGAGGACCCGACGGACGAGCTCATCACCCCGTGGCCGTCCTACGGGCTGTACCCGCTCATGGCGCGCCGCGCGCGCATCCGCGCCGTGCCCGTCCCCGGCGGCTTCTCCGTCGACGCGATCCGCTCGGCGATCACCGACCGCGCGCGGCTCGTCGTCCTGTGCAACCCGAACGACCCGACGGGCGAGTTCCTGCCGACGGACGCGCTGGGCGAGCTGCTCGCCGGGCTGCCCGAGCGCGTCGTCGTGCTCGTCGACGAGGCGCTGCGGGACTTCACCGCCGCCGAGGCCGTCGACGACACGATCGCCCTGCTGGACGAGCACCCGCGGGCGATCCTGTTCCGCTCCTTCTCCAAGGCGTGGGGCCTGGCGGGGCTGCGCGTCGGCTACGCGATCGGGGCCGAGGGGGCGCAGCCGCTGCTGGAGTCGCTGGCGCCGGAGCTCGGCCTCGACGAGCTTTCGCAGGCCGGCGCAGTCGAGGCGCTGCGCAGCCATCCGCGCCTGGCCCGCCGCCGCGGCGCCCAGGTCGTCGACCTGCGCGGCGAGCTGCGCGAGGGCCTGATCGCCCTCGGGTACGACGTGCCGCCGAGCGAGGCCAACGTCCTGTGGGTCGCCCACAGCTCGCAGGCGGGCGTGACCTTGGCCGCCGCGCTGCAGCGCCTGGGGATCGTCGTCGCCGGTGGGGCCCCGCTCGGGGACCCGGCGCGCGTGCGCCTCACGGTCCCCCACCGCCCCGAGCTGCTGGACCGCGTGCTGCGGGCCGCCGAGCTCGCGCGCGAGCTGGGCTAGTCGCTGGAGGACTGGCGCAGCAGCGCCCCGGTGGTCTGCTCGAGGATCTTGCGCCAGGCCCGCGTGCGCTCGGGCTCGGCGTCGAAGTGCTGCACGACCTTGCGCACCCGCGTGGCGGAGATCTGCAGGCCGTGGCGCTCGCAGATCGCGTGGAAGCGGTCGTAGTCCTCGGTGAGCTTCAGCGTCACGGACTGGAAGCCGTGGC
>CAZRLR010000312.1:0-5672 GCA_964600395.1 uncultured Conexibacter sp.
CGGCCACCGGCCTGACGCTCAGCCTCTGCATGATCGTCCGCGACGAGGAGGCGATGCTCGGCCGCTGCCTGGCCGCCGTCGCCGGTGCCGTCGACGAGGTCGTCATCGTCGACACCGGCTCCACCGACGGAACGGTCGCCATCGCGCAGTCCTTCGGCGCGCGCGTCCTGCACCAGGCGTGGACGGGCGACTTCGCCGCCGCGCGCAACGCGAGCTTCGACGCCGCCACCGGCGACTGGCTGCTGTACCTCGACGCCGACGAGGTCCTCGTCCCCGAGGACGCCGGACGCCTGCGCGCGCTGACCGGCCACACGTGGCGCGAGGCGATGTACCTCGTGGAGACGAACCACACCGGCGACCTGGACGACGGCACCGCCGTCACCCACGACGCGCTGCGCCTCTTCCGCAACCGGCCCGAGTACCGCTTCGAGGGGCGCATCCACGAGCAGATCGCCCACCGGCTGCCGGGCTTCCTCCCCGAGCGCCTGGAGCGCACCGACGTGCGCGTGGAGCACTTCGGCTACCTCGGCGTCGTGCGCGACGCCAAGGACAAGTCGCGCCGCAACGTCGAGCTGCTGCAGCGCCAGCTCGCCGACGGCGAGGACACGCCGTTCCTGCACTTCAACCTCGGGTCCGAGCACGCGGCCGCCGGTGACGCCGCCGCCGCGCTGGCGCAGTTCACCCAGGCGTGGGTCCGCGTGAAGGACGACCCGGGCCTGCCGAGCTTCGGCTTCGGCCCCTCGCTGGCCGGCCGCCTCGTGCGCACCCAGCGCGTCCTGCGCCGGTTCGACGAGCTGGACCGCACGGTCGACGAGGTGCTCGCGCGCTTCCCCGAGCTGACGGACGTCGTCTTCGAGCAGGCGCACGCCGCGCGCCTGCAGGGCGACGCCGCCCGGGCGACCGTGCTGCTCGAACGCTGCCTGGAGCTCGGCGACGCGCCGACGCGCTACTCGGGCAACGTCGGCTGCGGCACCCACCTGGCGCGCATCACGCTCGCCGAGCTCGCCCGGGACGCCGGGGACCTGGCCCGGGCCGAGGCGCTGCTGCGCGAGGCGCTGGCCGAGGCGCCCGCCTACCTGGGGACCGTCGAGACGCTCGCGCGGGTCCTGCGGGCGCGCGGGACCGACGGCGCGCAGGTCGTCCAGACCGTCCACGCCGGCGTGGCGGCCGTGACCCCGAGCGTCCGCTTCCTCCTCGCCGTCGCGCTCTACGAGACGGGCGCCTTCCCCGAGGCCGAGCGCGAGCTGCGCGGCGTCCTGGACGCCCAGCCCGCGGCGCACGCGGCGCGCGTCGCCCTCGCCGAGGCGCTGCTCTCGCAGGGCCGCCTGGCCGACGCGCGGGCCACCGCGGCGGCCGTCGCCGCCGACGCGCCCGCCAAGGGCGCCGCGCTGCGCACCGAGCTCTTCGCCGCGCTGGCCGACGGGGACGACGCCGGCGCCCGCGCGGCGCTGGCCGCCGCGACGGCGACGGCCGCGATGGCGCCGGCCGACCACGCCGTCCTCGCGGCCTGGGCCGGCCTGGCCGCGACGCCCGGCGCCGAGGCGGCCGACCTGACGATGGTCCTGCTCGACGCGCTCGCGCGCCTGGAGCGCTTCGACGCCTTCGAGCGCCTGACGGGCGTCCTGGAGCGGATGCCGCTGGCGGCCCGCGACCGGCACGAGCGCCTGGCGCGCCTGTACCTCAAGCGCGGCTACCTGCAGTCGGCGGCCGACGAGTGGCTCGCGGTCTGCGCGCAGCTCGGGCCGGACGTCGACGCGCTGCGCGGCCTGTCGACCGTCGCGCTCGGCCACGGCTTCACCGAGGACGCGGCGCTGCTGGCCGCCGAGGCCGACGCGCTGGAGGCGGGTCGGCCGGCCGCCGCCTGACCCCGCCGCGGCGATGGCCCCCGACCCGGCACCTAGAACAGACGGCCAGACGCGCGCTCAAGCGCCTGCGGCCACGGACGATCACCGTGACCGAAGGCGCAGCAGCACCACCGTCTGCAACCGGCCCACGGAAGGGCCGGCCACCTGTCCAGGAGGACAACCATGAGCACCCCGATCGGAACGCAGCCGGGCGTCCACACCGGCACCTACGACTCCACCGGCCGCACGGGCGCGCCGGAACGCACCCGTCCGACGAACGCGTTCGCGCGGGTGTACGAGCTCGAGGAGGCACGCCGCCGCCGGGAGATCCCGATCCTGCCGATCGCCGGGGACCGCATCCCCGACGAGGTGTGGGACGAGGTCGACGCCGCCGCGCGCCTCTTCGACCAGTTGCGCGCCGAGGGCCGGCGCGTCGTCTTCGACACCGACCGGCTCTCGGGCAAGGTCGTCGCGTCGCTCCTGGACGCCGACGGCGGCTCGGAGGCGATGCCGCTGACGGACGCCGTGGACCCGAAGGCCGCCCGGCCCGCGGCCACGCCGCCCCCGGCGCTCGACGCCGGGCCCAGCCCGCAGTCCTTCCTGCCGACCGGTGGCCTGCGGGCCGTGTACGGCGGCGGTGCCCCGGCGTTCGGCGCGTCCACCCCGACCGGCGGACAGGCGTAGGGCGGCGGCATGGCCGGCATCCAGCTCACGGGCCTGGCCTCCGGCCTGGACACCGAGACGATCATCACGCAGCTGATGAACGTCGAGCGCACGCCGCGGACGGCGATGACGCTCAAGGGCACCGCCGCCGAGGCCAAGTCCGCCGCGCTGAAGGACATCTCTGCCAAGCTCAGCTCGCTCAAGCTCGCAGCCACCGCGCTGCGGTCGGCCGGGACGTGGGGCGACACGCAGACCGCCGAGACCGGGGACGCGACGAAGGTCGCCGTCCGGACCGTCGCGGGCGCGGCGCCCGGCGGCCACACCGTCACGGTCACCGGCCTGGCCCGCGGCGCGCAGTCCGTCTTCGACTACACGCCGCCCGCCGCCGACGACACGATCACCGTCAACGGCCGCTCGATCGCGCTCGCGTCCGGGGCGACGCTCGACGACGCGGTCACGGCGATCAACGGTGACGAGGACGCGGGCGTCTACGCGGTGAACGTCGGCGGGCGCCTGGCGCTCTCCTCCAAGGCCACCGGCGCCGCCGCCGCCGCGACGGCGACCGGCACGAGCCTCGCGAACGGGACGACGCTCGCCGGCGCGGACGCGGCCTTCACCGTCGACGGCGTGGGCTACACCCGCTCGACGAACGTCGTCACCGACGCGCTGGCCGGCGTCGAGCTGACGCTCAAGGGCGCCACGACCGGCACCGCCGTCACGGTCACGACCCCCGGCCCGAACAAGGACGCCGTCGTCGACGCCGTCAAGAGCTTCGTCACCGCCTACAACGCGACCGTCGACGCGATCCGCTCGCGCACGACCGAGGAGCGCGTCCCGAACGCGAGCACCGCGACGGACGCCAAGAAGGGCGTCCTCTTCAACGACTCCGGGCTCAACGGGATCCTCACGTCGCTGCGCCGCTCGGTCTCGGCGATC
Source organism: uncultured Conexibacter sp. (assembly GCA_964600395.1). Classification (GTDB taxonomy): domain Bacteria; phylum Actinomycetota; class Thermoleophilia; order Solirubrobacterales; family Solirubrobacteraceae; genus Paraconexibacter. The sequence continues at coordinate 3,444 of CAZRLR010000312.1, forward strand.
GTGCCCGGCGGCCTGTCCACCGGGCTGGACGAGGCCGCGGAGATCGGCATCACGACGGGCAAGGCCGCTGGCGGCACGACGCTCGACCAGGACGCGATCGCCGGCAAGCTGAAGCTCGACGCGGGCGTCCTGCGGGCGAAGCTCGACAGCGACCCCAAGGGCGTGCAGAAGCTGCTCGGCGGCGCGGCCTCGGCGCCGGACAAGGGCATCGCCCAGGCGCTGGAGACGGTGCTCGAACCGCTGACGCAGGCCGGCGGCACGTTCTCCGGGCGCATCGACGCCGTCACGAGCACGATCACCTCGCTGAAGGCCGGGCTCGTGCGCTTCGACGACCGGATCGCCGCCCACGAGACCGCGCTGCGCAAGCAGTTCACCGCGCTGGAGCTCGCGATGCAGAAGAGCAACGACACGCTCGCGCGGGTCCAGAAGCAGTTCAGTTAGCCGCCGACGACGCGCCCCTCAAGGCGGGTCCGACCGGGCCGATCTACCAAGGTGCGCCCATGAACCCTTACGCCGCTCAGTCCCAGGCCTACAAGGAGTCCGCGGTCCTCACCGCGTCTCCCGAGCAGCTCGTCGTGATGCTCTACGACGGCGCCGCCCGCTTCCTGCGCCAGGCGCAGGCCGCGCTGCAGGAGCAGGCGTGGACGCTGGCGGGCGAGAAGATCGGCCGCGGCGAGGCGATCGTCGACGAGCTGCTGGCGACGCTCAACATGGAGGCCGGCGAGCTGTCGGACCGCCTGCAGGCGATCTACGTCTTCTGCAAGCGCTGCCTCATCGAGGCGCGCCTGGAGCGCGACCCCGACAAGGTCGGGCACGTCGTCCGCCTGCTCGGCGACCTGCGCGAGGCGTGGGTGCAGCTGGCCAGCGGCACGAGCACCCCGGCCGGCGTGCAGGCCCCGCGCCAGCCCGTGGCGCCCGGGATCCGTGCCTGAGACCGGCCCGGCCGTCGCCCGCGCGCAGGCGTGCGTGGCGCTCGCGGCCCTGGCCGACCACGAGCTGCACCTCGTCCGGACCGACGCGCTGGACGAGCTCGACGCCGTGCACGAGCAGCGCGTGGCGCTGCTGGAGATCCTCGAGACGCCGGGCGCCGGCCCGCTGCCCGCGGCCGACCAGGCCGTCCTGCAGCGCGCGATGCGCACCCAGCTGCTCGCCGCCGAGGCGATGCGCCAGCGCCGCGACCACCTCGCCACGCAGCTGCGCCAGAACGGCCACGCCCGCCGCGCGGCCGCGGGCTACGCCGCCAGCGCCGCTGTCTGACGGCGGGCCGGACAGCGCTCGTACGAGCGTCCAGCCGCCCCCTCAAGGCACCTGCATCCGGGCCGACCACCCCGGGTGGCCACCACGGACGGTGACCGCGACCGCCACCGGCGGACGCCCCCCACGGACCGGGACGCAGGGACGACACCTTCACCCGGCCATGGATCTCTTCGACACCACCCAGCTCGGCCTCGCCGCCGCCCTGCGCGCCAGCGCGCTGCGCCAGACGGCGATCGCCCAGAACCTCGCGAACGTCAACACGCCGAACTACCGGCGCGTCGAGGTGAACTTCGAGCAGACGCTCGCCGGCGCCCTGGCCAGCGGGGACCGCAAGGCGGTCGAGACCTTCACGCCGCAGATGACGCAGGACGTCTCGGCCCCGCTGCGCGCCGACGGCTCGTCCGTGGACGTCGAGAGCGAGGCCGCCGCGCAGGCGGCCAACGGGCTGACCTACCAGGCACTGTCGCAGATCATGCGGGCGCGGATCGACATCGTCGAGTCGGCGATCGGGAGCCGGTGAGCATGGGACTGCTTGACGCACTGCAGGTGTCCGGATCGGCGCTGGCGACCGAGCGCCTGCGGATGGACGTCACCTCGGAGAACCTCGCCAACGCGCAGACGCCGAACTTCCGGCGCAAGCAGGTCGTCGTCCAGGAGGCCTTCGACGCGAAGCTCGGCAAGGCGATGGGCGTGCAGGCGACGGGCATCGTCGCGGACCCCTCGCCGAACAAGCAGGTCTACGACCCGGGCAACCCCGACGCGAACGCCCAGGGCTACGTCTCCATGCCGGACATCACGCCCGTCACCGAGATGGTCGACCTCATCTCCGCCTCGCGGGCCTACGAGGCGAACGTCACCGCCATGCAGACGACGAAGCAGATGTTCACCAAGACGCTGGACCTCCTGCGCTGATGCCGGTCGTCCCGGGAATCGGTGCGGGCCTCGGCGCGGGTGCCGGGGCCGGCGTCGGCG
>CAZRLR010000313.1:0-5666 GCA_964600395.1 uncultured Conexibacter sp.
GCCGCCTCCCGCAAGGACGCCATCGCCTCCGCCGAGCGCGCGGTGATCGAGGCGGCGGTGGGCGAACGCTCATACGAAACTCGCGCGGCTGAGTGGGGATGGCGCGAGAGCGAGCAGCAGCGGTTATCTCGCGCGCGCGCTGCCGCCGTCGACGCGCTGCTCGCGGCGCGGGGGTTGTGATGAACCCCACCCTCGGCACCACGACCACCGGCGCCGCCGTCCCAATCCAGCTCGAGCGACTGATCGAGTCTCGGCTTCTGCTCACCGCGAACAGCGGCGCCGGGAAGAGCTGGGCGATCCGGCGACTCCTCGAGCAAACACACGGGCGCGTGCAGCACCTGGTGCTCGATCCCGAAGACGAGTTCCACACGCTCCGAGAGCGATTCGACTACGTGCTCGCCGCTCGACACGGCGCCGACTGCATCGCCGACCCGCGACACGCGACGCTGCTCGCGCGGAAGCTGCTCGAGCTGAACGCTTCGGCCGTGATCGGCCTCCACGAGCTCAAGGCGCACGACCGCGTGCGCTTCGTCCGCGGCTTCCTGGAGGCGTTGATCGACGCGCCGCGGTCGATGTGGCGCCCCGCGCTGGTGGTGATCGACGAGGCGCACGTGTTCTGCCCCCAGCACGGCCAGGCCGAGAGCTCCGGCGCCGTCATCGACCTGATGACGCGCGGACGAAAGCGTGGGCTCTGTGGAGTGCTCGCGACGCAACGGATCTCGAAGCTCCACAAGGACGCGGCGGCCGAGGCGAACAACAAGCTGGTGGGTCGCTGCGCGCTCGACGTCGACATGAAGCGCGCCGCCGACGAGCTGGGGTTCTCGGGCCGTGAGGAGCAGCACGCGCTCCGGACGCTGCCGCCCGGCGAGTTCTTCGCGTTTGGACCAGCGCTCGCCGAGTCGGTGACGCGGATGCGCGTTGGGACCGTGGCGACCACGCATCCGAAGGTCGGCGCGCGCTCGGCGCCCGTGCCGGCTGCGCGCGAGACAGTGCGTGCGGTGCTGGCCCAGCTTGCCGACCTCCCGAAGGAAGCTGAGGAGGAAGCGCGCACGGTCGAGAGTCTCGGGCGCCGCGTGCGCGAGCTCGAAGCCGAGCTCCGGAAGGCGCGCGCCGGGGCGCCGGATCCGGAGGCGATCGAGAGGGCGCGAGCCGCGGGCCGCGAGGATGGGCGGGACGAGGCTGCACGCTCGCGCGCCGCGACGGTGCGCCTCCTGCGCGACTGCGCGACGCACGCAGAGGTGGCGGCAGAGGCGGCGCGGCGGACCGTCAAGGCTCTGGCCGAGACGCTCGATCGGGTAGAGATCGCGCCGCCCGTGGCCGCTTCTGCCACATCGAGTGTTGTGGCGAAACCGGCCACGCCCACCCCGCCGCGTCAAGTTTCCCGTCTCAGATCTGAGACGGGTGCGGACGCTGGCGACCTCGGCAAGTGCGAGCGCATGATCCTGGCGGTGCTCGCGCAGCACCCTGACGGCTGCACCGCCGGCAAGCTCGCACTCCTCGCCGGCTACCGATGGAGCGGCGGCTTCCGCAACTCGCTGAGCGCGCTGCGCACCGGCGGCCTCATCGAAGGCGGGAACGGCGAGGTGATGCGCCTGACGCCAGACGGCGAGAGCGCGGCGGCTGCGTTCGCATCACTGCTTCCGACCGGCCAAGCGCTCGTCGACTACTGGCTCACGCACCCGTCTCTCGGGAAGTGCGAGCGGGAGATCCTGCGTGCGCTGATCGGGGAACCGGCCGGGATGACCGGCCACGAGCTTGCCGCGGCGACCGGCTATGAGTGGTCAGGCGGATTCCGCAACGGCCTCTCGTCGCTGCGCACTGCGGGGTTGCTCGTGGGGCGCAACGGCGACAGGATGCAGGCGTGCCGCGAGCTACGGGAGGCTGCGCATGGCTGATATCGGAATCGTCGTCGCTGTCCGGAGGCGCAGCCCCATCGAGCGCGCCACAGCGCTCATGCGCCAACTCGGGCTGGCTGCGAAATCCGCGAGCGACGAGGCGGATCGGCTGTCTATGAATTTCGTGCGGCTGCATGTGATGACCGACCGTCGTCGCCTAAACCGCGCACGGCGTAGGCTGGCGCGGTCGCTGATTGCGCGCGGGGCAAGTCCGACTGACGCGGCGTGGTACGCGCGGCGGGAGTGGCCGCGATGAGCGCTGAGATTCCACCGCCGGGGGCGGAGCGGGATGCGGAGATCGCGGCAGCGTTGGGGTGGCGGCAGGACTCGGCCACGGGGGTTCTGGGGCCGTGCTCGACCCTTACTGCGCCGGCCGATATCGACTTCGATTGGTCGCCATCCACCGCCCCCGCCGCTTGCGATCGGCTCATCGACGAGATGGTGCGGCGTGGGTGGATGCTCTGCCTTCAGACCATGCGGCCTGGCGGGTACTACTGCCGGATCGACCAGCGGGGCGGCGCGCTGTCCGCTCACGGGGAAGGTCCGAAGATCGCCGACGCCGTCTCCGCCGCGGCCCTGCTGGCGCTTCGAGCCTCCAGATGAAACTCCCCGACGGCTGCAATCGCATCCCGGTGAGGTTCGACGGTGAGCTGATCGGATTCCTTCACCTGACGCCGCAGCAGGAGGCCCGGCTGCGCGGCCTGTGGCCGGACCATATCGGGCGCTGCCTGGTGATCGACACGGACGATGCGCTTGCCGGGATGTCGTTCGTCGCGCTGCCATTCGTCCACATGTGCCCACTGCCGGGGTCCGGCGTGATGCCGTGTTGCGGTCGGACGCCGTTCGAGACCGCCGATGATCCGCGAATCACCATCGATCGGGATGCGGTCACGTGTCGGGGTGGGCGGTGATCCACAAGCGCCACGAGCTGCACACGAAGGGCGAACTCATCGTGATCGACGCCGTAATCGCGATGCTGGGCGCCGGGCTCAAGCCTGTCGAGATCATCGCCATCCTCAACGAGAAGGCGATGCACCTGGCGTGGGATGCGGCGCGGCGGGTCAAGGGGCGCGGCCCCGCCACCGCCGAAACGGTGCCGGGTCGCGCTATCGGTCGAGGCGCTCGTGATCGAACCCGCCCCGCCGCCGCCGCTCAGCCAGCCGCTCACGCAACACCGCCTCCCGCCCCGCGCCGCACCAATCGCTGAACGCTCGCCCGCTGTGGCGCAGCCGCACCGGCAAGCGCACGCGTCTCTCCGCCGGCCATCGCCGCTCGAATACCGTGTCGTACGCGCCCGCGTGCTCCCACGACCCGAGCGACGGATCGGCAAGCCATGCCGGGTCGCTCGAGTGCCACAAGTGGAAGAACCCGCCGAGCTCGCCGCCCTGCTTCATGCGCGCCACGAACGGCGCTGAGCGGTCGCCGCGCCCTGCGCCATAAAGCGCGCCCGCCTCGCACCGAGCAAGCGCCTGGCGCCATTGTGGCGCGGCCTGGATGTCGGCATCGACGAGCAGAAGCCAATCGCGCGGCGCGAGCTCGGCCAGCGCCTCCGAGATCGCGAGCGCCTTGTCGAACAGCGCGCGCGGGTGCCGCGTGAACGCATCGGTGACGCGCACGCGCACGCCGTGCCGCTCGCAGAGCGCTTGCGTCGCCGAATCCTCAGGCGCCGTCACGACGAGCCACTCGTCGAGCGTGTCGCGCCAGACCTCGATACCGCGATTGAGGTGCTCGGCGTACCGGACGCAGGTCGTTACGGCGGTGATGCGCACGGACGGGTCGCAGTGAAGTAGAGAAAGCGCTCCCGCTCGATGCGCTTCCGGGTCGCGCAACGGATGTCATCGAACCCAGCCGCGGCGAGCACCCCGCGCCACTCGGGCTCGTCGCCGAACCACACGTGCTCAGGGTTCCACAGATCGCTCGCGTCAGGGACGATCATGTACAGGCGCCCGCCCGGCTTCAGCCAATCGCTGATCGCCGCCAGCGCGTGGCGCGCGTTCGGTAAGTGCTCGACCACGTGCGCGGCCATCACGGCGTCCACCGGATCGCCGCTTGTCCACCATCCGCCATCGAACATCCGCTCATGTACCTCTACGTTGAACGCCGAGCGCACCCACTCGGCTGCGTAGGGAACGGGCTCGATCGCCGTGTACTGATACCCGAGCCCGAGAAAGAGCGGAGCGTACATCCCGAGCCCCGCGCCGATCTCGACGACGCGGCGTTGCTCGAGGATCGCATCGACGCCGAAGCCGACCTCGACCCCCATCTCGGTCAGGCACTCGGTCAACTCCGCGATGTATCGGCGGTGTTGCGGGATGCCCTCGACGATGCAGCCGAGCCCGACGTAGTGCTCCAGGCTGTCGCTCGGGTGTCGGCGCACCTCGTCTTGGTGGCCCATGCAGCGGTAGGCGTTGCGAAGTAGTCCGCATGCGTGACGCTCGACGACGCACCCACAGCGCGACACGGCACGGTCCGCGGTCATGCTGCGACCTCGCCCTCGCCCGACACTAGCGCCACATCTCCCGCCACCCCATCGCGCACGTACCCTACCACCCATGGTCGTGGCAGATCCAGCGGTCGCTCCTCGAACCGCGCTTGCGCGAGCCCGATCCTGTGCAGCGCGGCCATGCGCGCGCGACTCACCTGCTCGTCGCCGAAACCGACGCCGAACCAGTTGGAGCGAGGCTCGCCGAGGTGCGTCGCGCGGAACCCGAGATCGCGGACCTTCCCCGCAGCGCGCCAGCGCTCGAGGAACTCGCGATCGCCGTGGCCCGCGTGCCCCCACCACGGCTCCCACAGCGGACGGCGTTGTGCGTGAGGGTCGCTCGCGTGCCATAGATGCACGAAGCCACACCCGAACGGGTCGTCCGGGATGCGCCGGCCGCGCTCGTCGTAGCGATGCACGCCGCCGAGAAAGCCGCGCGCCATCCGCGCCTTCGCCTTCGCGCGCCAACCCTTTTCCGCACAGGTGTCCGCGTCGAAATGGAGTATCCAATCCCCACCCTCGCCAGCGCGGAGCATCGCCTCGTGTGCCACGCCGAGCGCGGCGAACTTGTTGAATGCGGCGCCGTGCTCGAAGAACGCGCCCGTCGTCACGATGTGAACCTTCGGGCTTGCGAGCTGCTCGCACACGTCGAGCGCGGGATCTCCCGGCACTGTGACCACCGTGACGGTATCGGCCCCGTCGAGCCACGTCGGCAGCGATCGCGCGAGCAACGGCGCGTAGTGCGGCCCGACGCAGGTAGTGAGCGCGTCGATCCGCGTTCGCGTTTCGGCGAGCTTCGGAATGCCGAGCTTTGCGTTCTCGATGTAGTTCGTCGCGACGCTCACTCTCGGCCCGAGCTGAGCGCGGCGCGTCACCAGCTCGACGGACTTCCCCGCGGGGCGCTTGAGTCGGTAGAGGTCGGCATGCGTCCGGCTCACCTGCTCGACGGTACCCGTCATCGCGAAGTCGCCAGCGCCCCGGAGCGGGTGCCCGCACGCCATGCAATGGAAGTTCACCTGATCGCGAAACGCGTCCATGCCGCGATCCCACCAGCCCGGCACCGCCTCGACGCCGAGCATCGGCCACGACTCGTCGTGCTCGTGGAGCACCGCCTGCGCATACGCCAGCTCGCAGAAGTACCCACGCACCTCGCCGCGCACCACTCCGACGAGCGCTGACCACTTCTGGTTCACGTCGCATCCGCCGACGAGATCCCAGCGCTCCGCGTCCGTCATGTCCTCCATGTCCTGCATCGCCACGAACGGCGGCGAGTGGCGCGAGTCGCCATC
>CAZRLR010000314.1:0-5663 GCA_964600395.1 uncultured Conexibacter sp.
GCGAGATGCTCGGCTACGTCGGCCTGCGCCCGCAGATCGTCGACGAGATGGCGATCAACCTCTCCTACGGCGACCAGCGCCGCGTGGAGATCGCCCGGGCCCTGGCGTCCGAGCCGCGGCTGCTGCTGCTCGACGAGCCGACGGCGGGGATGAACCCCGCCGAGTCCGACAACCTGACGCTCTTCATGCGCAAGCTGCGCGACGAGCTCGGCCTGTCGATCCTGCTCATCGAGCACGACATGAAGGTCGTCATGGGCGTGTCGGAGTACGTCACCGTCCTGGACCACGGGGAGAAGATCTCCGAAGGACTCCCCACGGCCGTGCGCGCCGACCCCCGCGTCGTCGAGGCCTACCTCGGAAAGCAGGGCTGACCATGGCCTATCTCGAAGTCGACGACATCCACACCTACTACGGCAACATCGAGGCGCTCAAGGGCGTGTCGCTGACGGTCGAGGAGGGGGAGATCGTCACGCTCATCGGCTCCAATGGGGCCGGCAAGTCCACGACGCTGCGCTCGATCTCGGGCCTGACGCCGATCCGCACCGGGGCGATCCGGTTCCAGGGCAAGGACATCTCACGGGTCCCGCCGCAGGAGATCGTCGCGCTCGGCATCTCGCAGTCGCCCGAGGGCCGCAAGTGCTTCCAGCGCATGACGGTCCGCGAGAACCTCGACCTCGGCGCGTACCTGCGCAACGACAAGGCCGGGATCAACGAGGACATGGACCGGATCTTCGACCTCTTCCCGCGCCTGAAGGAGCGGGAGAAGCAGAAGGCCGGCACGATGTCCGGCGGCGAGCAGCAGATGCTCGCGATCGGGCGGGCGCTCATGTCCAAGCCGCGCCTGCTGCTGCTCGACGAGCCGTCGATGGGCATCGCCCCGATCCTCGTCGACCGCATCTACGAGACGGTCGTGGAGATCAACAAGCAGGGCATGACGATCCTGCTCGTGGAGCAGAACGCGAACTACGCCCTCGGCGTCTCGCAGCGCGGCTACGTGCTGGAGACCGGCGCCGTGGCCCTCACCGACGCGTCCGCCTCGCTGCGCACCAACCCCGACGTCCAGAAGGCCTACCTCGGAACATGACCACCACCGTGCTCGCGCTCATCGGCGTCAAGGCCCTGTACCTCCTGTTCATCTGGCTGGCGGCGGCGATCGCCGGCGGCTGGCTGTCGGAGCGCAAGGGCTACGGCGAGAAGCCCGGCCTGGCCAGCGGCCTGCTGCTGACCTTCGTCGGGCCGCTGATCTGGCTGCTGATCCCGGCGAAGAAGGACTCGCGCTGGAAGGCCGGGCGCACGCCGCGCGCGGACGCCCCGTAGGAGCGGGCCGGGCGCGGCGCGCCAGCAGGGGCTTCGCTTAAGCCTCACCGTCTACTCTGGATCCATGCCAGACGACGCACCGCGACCTGCGGCAGACGCACCGCGGAACCCGGCGGACGACGCCAGCCGCTCCTCGCGACCGCCCAAGGCGCCGGAGCGCAGCAGCGACCCGGGCCGCACGCCGTGGCGCGTCGAGCCCGCGCCCGACGGTCGCGGCACCCCGGAGAAGCAGGGCAAGGACGGCAAGGGCTCCGGGCCCAAGCCACCGGCCGGCATGAGCTGGCAGCGCTTCGGCCTCGTGCTGCTGGCCCTCTTCGCGATCAACTTCTTCCTCACGACGCTCCTGCCCGGCGGGGAGCGACCGGCGTCGATCTCCTACACGCCCGTCTTCCTCCAGCAGGTCAAGGCCGGCAACGTCAAGGAGATCTCCTCCCGCGGCGAGACGGTGTCCGGCACCTTCAAGACCGAGGTCGACCCGCCCGGCAAGCACGGCAAGACGAAGAAGTTCACGACCGAGATCCCGACGTTCGCCAGCAACGACAACACGCTGGCCGACCTCCTGCAGGAGAAGGGCGTCGTCGTGAACGCCGAGCCGCCCAACCAGGGCCGCAGCCTCGTCTCGAACCTGCTGCTGTCGCTGCTGCCCACGCTGCTGCTCATCGGCGCGTTCATCTTCATCGCCCGGCGGGCCGCGGCGAGCGCCGGCGGTGGCCTGGGTGCGCAGTTCGGCCGCTCGAAGGCCAAGCGGGTCGAGATCGGCTCGACGCGGACGACGTTCGCCGACGTCGCCGGCATCGAGGAGGCCAAGGAAGAGCTGATGGAGGTCGTCGACTTCCTCCGCAACCCGGACAAGTACAAGGCGCTGGGGGCGAAGATCCCGCGTGGCGTGCTGCTGTCCGGACAGCCCGGCACCGGCAAGACGCTGCTGGCGCGCGCCATGGCCGGCGAGGCCGAGGTGCCGTTCTTCAGCGCGTCCGCCTCCGAGTTCATCGAGATGATCGTCGGCGTCGGTGCCTCCCGCGTGCGGGATCTCTTCGACGAGGCCAAGAAGGCCGCGCCCGCGATCATCTTCATCGACGAGCTCGACGCCATCGGCCGCGCTCGCGGCGGCGGCGGCCTGGGCGGGCACGACGAGCGCGAGCAGACGCTGAACCAGATCCTCACCGAGATGGACGGCTTCGACCCGTCGCTCGGCGTCATCGTCCTGGCGGCGACGAACCGCCCGGAGATCCTCGACAGCGCGCTCCTGCGCCCGGGCCGCTTCGACCGCCGGGTCGTCGTGCAGTCCCCCGACAAGGTCGGCCGCGCGCAGATCCTCGCGGTGCACACCCGCTCGGTCCCGCTGGAGGAGGACATCGACCTCGACGGCATCGCCGCCTCGACGCCCGGCATGGTCGGCGCGGACCTCGCGAACCTCGTGAACGAGGCCGCGCTGCTGGCCGCCAAGCGCGGGCACCCGCGCGTGAAGCTCGAGGACTTCACCGACGGCCTGGAGAAGGTCATCCTCGGTGCCGAGCGCCGCGTCGTCATGAGCCACGACGAGCGCGAGCGCACGGCCTACCACGAGGCCGGGCACGCCCTCGTCGGCATGCTCACCCCGGGCGCGGACCCCGTCCGGAAGATCTCGATCATCCCGCGCGGCATGGCGCTGGGCGTGACGCTCTCGGCGCCGGAGGCCGACCGCTTCAACTACGACCAGCAGTACCTGCGCGGCAAGATCCTCGTCGCGCTCGGCGGCCGGGTCGCCGAGGAGGTCATCTACGGCACGATCACGACCGGCGCGGAGTCCGACATCCAGCAGCTGACGAACATCGCCCGCGGCATGGTCACGCGCTGGGGCATGAGCGAGGCCGTCGGGCCGATCGCGGTCGAGGCCTCGCAGCCCAACGGCATGCTGCTGCCCGGCACCGAAGGCGTGTCGCAGGCCACGCAGCAGCTCATCGACCAGGAGGTCCGGCGCATCGTCGACGAGGCACACCACGACGTGACGATGCTGCTGACCGAGCATCGCGAGCAGCTCGAGCAGCTCACCGCCGAGCTGATGAAGGTCGAGACGCTCGACGAGGCCGACGCCTACAAGGCGGCCGGCGTGGCGCGGGCCAAGCGCGAGCAGTCCGAGGAGGCCCAGCCCACCGGGGGGCTGACCCCGTCGGCCCCGATCACGGAGCCGGCGGAAGTCTGAGGGGCATCCTCGCCTAAAGGCTCGGATGCCCTTGGCGGTTGCTCGCCCAGGGGGCTCACAACACGCCGGCAGCCGTCAACACCAGCCGGAGATGGTGTTCCTATTTTCCGAGGGCGCTGGTCAGCGCCTCGTCGAGGTCCGGGTGCTTGAACGTGTACCCGGCCTCGAGCGCCCGCTGGGGCACGGCCCGCTGACCCTCGGTGACGATCTCGCTCATCTCGCCGTAGAGCAGCTTGATGGCGAAGGCGGGGACGGGGGAGAAGGACGGCCGGTGCAGCGCCTTGCCCAGCGCCTTGGAGAAGGCCTTGTTCGTCACGGGCTCGGGGGCCGAGCCGTTGTAGGCGCCGCTCCACGACGTGTCGTCGAGCGCCTTGAGGTAGAGGCCGACGATGTCGTCGACGTGGATCCACGGCATGTACTGCTTCCCGCCGGCCACGGGGCCGCCGACGCCCGCCTTGAACGGCGGCAGCATCGTCTTCAGCGCGCCGCCGGTCTTGTCCAGGACGACCCCGGTGCGGATGTGGACGACGCGCAGGCCGAGCTCGGCGGCCGCGTCGGCCTCCCGCTCCCAGCGGACGCAGACGTCGGCGAGGAAGTCGCTCCCGGCGGCCGTCGACTCGTCGACGAGCTCGTCCCCGTGCTTGCCGTAGAAGCCGACGGCGGAGGACGAGATGAGCGCGGCGGGCCGCGGCTCGGCGGCCTTCAGGCCGGCGACGAGGTTGCGGGTCCCCGTCTCGCGGGAGTCGAGGATCGCCTGCTTGCGTTCGGCGTTCCAGCGCTGGGCGACCGGCTCGCCGGCGAGGTGGATGACGGCGTCGCGACCGGCGAGGGCCTCGACCGGCGCGGGGCCGGCGAGCGCGTCCCAGGCGACGGCGGGGACCCCGAGGGCGGCGGAGGCCTTCTCGGCGTTGCGCGAGAGGACGGTGACCTGGTCACCACGGGCTTGCAGGGCGGAGACCAGGCGCTGGCCGATGAGGCCGGTGGCGCCGGTGATGGTGACGTTCATGCCCGGGATACGACCACGGCGGTCGTCCGGGATCAAGGCGCGTCCGCGGTACCGGTCACCCGACGCGCATGTGCTCGGTGTCCTTCGCGGCGAAGCCGATGGCGTGCTGCTCGGCCATCGCGGCCCCCGAGGCGCGCGCCTCGTCGGCGACCGCGGCCGCGACGGCCGGGGCGACGTCCCGGTTGAAGACCGAGGGGATGATGTAGTCCTCGCGCAGGTCGGCGTCCTCGACGATCCGGGCGATCGCGCGGGCCGCGGCCATCTTCATCTCCTCCGTGATCTGCCGCGCGCGGACGTCCAGCGCGCCGCGGAAGACCCCGGGGAAGGCGAGGACGTTGTTGATCTGGTTCGGGTAGTCCGAACGGCCCGTGGCGATGATCCGCGCGTACGGCGCGGCCTCCTCGGGCGCGACCTCGGGGTTCGGGTTGGCCATCGCGAAGACCATCGCGTCCTTGTTCATCGCCGCCAGCGCCTCGGCGGGGAAGATCCGCGCGCCGCTGAGGCCGATGAAGAGGTCGCAGCCCTCCAGCGCGTTGACGGGCGGCCCACTGATCTTCTCCGGGTTGCTCATCTCGGCGTACCAGCGCTTCGTCCCGTTCATCGTGCCGTCGAGGTAGTCGGCGCGCTCGGTCGACAGCAGGCCCTTGGAGTCGGCGCCGATGACGTCCCGGACGCCGGCCGACAGGAGGATCTTCGTCACGGCGACCCCGGCGGCACCCAGGCCGGTGACGAGCACCCTGAGGTCCATGAGGTCGCGGCCCGTGAGCTTGCAGGCGTTCAGGAGGGCGGCGAGGACGACGATCGCGGTGCCGTGCTGGTCGTCGTGGAAGACCGGGATGTCGAGCTCCGCCTTCAGGCGGTCCTCGATCTCGAAGCAGCGCGGCGCGCTGATGTCCTCGAGGTTGATGCCGCCGAAGCCCGGGGCGATGCGGCGGACCGTCTCGACGATCTCGTCCGGGTCCTTCGTGTCCAGGACGATCGGGAAGGCGTCGACGCCGGCGAACTCCTTGAAGAGCATGCACTTGCCCTCCATGACGGGCATCGAGGCCTCGGGCCCGATGTCGCCCAGGCCGAGCACGGCGGTGCCGTCGGAGACGACGGCGACGGTGTTGCGCTTGATCGTGTACTGGAAGGCCTTGTCGCGGTCCTCGGCGATCG
>CAZRLR010000315.1:0-5615 GCA_964600395.1 uncultured Conexibacter sp.
ACTCCACGCAGAAGCTCCACGCCCGCGGGCCGATCGGCCTGCGCGAGCTGTGCACGACGAAGTACGTCGTGCGCGGGGACGGGCACGTCCGGCCCTGACGGCCGTCGGCATCCTCGGCGGGTCCTTCAACCCGCCGCACATCGGCCACCTCGTCATGGCCCAGGAGGCGTGCGACCAGCTCGGCCTGGACCACGTCGTCCTCATGCCGGTCCACACCCCGCCGCACAAGGAGCTCGACGGCGACCCGGGGCCGGCGGTCCGCGCCGAGCTCTGCCGCCTGGCCGCCGAGGGCGACGACGGCCTGCGCGTGAGCACGCAGGAGGTCGACCGCGGTGGGCCGTCGTTCACCGTCGACACGCTGCGCACGCTGGCCGCCGCGCAGCCGGACGACGCGCTGACCTTCATCGTCGGCGGCGACATGGCGGCGAGCCTGCGGACGTGGCGCGAGCCCGAGGCGATCCTGCGCCTGGCGACGCTCGCGGTCGCCGCCCGGGAGGGCGTGGGGCGGACGGACATCCTCCAGGCGCTGGACGGGCTGGACGGCGTGCCCGAGCGCCTGGCCTTCTTCTCGATGCCGCGCCTGGACGTCTCGAGCTCCGACATCCGCCGCCGCGTGCGGGCCGGACGGCCCGTCCGCCACCTGCTCCCGCCCGCCGTCGCGGGGTATGTCGACGGCCACGGCCTGTACCGTGGAGGTCGATGAACCCCGAGCTGCTCACCCAGGCGATCGCCGATCTCGCGGCGGACAAGAAGGCGATCGACCCGATCGCGCTGGACCTCCGCGGGGTCGCGGGCTACACCGACGTCTTCCTCATCGCCTCCGGCAACACGGAGCGCCAGGTCAAGGCGATCCACGACGGCATCAACGAGGGCATGAAGAAGGAGCACGGCGTGCTCCCGCGCCGCGTGGAGGGGACGGGCGAGGCGACGTGGATCCTCATGGACTACCTCGACGTCGTCGTGCACCTCTTCACGCCCGACACGCGCTCGTTCTACCGCCTGGAGCAGCTGTGGGGCGACGTGCCGCGCCTGGAGCTCGCGCTACCGGGTCCCGACCCGGTCGCCACGGGTCAGCCGGGCCCCGACGCCGGATAGGGTCGCTCCATGAGCGAACAGGTCGCGTTGATCACCGGCGGAGCCAGCGGCTTCGGCAAGGTCCTGGCGGGGACGCTCGCGGCCCGGGGGGTGCAGGTCGTCCTCTGCGACATCGACGAGGCCGGCGGGCAGGCCGTCGCGGACGCCGTCGGCGCGACGTTCGTCCGCTGCGACGTCAGCGACCCCGAGCAGAACGACGCGGCGGTCAAGGTCGCGCTGGACACCTTCGGCGGGCTGGACATGGCGTTCCTCAACGCGGGGATCGTCAGCGACACCGGGCTGGGGGAGGGCTTCTCCCTCGAGCGCTACCGCCGTGCGATGGGCGTCAACCTCGACGGCGTCGTCTTCGGCATCAACAGCGTGCTGCCGGCGATGAAGGCCCGCGGCGGCGGCGCGATCGTCGCGACCGCGTCCCTGGCCGGGCTGACGGCCGTCCCGATGGACCCGATCTACAGCGCCAACAAGCACGCGGTCGTCGGCCTGGTGCGGTCGCTCGGCCCCGCCCTGGCGGGCGACGGCGTGCGCATCAACGCGATCTGCCCCGGCTTCGCCGAGACCGGGATCATCGCGCCGATCCGCGACGGCCTCCTGGAGGCCGGGCTGCCGATCATCCCCGCCGAGCAGGTGACCGACGCCGTCGTCGAGCTGTTCGACGGCGAGATGACCGGCGAGTGCTGGTACGTGCAGGCCGGGCGCCCCGCGGAGGCCTTCGGCTTCCGCAACATCCCCGGGCCGCGGCCCGTCGGCTGAGCCTCGGAACCCGTCAGGCCAGGCGGAGCGTGAAGACCGCGCCGCCGTCGGGCGCGTTGGCGGCCTCGACGACCATGCCGTGCTGCTCGGCGACCTGCCGGACGATGGCCAGGCCGAGCCCCGTGCCCTCCCGCCCGCGGGCGCAGCTGCCGCGGTAGAAGCGGTCGAAGAGCCGCGGCAGGTCGTCCGCGGCGATGCCGTCCCCGTGGTCACGGACGCTGACGGCGTCCTCCGCGACGCGCACCTCGACGCGCCCACCTTCCGGGCTGTGGCGCGCGGCGTTGTCGAGCAGGTTGTTCAGCGCCCGGGCGAGCCGGTCGGGGCGACCGTCGACGGCGACGGGGACCGCGTCCAGGACGAACGACACCCGCGGGGCGTGGCGGCCGGCCCGCTGCACCGCCGCCTGGGCCAGGGCGTCCAGGCGCACCGGCTCGGGCGCCTCGGCCTCCACGTCGCCGCGGGCGAGCTCGATCAGGTCGGCCACGAGGGCGCCGAGCTCCTCGGTCTGCTCGCGCACGTCGTCCAGCAGCGCCTGGCGCTCGGCGGCGTCCAGCTCGTGCTCGGCGCGCAGCAGCACCTCGATGTTCGTCCGCAGCGACGTCACCGGCGTGCGCAGCTCGTGCGAGGCGTCGGCGACGAGGTGGCGCTGGGCGACCATCGCGGCCGCGAGCTCGCCGCGCGAGGCCTCCAGCCGGTCGAGCATCGTGTTGAAGCGCGCGGCCAGCTGCCCCACCTCGTCACCGGAGCGCACGGCGATGCGGCGGCCGAGGTCGTCCGTCTCGCCGACGTGCGCGGCCGCGTCCGCGACCTCGGCGATCGGCGCCATGAGGTTGCGCGACGCGAGGCGGCCGAGCACGGCGGCGAGCGTGATGCCCCCGGCGCAGACGAGCAGCAGCGTCAGGCGCAGGCGGCGCAGCACGCGATCGGTGTCGGCCAGCGGGCGCGCGATCTGCAGCGCGCCGCGGCCCGCGACGCGGACGGTGAGCAGGCGCAGGCGCCCGTCCTGCGTGTCGACGGTCCGCAGGATGCGGGTGCTGCCGCGGCCGGCGGCGACGGCGCGGTCGCGGGCGTCGACGGGCAGGCGCAGCGCCTGGCCGCCCTGCCGGACGACGGCACCGCCGGCCGCGACGAACTGGACGTAGCCGCCGGGCCCGCCCTCCTTCGGACTCGGGACGGGGATGCGGATCGCGTCGGCGGCGACGGTGCCGTTGCGCGTGAGCAGGTCGAACTCCGGCGGGATCGTCCTGGCCAGCTGCGCCAGGCCGGTGGCCTGCGCGTTCAGCTGACGGTCGATCTGGCCGTGCAGCTCGCGCGAGACCGCGAGAAAGGCGGCGCCGCAGGCGAGCACCACCGCAACCGCGACCGCGGCGGCGGTGACGAGCGTCAGGCGGCGGCGCAGCGGCACGGGCGCTCAGGCGTCCCCGTCGCGCAGGACGTAGCCGACCCCGCGCACGGTGTGCAGCAGCCGGCGCTCGCCGCCCGCCTCGGTCTTGCGGCGCAGGTAGCCCATGTAGACGCCCAGCGCGTTCGAGCTGTCCCCGAAGTCGTAGCCCCAGACGCGCTCGAAGATCTGCGACCGGGTGAGCACCTGCCGCGGGTGCTCGAGGAAGAGCGTCAGGAGGAGGAACTCCGTGCGCGTCAGCTCGATCGGCCGCCCGCCGCGACGGACGGTGTGCGCCCGCCCGTCCAGCTGCAGGTCCGCGAAGCGCAGGACGTCGCCGTCCCCACCGCCGGGGTCGCGGCGGCGCAGGACCGCGCGCAGGCGGGCGTAGAGCTCGTCGAGCGCGAACGGCTTGACGAGGTAGTCGTCGGCGCCGACGTCGAGGCCGGTGACGCCGTCGCCGACGGCGTCGCGGGCGGTGAGCATGAGGACGGGCGTGCGGTCGCCGGCGTGCCGTAGGCGCCGGCAGACCTCGAGCCCGTCGACCGCCGGCATCGAGACGTCCAGGACGATCGCGTCGACGTGCTGGTCGCTCACGATCTCCAGCGCCTGCGCGCCGTCGGCGGCGAGCAGGACGTCGTAGTGCTCCAGGCGCAGGGCGCGGCCGAGGGCCTCGCGGACGGCCGCCTCGTCGTCCACGACGAGGATCCGCATCACGTCGGCGGGGGCACGGGTCGAGGGCTGCACGGACGCATCATCACACCGTCCGCAGCGCTTCGGTGGGGGACAGGCGGGCGGCGCGCAGCGACGGGTAGAGCCCGGCGATCACGCCGATGAGGATCGCGGCGCCGACCCCGGCGCCGAGCGCGGCCGGGGGGACGACGACAGGCTGGCCCTGCGACGTGGCGTACCCCGCGGTCACGACGGCGCCGAGGCCCGCGCCGACGATCCCGCCCATCCCGGCCAGCAGGAGGGACTCGGTGAGGAACTGGGCGGTGATGTGGCCGCGCGTGGCGCCGAGGGCGCGGCGCAGGCCGATCTCCGACCGCCGCTCCAGGACGCTGATGACCATGACGTTCGCGATGCCGACGCCGCCGACGAGCAGGGCGACCGCGCCGAGGCCGAGCAGCAGCGAGGTGAAGGCGCCCTTCGCGGCGGCCTTCGCCTCCAGGGCGTCGGACGGGCGGCTGATCTGCACCTCCTCGGGGTGCTCGGGGTTCGTCGTGCCCGGCAGCAGCGCGCGGACGCGCTCCAGCTGCGACTCGTCCGCGCGGGCGTAGATCTTCGACGGGTTGCGCGTCGTGTCGAACAGGCGCTCGGCGACGGGCCGGCCGATGAGCGCCGCGCGGTCGATCGAGCTGTCTAGGACCGTCGGCTTCAGGATCCCGACGACGGTGAAGTCCTGCCCCCCGAGGAACACCTGCGGGCGGCTCGTCGTGTCGGTGATCCCCAGGCGCCGCGCGGCGACCGAGCCCAGGACGACGGTCGGGTACGCGGCCTCGGCCGCGGTGAGGACGTGCCCGGAGGCCACCTCGACGCCGAGCGTCGACGGCAGCCCGCGGTCGGCGGCCAGCACGGTGATCCCGCTCGTGTCGTCCGGGTCCACGTAGGACGCGCGCCGGACGGTGACGCCGCTGACGGCGTACGTCGCCCCCGAGGCCGTGATCCCCGGCAGGCCGCGCAGCTTCGCGAGGGCGGTCTGCGGGACCTTCGCGTCGCCGCCGAGGAAGGACTGGCCGGCCTGTGTCGTCAGGAGGTTCGTCCCGAGCCGGTCGATCGTGTCGAGCAGGTCGGCCTGGCTGGAGGCCGAGATGCCCAGGACGGCGACCATCGAGGCGATGCCGATCGCCACGCCGACCGCGCTGAGGGCGGCGCGCAGGCGGCGGGTGCGCAGCCCGATGGACCCGACGCCGAGGACGTCGCGCGGCAGCAGGCGGCTCGGGGCCAGGGCGGTGCTCACGACGCCACCGCCGCCGGCGCGTGGGCCTCGTCGCGGATGATCCGGCCGTCGCGGACGTGCACGCGGCGGGGGAAGGTCGCCGCGAGCTCGGCGGCGTGCGTGATGACGACGAGCGTCGCGCCGCCGTCCCACAGCTCGCGCAGCAGCTCGACGATCTCCGCCCCCGTCCGGGAGTCCAGGTTGCCGGTCGGCTCGTCGGCGAAGACGATCGACGGGCCGCCGGCGATGGCGCGGGCGATCGCCGCGCGCTGGCGCTCGCCGCCGGACATCTCGCGCGGGCGATGGTCGAGGCGATGGGCCAGGCCGACGCGGTGCAGCGCCTGCGCGGCGAGCTCGCGGCGCTCGGCCAGCGGTCGTCCGGTGTAGAGCAGGCCACCGGCGACGTTGTCGACCGCGCGCAGCCCGTCCAGGAGGTGGAACTGCTGGAAG
>CAZRLR010000316.1:0-5580 GCA_964600395.1 uncultured Conexibacter sp.
ACGACCGGTCCGGCCGGTGCCGCCGGGGCGGGCGGACGCGTCTTGAGGGTGCCGCCGGCGATCGGGCGCCGGACGGCGCGCGGGGCCGCAGCGGGCCCCGTGGCCCGCGACGGCGCGCTCGGGCCGCGCGGATCCATGAGCGCGGTCGCGCTCTCCGAGACCGGGCCGGCGGAGCGCAGCATGCCTGCAGCGATGGGGCGTCGCACACGGGGCCGTCCGGATCCGTCCGGGGGCAGTGGGGGGATTTGATCCGTCAAACCGTGTTCGCATCCTACGGTGCTTTCCCGCCGGTTTTGTCGATCTTCGACATATCTGCGGTAAATTCCGGTGCGAAGCCGAACGCCGAGGCTGCAGGTCGGCGCCCGGCGGTCGACGGGTGGCGGCCCGGCCGGACGCGCCCACGGTGGTCTCGTTCAGGCGACCCGGCGGTCCTGCGCGCCGGCCTCGGGCCGGGACAGCGTCTGCCGGTAGCCCTCCGCCAGGCGCTGCAGCGCGCGCTCCCAGGTGCGGTCGGCGACGGCCGTCAGCGCGGCGCCGATGAGCCGCTCGCGCAGCAGCGCCGAGCTCGTGACGTCCAGGAGGGCGTCGGCGAGCGCGTGACGGTCCGGCGTCGCGAGCAGCCCGGTGACGCCGTGCTCGACGATCGAGCGCGGCCCGCCCTCGTCCACCGCGACGACCGGCAGCCCGGAGGCCTGGGCCTCGAGCAGCACCTGGCCGAAGGTGTCCGTGCGGCTGGCGAAGAGGAAGGCGTCGGCGCTGGCGTAGGTGACCGCGAGGTCCTCCCCCTCCTGCCAGCCGAGGAACGTCGCGTGCTCGCCGAGGCGCTCGCGCAGCTGCGTCTCCTCGGGCCCGCCGCCGGCCAGGACGAGGTGCAGACGCTCGTCGCGGGTACGGGCGGTGAGGAAGGCGTCGGCCAGCAGGTCTGCGCCCTTCTCCTTCGTCTGGCGCCCGACGTAGAGGACGTTGATGCGGTCGGGGGCGCCGAGCGCGGCGAAGACGTCGGTGTCGCGCTTGGAGGGGTGGAAGCGCTGCAGGTCCACGCCGCGGTCCCAGCGGCCGATGCGCTCGGGGGCGATGCCCATCTCCTGCAGGACGGCGTCGCTCTGCGGCGACGGGGAGAGCACGTGGCCGCAGTGGCCGTAGAACCCCGCGATCGCCATCCGCGCCAGGAGCTCGAGGCCCGGGTCGGCGCTGCGCAGGCCCGCGTAGGCGGCCAGCTCGGTGTGGTAGCTGCCCAGCACCGGCAGGTCCATCATCCGCGCGACGAGGCCGGCGGTCACCCCGGCGGGCCCCGGCGAGCAGAGGTGCACGAGGTCGTAGCGGCCGTCGGCAAGCGTCTGCACGACGGCCGGCAGCGACGGGACGCCGATCTGCAGCCCGGCGTAGAACGGGATGTCGACGTCGGCAACCGCGCTCAGGCGCCGGTCGACGTTCGGGTCGGTGCCGACGACCTCGATCTCGAAGCCGGGGACGCCGCGCTCGCGGATCTCGTCCAGCGTGTGCGTGACGCCGTGCATGCTGCCCACGCCGTCCGCGACGAGGGCGACGCGCAGCGGACGACGGCCGCTGCCGTCCAGCTCGGACGCGAGCTTGCCGCGCTCCTTCCCCAGGAAGGCGGCGGCAGGGGCGTACGGGATCGCCGCGATGCAGGCGTCGAAGAGACCGGTCGCGGCCTGCAGGTAGTCCGCACCGGCCGGGCGCTGGGCCACCTGGACGAGGTCGGCGACGACCGCCGCGAGCTTGCGCTCGTGCTTGCGGCGCGCGCGGCGGAAGAGGTCGCGGTGGTCGAACTCCTCGGCCTGCAGGTAGGCCAGCAGCTGCGCCTCGTCGAGATCGAGCTCGACCGCCGCCAGCCAGGAGCGCAGCAGCGCCCGCGCGTCCTCGGGGCCGAGGTCCCCGGCGACGCCGCCGCCGCCACGCGTCTCGCCCTCGCTCATGACGCGCTGGACCATCTTCAGGACGGACTGCGGGTTGAGCGGCGCGGCGGCACCGGACACGTCCCCGCGGCCGAGGGCGCGGGTGGCCAGGCCCATCGCGGCGTGGGCCCACTTCTCGGCGCTGCCCTGGTCGCCGCCGGCCATCGCCTGCCCGGCGCGGACGTGCGCGAGGAAGGCCTCCGGCGTCTCGGCGTGCGGGGTCCGCGTGAAGGTCCGGCCGATGTCGACGCCGGCGTGGTCGTCGCTGCCACCGATGCCGATGCCGCCGTGCGTCTCGATGTAGACCGCGGCCGGCTGGTTGAGCTCGGGCGCGCGGGCGCCGTTGCGCGTCTCCCAGACCGGGAAGAGCTGGGCCAGGCGGCGGCGGTGGCGGGCGGTCAGCGGCGCGGCGACCGCGTAGAACGGGTGCGCCAGCGCGCAGGTGATGTCGCGGTCGTGGAGGTACTCGGCGCAGACCTCGACGTCGTCGTTGTGCGCCTGCAGCCACTCGTGGTCGTCGGGGGTGATCCCGAGGCAGAGGACGTGCACGGCCTGCGGCTCGCCCTTGAAGGCGACCGTCAGCTCCTCGCTGAGGAAGACCCGCGGATCGTCGGCGATCTGCTGCACGCCGGCGATCGTGTCGTGGTCGGTGATCGTCACGAAGTCCATGCCGCGCCGCAGCGCGAGCTCGAGGACGTCCTCCGGCGGCGTCGCGCACTCGGGCAGCCCGAGCGACGTCTGGACGCCGAGCTTGGAGAGGACGCTCGCGGTGCTGTGACAGTGCAGGTCGACCCTGCTCGTCGCCGGATCGTGATCGTGGAGCGTCATCGTTGCGCCTCCTTCTGTCGTCGTCATGTGGCGCGCACGTTGGCGGTCCTTTGCAGGCGGAATGTGTCCATCGTGCGACCACCGCGTGACCGGGTCGTGAACGGCCACGGCCTGTTCACGGCGTCGTCGGCGAGGTCGGGTTGGCTGGCGTCATGTCAGCCCACCCCACCCCCCGCCGCCTGCGTCGCGCCGTCACCGCCGTCGCCGGTGTCATCGTCCTGTCCATCCCCGCCGCCGCCGCCGCCGACCCGCCGGCCCGTGCCGGGCACGCCGGCCCCCGGGAGGCCGCGCCGCTCGTCATCGGGCACCGCGGCGCCTCGGGCTACCGCCCCGAGCACACGCTCGCCTCCTACGAGCTGGCCGCCCGCCTGGGCGCGGACTTCGTCGAACCCGACCTCGTCTCGACGAAGGACGGCGTCCTCGTCGCGCGCCACGAGAACGAGATCTCCGGCACGACGGACGTCGCCGCCCACCCGGAGTTCGCCGCCCGCCGGACGACGAAGACCGTCGACGGCGTCGCCCTGACGGGCTGGTTCACGGAGGACTTCACGCTCGCCGAGCTCAAGACGCTGCGCGCGAAGGAGCGCATCCCGCAGCTGCGCCCGCAGAACACGGTCTACGACGGGCGCTTCGAGATCCCGACCTTCCAGGAGATCCTGGACCTGCGCAAGCGCCTCTCGAAGGAGCTGCACCGGACGATCGGCGTCTACCCCGAGACGAAGCACCCGACGTACTTCCGCTCGATCGGCCTCCCGCTGGAGGAGCGCCTCGTGCGGGCGTTGGACGCGAACGGCCTGAACCGCAAGCGCGCGAAGGTCTTCGTCCAGTCGTTCGAGACCGGCAACCTGCGGCTGCTGCGCCGGGCGCTGAAGGTCCCGCTCGTGCAGCTGCTCTCCAGCACCGGCGCGCCGTACGACCAGGTCGCCGCCGGGACGGGCGTGACCTACGCGACGCTCTCGACCGCCGCGGGGCTGCGCGGCGTCGCGCGCTACGCCGACGGCGTGGGGCCGTCCAAGGACCAGATCGTGCCGCGAACCGCGACCGGCGCCTCCGGGACGCCGACGACGTTCGTCGCCGACGCGCACGCCGCGGGGCTGCTCGTGCACCCGTACACGTTCCGCGTGGAGAACACGTTCCTGCCGCTCGAGCTGCGCTCGTCGGCCGACCCCGCGGCCCCCGGTGACCTCGCCGCCGAGGTCACGCAGGTTCTCCGCCTCGGCGTGGACGGCGTCTTCTCCGACAACGCCGACATCGCCGTGCGGGCCCGCGACGCCTACGTGGGCTGAGCGGCGGCCCGGCGATCCCAGGCGCCGGTGAACCACAGCCAGCTGACCGCGGTCAGGGCGACCGCGGTCAGCGGCGGGACGTCGAGGCCCGCCGCCCGGGCCACCCGTCGCAGGACGACGGCGTGCACGGCGTAGAGGGCGTTCGCGGCGGCGGGCATCGGCGCGTCCGCGGCGGGGACGTCCAGCGGCCACCAGAGCCACGGGACGGCGTCGTTCATCGCGTCCGTGATGGCGTTCGCGGCGCCGTCGGCCGGCGCCAGCGGTCCGCTGAGGCGGACCGCGAGGGTCACGCGCCCGTCTTCTCCATGTGCGTCTCGAGCGCCTCGTAGGCCTCTTCGACCTTGCGCTTGGCGGCGGTGTGGCGGGCGGTGGACTTCGCGGACGCGTACTGCGACGCCCAGGCCTCCGGGCCGGCGAGCTCGTCCTCCAGCGCGGCCAGCTCGGCCTCCGCGGTCTCGACGGCGCGCTCGAGCTTGGCGAGCTCCTTCAGGGCGTTCTTCGAGGGGGTCCCGGGCTTGCCGCCGTTGCCGTTGCCGTTGACCGGAGCGGCCCCGTTGCCGTTCGCCGGCTTCGCCGCAGCGGCCTTGGCCGCCTGCTCGGCCTTGACCTTGCCCGCGGGCGCGCGCTCGCTGCCGGCCTCGCCGGTGCTGCGGACGATCGCGCGGCCGTCGGCGTCGCGTTCCTCGCGGCCGGCGCCGAGCGGGTTCAGCCGCGGCGGCGGCATCGGCGGCGGCTCGATCCCGAGCGCCCGTCGCTCGTCGCGGATGCGCAGGAACTCGGGCCAGCCGCCCATGTAGGAGTGCAGGCCGTAGTCCTGCACCGCGACGGTCCGCGTCCCCACCGCCTCCAGCAGCGCCCGGTCGTGGGAGACGAGGATGATCGCGCCCTCGTAGCCCTTCAGCGCGTCCTCGAGCGCCTCGCGCGACTCGATGTCCAGGTGGTTGGTGGGCTCGTCGAGGATGAGGACGTTCGCGCCGGAGGCGACGAGGATCGCCAGGGACAGGCGCTGGCGCTCGCCGCCGCTGAGGCCGTCCAGCGGCTTCTCGGCGTCCGCCCCGCTGAAGAGAAAGCGTCCGAGCAGCGAGCGGGCCTGGTTCGGCGGCAGCCCCGTCCGCTTCACGCAGGCCTCGACCACCGTGCGCGCCCCGCCCCAGCCGAGCTCGTCGCCGTGCTGGGAGAGGTAGGCCAGCTCGACGTTGTGCCCGAGCGAGAGCTTGCCCTCGTCGAAGGGGCGACGGCCGGCGAGCGCCTCGATGAGCGTCGTCTTGCCGGCGCCGTTGGGGCCGACGAGCGTCACGTGCTCGCCGCGCTCGAGCCACAGCTCGGCCTTGTCGATCAGCGTCTTGGGCGGGTCCGACGGGACGGCGAGGTGGGCGTCCGTCAGCTCGAAGATGACGCGGCCGGAGCGGGCGACCTTCTTGAACTCGAACTCGAGCGCGGCACCCGCCTTGGGGTCGCGCTCGATCTGCTGGCCCTTGACCTTCTCGAGCTTCTTGACGCGCGACTGGGCCTGCTTGGCCTTCGTCGCCTTCGCCCGGAAGCGCTCGACG
>CAZRLR010000317.1:0-5580 GCA_964600395.1 uncultured Conexibacter sp.
GCGCGTCAGCTGCGCCGGCGGGAGCTTCGTGAGGTCCGGGTGCGTGAGCGTGTGGGCGTCGAGCTCCCAGCCGGCGGCCACGAGCGCCTTGACCTGGCCGCGCGTCATCGCGTCCGGGAACGGGTTGCGGACGATGAGGTTCAGGACCCCGGGCCAGCCGTGCGCGCGCATGACCGGTAGCGCGCCGCGGTACTGGCTGCCGTAGCCGTCGTCGAAGGAGACGACGACGGGCCGGTCCGGCAGCGTCCCGGTGCCCTGCCAGGCGTCGAAGACCTGCTCGAGGGTGACGGCCTCGTACCCGGCGGCGGCGACCGCGGCCAGCTGCCGCTTGAGCGTCGCGGCGGGGACGTAGAGCGTCGCCTGGCTCGCCGTCGCCTTGCGCGGCGCCGCGGCGACGTGGTGGTAGAGGAGGATCGGGACGGGCGTCGTCACCGGGACGCCGGTGTCGGGCCGCGGCGTCGTCCCGCCCTGCGCGAGTCCGGCCGTGGCGGGCGCCGCCAGCACCACCACGAGCGCGGCGAGCACCCCCAGTCGTCGTCCCCCGACTCGCATCGTCATGACTGTAGAGCACGCCTCCGGGGCCGACGCGGTGCGCCGGCCCCGGAGGTCTGCGCCGTTCTAGGAGAACGTGACCTTGACCTGCTGGGCGCGGTTGAGGCGGACGCTGCAGGACGCGACGCTCGTCGTCTGCCCGGCCTGAGGGGCGTGCACCGCCGAGCAGCCGCCGCTGATCGTCACGGTGCTGTCGGCGGCACCGGTCGCCACGACGGTGACGAAGTCGTTCGGGGCGAACGAGCCGACGCACGTCCCGCTGGTCGACGACAGCGACCCGAGGTGGCAGGCGATGCCGTGGTCCGGCGTCGTCGTGACGTCCCCGCTGCCGGCCCCGCCGCCGCTGACGACGGAGAACGAGAACGACCCGACCTTCGCCGTTCGCGTGACGCCGCCGTGCGTCCAGCTGACGTCCTCGCCGTTGAGCTTGAGCGACTTGGGCGGGATCTGCCTGGACGGGCCGCTGTCGAAGAGCTGCTCGTCGTGGCTGGCGTCCTGCGCGTAGATGTACGTCGTGGAGTCGGTGCTGTTGCCGGCGCCCAGGCCGATGTAGCTGATGGCGACCTCGCCGAGGTCGTTGAGGCGCACGACCCCGATCTGCGGCGTCAGCGGGTCCGCGTCGAACTCGATCTGCGACGGCGGGTAGAGCCCGTGCTGCTGGCGGCCGGTGCGCGCGTCGACGACCGAGACGGTCTCCTCCTCCTGCAGCGTCCGGGTGAAGGCGACGTACGCGGCCTTCGCGGCGACGAGCTTGACCTGCGTGCCCTTGAAGGACCGCGTGAGCGGGTAGACGGGGCCGCGCGGCTTGGCGCAGCCGTAGAAGCGGTAGCTCGAGCCTGTCTTGACCTTGTAGACCTTGACGATCTTCGAGTGCGCGAGCTCGGTGCCGTGCGTCCCGTCGCACCGGGTGCGGTTGGCGGCGTCGGCGCCGGGGGCGACGAGCAGCAGCAGGGCGCCCGCGGCGGCGAGGGCGACCGCCGGGCGGCGGTGTCGCGGAGCGGTGGTGAGGCGGCGGAGCATCGATGTCCTCCTGGGGTGGACGGTCACGGATCGGGCGGTCGGGGCGACCGACGTGATCCCACAACGGACCGCGGGCCCGGTTGGTTACGCCTTTTGCCGCGGCGCGCCGCCCTGACGGGCGAGGTCCAGGAAGGCGCGCGCGGCGGGGGAGTGACGCCGCGCCTTGCGCCAGGTGACGAAGACGGAGTGGACGAACCCCGGGTCCGTCAGCGGGACGATCCGCACCTGCGGCCCGCGCGTCTGGGCGTCCGAGCGGGGCAGGATCGCGACGCCGAGCCCGGCGGAGACGAGCGTGCGGATCCGCGTGACGTCGCTCGTCTCGAAGCCGACGTCGGGGACGAAGCCGTGGCCGCGCGCGGCGGCGTCGAGCTTCTGGCGCAGCGTCGCGCTGCGGGCGAACATGACGAAGGTGTCCTCGCGCAGGTCGCCGACCGACAGGGCCGGCCGCTCGGCGAGCGGATGGTTCGTGGCCATGACGCAGACGAGCGGCTCGCCGGCGATCTCCTGGCAGTCGGCGGCGGGGTTCTGCGGCGGCGCGGTGACGAACGCGAGGTCCAGCTCGTCGCGGCCGACGGCCTCGTGCAGCTCGACGGTCAGCGCCTCGCGGACGGTGAGCTCGATGGCGGGGTGCCGCCGGTGGTAGGAGACGAGGAGCTTGGCGAGGTCCACCGGCCCCATCGCCTGCGTCGCGCCGACGTCCAGGTGCCCGCGGCGCAGACCCGCCAGGTCGTCCAGCTCGGCCCGGGCCGCGGCCTCCTCGGCGACCATCCGCCGCGCGTGGGCCAGGAGCAGTTCGCCGGCGGCGGTGAAGGCCAGGCGCCGCGTCGTGCGCTCGACGAGCGGGACGCCGACCTCCCGCTCGAGCTTGGCGATCTGCTGCGACAGCGCCGGCTGGGCGATGTGCAGGCGCCGGGCCGCACGGGTGAAGTGCTGCTCCTCGGCCAGGGCGACGAGATAGCGCAGCTGGCGCAGTTCCATAAGTCAGGAGCATATATCAAGAGGCAAAAACGTCTTGGACTTCTCAATGGGCGCGTGGCACCCTGAGAGCTGTCTCTCCTCCCTCCTCGTGACCCCGTCCCGCCGCCTCATACCCCGCGGCGGGAGCGCGGGCGTCACAACCCTTCACCTCGAGGCGGATGCCGTGGCGACGCGCAAGGACTGGCGTGCCCGCATCCTCTCGAGGACTTGGGTCGCCTCGCACGTGCCGTCAGGCGACGAGCAGGTACCCGGCCTCCTCGACGGCGGCCTGCACCGCGGCGTCCGTGAAGCCCTCGCCGCTGACCTGCACGCGGCCGCCGGCCAGGTCGACCTGCACCTTCGTCACGCCGGCGATCTCGCCGACCTCCTCCCGGACGGAGGCGACGCAGTGCTCGCAGCTCATGCCCCGGACGGTGTACTCGCGGTCGATGCTCATGGCGTCGAGGGTAGAAGGGCCTCGACGGGGCCGGCGCCCGCTCGCGGGCCGTCCGATCGCCTAAGGTCGGGTGCGATGGCCGCGTCGACCGCCGCAGGACTGCTGCTCTTCCGGATCCGGGACGGCCGGTTGGAGGTGCTGCTCGGGCACATGGGCGGGCCGTTCTGGGCGCGCAAGGAGGAGCACGCGTGGTCGATCTTCAAGGGCGGCTACGAGCCCGGCGAGGAGACGCCGATCGACGCCGCCCGGCGGGAGTTCACCGAGGAGACCGGCCTGTCCGTCCCTGACGGCGAGCTCATCCCCCTCGGCACGGTGCGCCAGTCCTCGGGCAAGCAGGTCACGGCCTGGGCGGTACGGGGGGACGCGGACCCGGCGACCGTCGTGAGCAACACCTACCTGGCCGAGTGGCCGCCGCGGTCGGGCCGGCACGAGGAGTTCCCGGAGATCGACCGCGTGGAGTGGTGCGACCCGGCCCTGGCGCGCACGCGGCTCGTGCGCGCCCAGGTGGCGTTCGTCGAGCGGCTCCTCGAGCACCTCGACGGCGAGCTGGCCGGCTGACGCGTCAGGCGCCCGGGCGCGGGTACTGCGTGCCGACGAAGCGGTCCCAGCCGCGCGCGCCGAGCACCTTGCGCTGCCCGATGAGGACGTGAGCCGACGGGGTCACGCGGTAGCGCAGCTTCGGGTGCTTGGCGGTGAGCGCCTTCTCGATCGCCTTGGCCACCGTCTCGGGCCCGCCGCCCAGGAGCTTCAGCGGCCCCTTCTCGTAGGCCTCCTTCGTCAGCTGCCCGACCGACGCGTTGAACTGCGCGTACGGGCCGTCGTCGTCGGCGTGACCGGCGAGGGAGGCCATCGCCGCCTTGTCGAACTCGGTGCGGATCGCGCCGGGCTGGATGAGGACGACGTCGACGCCGAAGCCCTTGACCTCGAAGCGCAGCGCGTCCGAGAGCGCCTCCACCGCGTACTTCGTCGCGTGGTAGGCACCGCCCCCGGGGAAGGTGAAGTTCGCGCCCATCGAGCTGATGTTCACGATCCGCCCGTGGCCGGCCGCGCGCATGGACGGCAGCACGAGCTGGCACATGCGCACGAGGCCGAAGACGTTCGTCTCGAACTGGCGGCGCAGCGCGTCCATCTCCATCGTCTCCACGGCGCCCGACTGCGAGTAGCCGGCGTTGTTGACGAGCGCGCCGATCGTGCCCTCCGCGGCGATGACCGCGTCGACGGCGGCCTGCATGGAGGCCTCGTCGGTGACGTCGAGGGCCAGGACCTTGACGTTCGGCCCGGCGAGGTCGGCGATCGCGTCGAGCCTGCGAGCGGTCGCGTAGACCGTGTGGCCCTGGGCGGCGAGGTGCTGGACGGTGGCGCGGCCGATGCCGGTCGAGCAGCCGGTGATGAGGACGGGGGAAGGCGATGACATGGCTGACAAGCTGACAGTTTTGCGCAGGACTGTCAATTCGACAGGTTCAGCGCTAGGCTGGACGGCGATGGCGGCCACGACGAAGCCCTCCCGCGGCGAGCAGGCCCGCAGCGCGATCCTCGACGCGGCGCTGCAGCAGTTCTCCGCCTACGGCTACCGCCGCGCCTCGATGGAGGACCTCGCCCGGGCCGCCGGCCTCTCACGCCCGTCGCTCTACTTCCACTTCGGCTCCAAGGAGGAGCTCTTCCGCGCGCTCGTGCAGCGGCTGCAGGACGACCAGCTCGCCGAGGCCGAGCGGACGCTCGCGCTCGACGCGCCGCTGGAGGATCGGGTGCTGGCGATGCTCGCCGCCCAGTTCACGCACTTCGTGGCGCTCATGGCCGGCTCGCCGCACGGCGCGGAGATCCTCGACGTCAACAACCGGATCTGCGCGGACATCAACGTCGAGGCGCGCCGCCGCGGGACGGTGCTGCTCGCGCGGCTGCTCGCCGACCCGGAGCTGCACCTCGCCCGCCACGGCCTGGACGCCGAGGGCGCCGCGGACCTGCTCATCGCCTGCGCGGCCGGGGCGAAGGAGGGCCCGGGCGTGGACCCGGCCGTCTACGACGAGCGCCTGCGCCGGCTCGTCGGCGTCATGCTCGCCGGCCTGCGGACCCTCTGAGGCGGCCGCGGTCAGCGCCAGACGGTCCGGCGCCGGACGGTGCGCTCGCCGCGCTCGACGGCGTCGCCCGCGTCCGCCTCGTGGCCGTCGCGCATGTCCGCCAGCTCGCCCGGCCCGAACCAGCGCCGGTGCGCGGCCAGGTAGGCCTCCCGGCGCGGCGTCGCGCGCGCGAAGTGCTCGGGGACGGCCTGCCAGCAGCGGGGGCGCTCGCCGGCCAGGCCGAGCAGCTCCCGCACGGCGCCGGTGCCGTCGGGGTACGGCCACGGCCGGCTGATCCACCAGTCCTGCCCGAGCGGGTCTGCGAGCGCCTGCTGGAGGGACCGTGTCAGCAGGTCGGCCGCCCGCGGCGAGGCGAGCGGGAAGAGGACGCGCACGGAGCCGTCCTCCCGCAGATCGAGCTCCGCCCGCGCTGCGGTGGCGTCCACCGTGCCCGCGGCCACCGCCGCGTCCAGCAGGCAGCCGACGATCGCGTCCAGGGGGCGGGTGCGCGGGTGCGTCGGCGCGTCCTGCGCCGCGCCC
>CAZRLR010000318.1:0-5568 GCA_964600395.1 uncultured Conexibacter sp.
CATGCCCCCAGCGGCGACGACAACATCGTGGTCGGCGACGCGACGTTCGGCACCCGCGGCCACCCGTGGTTCCGCGCCACCGGCGCGACGGCGGTGGACGTCGCGGCCGACGGAACCGTGGCCGGGGTCGTCTACCAGATCGACAACTCCACCCCGGACGCGCTCGCGCTGTTCGCGACCGCGGGCCCCGACGCGCCGCCGACCGGCGCGAGCTGCGACATGCCGACGGTCGGCGACGTGGGTCAGGTGAGCATCTCGCAGGACGGCCGGTTCGTCGCCTGGACCGACTCACGCGGACTGCTGACTGCCTCGATGCCACCGCTGGGCAGCGGCAGCCCGTGCCCACTCGCCGTGGCTCCGACGGTGATCTCGGCGACCGGCTCCTACCCGTCGATCGGCGCGAGCACGCTCGCCACCCCTGCGCCGTCGCCGCCGTCGTCCGGGTCGACGACCACGATCCCGGCCCCCCTAGGCCCGACCGCGACCCCCACCCCGACCCCGACCGGCGGCGCGGCACCCACCAAGGCGACGGCCAAGCCGTCGGTGGGGCTGGCCCGCACCGTCAGGGCGTCGACGTTCACCACCGGGCTGACCGTGCGGGTCACCGTCGCCCGCGCGGGCACCGTCACCGCCACGGCGAGGGTCGGGAAGAGGATCCTCGCGACGAAGGCGATCCGCGCGACGAAGCCCGGGACGGTGAAGATCAGGCTCAAGGCCCCCGGGGCGCTGCGGCGGACCCTGCGCGGTTACCGTGGCCGGACGCTGACGCTCGTCGTCAAGGGTCCGGGCGGCAACGTCACGATCAGGCGCAAACTGCGCTGACCTGCGGTGCGGCACGCCTGAAGAGGTCGAAGCCCCGCCGGCGGCGTCGTCGCGCTGCGTGACGCGCAAACACGAGAAAAGCCCCGCCAGAAGCAGGGCTTTCTCACAGGAGCGGGAGCGACGGGACTCGAACCCGCGACCTCCGGCGTGACAGGCCGGCGCTCTAACCAACTGAGCTACGCCCCCGTGTGGGACGGGAAGTATGACACGCAGGCCGCAACTCGGCGGTGCCGCCCCGCGTGCGCCGACCGGCCGCCCACCGGAGGGCGGACTGGCTGCCTGGCCAGTCCCCCGGTAGCCTCTGTCGCACCGGACGTGAAATGGGTTCAGCTCCGGCCAGAGAGGTCCGCAGATGTCGTCGCTCACCGGCCCCGAGCCGGTCACCAGCAGCTCGGTCGTCAAGATCTTCAAGGACCTGCGCCACGAGGGGCGCAACACCGAGCCCTACCCGCCCGGGGACACGACGTTCTCGATGAAGCGCACGCAGCGCTTCGCGAAGGACCCGCTCCCGGTCCTGCTGGAGGCCTACGCGCGTTACGGCCCCGTCTTCACCCTGCGGATCCTCCACGGCAACACCGTCTTCGCCCTCGGGCCGGAGGCCAACCACCACGTCCTCGTCTCGCACGCGAAGAACTTCTCCTACCGCGACGGCTACCTGTCGGACCTCATCCCGCTGCTCGGGGACGGCCTGCTGACGATCGACGGCGACTTCCACCGGCGCTCGCGCAAGATCATGCTCCCCGCCTTCCACAAGGAGCAGATCGCCGCGTCGCTGGCGACGATCGAGGAGGAGGTGCAGCAGGGCCTGCGCGACTGGGCCCCTGGGCATCGCGTCGACCTCTACGAGTGGACGCGCGAGCTCGCGCTGCGGATCGCGATGCGCGCCCTCTTCGGCCTGCGCAACGAGACCGCGCCGCAGGCCGCCCACGACTTCGAGCAGGCGCTGGCCTTCTACGCCCAGGACTACCTCGTGCAGGCGCTGCGCGGCCCGCGCACCCCGTGGGCGCGGATGCACGAGGCCCGCGAGCGCCTCGACGTCCTCATCTACGGCGAGATCGAGCGCCGTCGCGCGACGGGCGCCCGCGGGACGGACATCCTGTCCCTCCTGCTCGACGCGCAGGACGAGGACGGCGGGACGCTCAGCCGCACCCACATCCGCGACGAGGTCATGACGCTGCTCTTCGCCGGGCACGACACGACGACGTCGACGATCTCGTTCCTCTTCCACGAGCTCGCGCACAACCCGCAGCACGCGACGGAGGACCTGGACCTGCTCGTCGACGAGACGCTGCGGATGTACCCGCCGGCCTGGATCGGGCCGCGCCGGGCGATCGACGCGTTCGACCTGTGTGGCGTGCGCGTGCCCGCGGGTGCCGCGGTGAACTACAGCTCGTGGGCGAGCCACCGGCTGCCCGACGTCTGGGCGGACCCGGACCGCTTCGACCCGCAGCGCTTCGCCCCCGGTCGCCGCGAGGCGATCCCCAAGGGCGCCTACATCCCGTTCGGCGGCGGCTCGCGCACGTGCATCGGCATGCGCTTCGCCCAGGCCGAGATCGACGTCATCGCCCGCCGGATCCTCGAGCGCTTCCGCCTCGAGCTGGACCCGGGCTACACGCTGGCGATCCGCCAGATGCCGACGATCTCGCCCAAGCACGGCATGCCGATGACCGTCCGCGCCCAGGACTGACCCCGCGCGCGCGGCCGGACGCCGCGCGGCGACACGGGCCCTGGGGGCGCTTCATCATCAGCGCATGGACCGTCCCACCTACGCGGACGCCGTGTCGTGGCTGGCCACCTGCGTCCCCCAGCTCGCCCCGGTGCTCCGGGAGCACGAGCGCGAGTACGACGAGGTCCTGCCCTACGTCGTCTTCGAGTCCGGGTACATGTCGTGGTTCGAGCGGACCGTGCGCTCCGGGGGCGACGCGCCGGCGGTGCAGGACTTCCTGCGCTGCATCGACGTGCTGCTCGACGGTCCGGCCGACGACGTCGCGGACCTCGCAGGCATCGGGTTCGTCGAGCACCTTGTTCAGGGCGGGGGGACGGACGTCCTCCGGCTCGTCGACGACGCCCTCGGGCCGGCGACGCGACGGGCGCTGATCGCGTTCGCGGCCGCCGAGGAGCGGCTGGGCGAGCTTGCCCGCCGCTTCGGCGTCTGCCGCTGTCGCGAGCTGGAGGTCGTGCACGGCGAGGCCACGCGCTTCCACCGCGAACACCTCGTCGGCTGGGCTGACCGGGGCCCCGGCCGGGAGGTCCTCAAGTGCCAGGCCACCGGCGCCTTCTGGTCGAGCCTCGATCGCCGAGCCGGCCCCGTGGTGCAGATGCGCCGCCACCGGTCGGAAGCCGCGGCGCTCGAGGCGGTGGGCCGGCCGTCGCGGTGACGACACGCGTCAGGGCGCGGTGTGCGCCGTCCAGCCCTCGCCGTCCCAGTAGCGCAGGCGCTGCTCGCCGTGCGGATCGGCGTACCAGCCCGCGGCCGCCGAGGACGGGGGCGCGCCGGCGGCGAGCGGACGCGCGTCGCTCTCGGGCACCGTCCCGGCGCGCACGACGAACGTCTTGGCGACCTGGTCGCCGACCCGCTGACGCCGCGGCGTGGCCAGCGCGACGCAGAACCCCACGAGGCCGGGCACGAAGTACGGGAAGCCGTCGGCGAACCAGAAGAGCGCGCGGACCACGCCCTTGCCCGCGCCCGGCGGCGCCCCGTCCGGCCCGGCGACGCGGATGCCCGTGGCGAGCTTGCCCGGCGTCCACCCCTTCACGCCCGGCAGGACCCCGACGTACAGCAGCCAGCCGGCAAGCGTGAGCGTCATGAAGAGCGCGGCCCGCCCGCCCTCCAGCAGGTACTGGTCGCTGCCGAACGTCACCTGCGCGGTGGCCGCGCTGTCGGAGTTCGTCTCCGCCGGGACCCGGTCGGCGACCGCCAGGAAGGCGGCCAGCGTGATCGCCGAGGTGATGGCCAGGTCGATGACATAGGCCACGACACGGCGGCCCATGACCTTCGTGGGGGTCGGGTCGGCCATGGCGGCGAGGGTACAGTGCGCGACGTGCCGGTCGCCCGCCCCGCCGCCGACGTCGTCGTCCCGGTCGCCGCCGACGCCGCGGGCCTGCGGGCGCTGCTCAGCCGCCTGCACGCCCTGCGCCTGCGCGACGGCGACACGATCACCGTCGTGGACAACCGCGGCGTCGGGGTGCTCGACCCGCACGTCCTCGTCGCCGCGCAGGTCCGCACGTCGTACTTCGCGCGCAACGCCGGCGCCCGCCGCGGGCGCGCGCCGTGGATCGTCTTCCTCGACGCCGACGTGCACCCGCCGCCGGACCTGCTGGACCGGCTGCTCGGGCCGCCCGTGGACCCGCAGGTCGGCGTCCTGGCCGGCGGCGTCCTGGACGAGCCGGTGCCCGCCGGGGGCCGGCCCGCGGCCCGCTTCGCGCAGCTGCAGCAGAACATGGCCCAGGACGCGACCCTCGCCCGTGGCCAGTGGGCCTTCGCGAAGACCGCCCACGCCGCGGTGCGGCGGGAGGCCTTCGACGCCGTCGGCGGCTTTCACGACGGCGTGCGCTCCGGCGGGGACGCGGACCTGTGCTGGCGCCTGCGCGACGCCGGCTGGACGCTGGAGAACCGGCCCGACGCCGTCGTCGTCCACGCCGGGCGCCCGACGGTCGCCCGCATGCTCGCCCAGCGCTTCCGTCACGGTTCGGGCGCTGCCTGGCTGCAGCGCGAGCACCCCGGGTCGCTGCCGCCGCGGCGCTGGCCGGGCCTGCTGGCCTGGGGGCTGCGCCGGGCGGCCACCGGCGCGGCGGCCGGCCTGCGGGGCGATCGGGACGCGGCCCTGCTCGGGCTGCTCGACGGCCCCGCGGTATGGGCCTTCGAGCTCGGGCGCCTCGTGCCGAACCGGCCGCTGCCCGCCCGGCCGGCACGCCCTCAGCCCCGGTAGGGGTCGCCCCGTCCGAGCCGGCCGCGCAGGACCGGGACGTCGAGCGCCCGCCGTCGCAGCCGCTCGCCCCGCCGCAGCGGACGCCGGGCGGCGACCTGCGCCCAGGCCTCGCGCGCGCCCGGGAGATCGCCGTCCCGCGCCAGACCGGCGGCCAGGGCCGCGAAGTCGGCGGCGAGCACCTGGTGGGCCGCCCGCGGGCCGGCGAGCGCCGCGTGCTGCTCGTGCACGACGAGCTGGGCCTGGGCCAGCGCGGCGACGTCCGCGGTCAGCCCGTCCGGGTGCCGGCGGTAGCGGACGACGCTGCCGTCGACGCAGACCGCGTCCACGCCGCCGGCGCAGAGGCGGAGCCACAGCTCCCAGTCCTCGGCGACGCGCACCGGCCCGGTGAAGCCGCCGGCGGCCGCCAGCGCCTCGCGGCGCAGGACGACGCTCGACGTCGGGACGGGGTTGGCGGCGTAGAGCTCGCGGCCGAACGCCTGCGCCGCGTGGTGCCCGGACGCCGGCCGCGCCCATGCCTCGCCGGTCGGCCGCCCGTCGGGGCCCACGACGAGCGCCCGCCCGAACGCCCAGCCCGCGGCGGGATCGTCCGCCAGCGCCGCGACGGATGCCGCCAGCGCCCCGGGGCACCACGCGTCGTCGGCGTCGCAGAGCGCGACGAGCGCGACGTCCCCCGCCAGGTGCTCGAGGCCGGTGGCCCGGGCGGCGGCCGGCCCGCCCGCCCGGTCGCGCCGCACGAGCGACACCTGTCGCGCGTGGTCGGGGTGCAGCGTCAGGGGCTGCGGCGAGCCGTCGTCCACGACGACGACGGCGACCGCGA
>CAZRLR010000319.1:0-5561 GCA_964600395.1 uncultured Conexibacter sp.
GCGCTCGTTGATTAGCGTGCTCAGATAGGGAAAGCGCAGGAAGTTACGGACGATCGCCGCGACGTGACGCTCCATGGTCTGACGCGGCGTCAGGGTCCGGGCGTCCAGCTCCGCGAGGTCCCCGCCGAAGCTGCCAATGATCCGCTCCGTCAAAGCGTCCATGAGCCCATCCTTGCTGCCGAAGCAGTACTTGACCATCGCGACATTGACCGCGGCTCGCCCGCAGATCTCGCTGACAGACACCGCCCCGCCGGCCCGCTCGTGCAGCAGCTCGTGGGCTGCCTGCAGCAACCGTTCGGCGGTGAGCCCAGCCCCTGCCGCCACGGGAGCAGGCCCGGGCAGCGGAGACACCTGCAGGAGGTAGGTCTCGTCGGTCGGAAACAGTGGCGCCACGCCGCCATCCTCCCACGCCCGAAGCTTGCCTTCAAGCAAACGCTTATTTAACCTTCGGCGATGACCTCCGTCCATGTCCGGGACAGCCGCGGGCTCTCCCCCGACCAACGCGCCATCCTCGCCACCGTGGACGCCTACGCGCGCGAGCATCTGCACCCACTGCAGCAGCGGATGGACGACGAGGAGTGGTGGCCCCCGCAGGTTTTCCCTGACCTCGGCAAACAGGGCTTCCTCGGTGTGAACGTGCCGACCCAGCTGGGCGGAGCCGGCGCGGACTTCGTCAGCGAGTGCCTGGTCATCCAGGCCATCTCGCGGTGGAACCCGGCCATCGGGCTTTCCTACGCCGCGCACGAGAACCTCTGCGTCGACAACATCGTGGCCAACGCCGGAGCTGAGCTGCGCGAGCGGTACGTACCTGGTCTGTGTGACGGCTCCCAGGTCGGTGCGCTCGGCCTGACCGAGCCTGGCGCCGGCTCCGACGCGCTCGGCGGGATGCGGACCACCGCCGTGCGCGACGGCGACGAGTACGTCATCAATGGCACGAAGCTCTACATCACCAACGGCACGATCGCCAACGTCGTGCTGACCTACGCCAAGACCACCCCCGCCGCCGGCCCCCGCGGCATCAGCGCCTTCCTGATCGACACGAGCACCCCGGGATTCGGGGTTGCCCAGAAGCTCACCAAGATGGGCCTTCGCGGCAGCCAGACCGCCGAGCTCGTCTACGACGAGGTTCGGGTCCCGGTCGCGAACCTCGTCGGGGAGCTCGACGGAGGTACGTCCGTGATCATGAACGGCCTGGACCGGGAGCGCGTGGTCATCGCCTTCAACGCCCTCGGAATCGCCGAACGCGCGCTGCAGATCTCGATCGCGTTTGCTCAGGACCGGCAGCAATTCGGGCGGCCGATCGGCGCCAACCAGCTCATCGCCGGCCAGATCGCTGACATGTACGTCGAGCTGGAGGCGCTGCGTTCCCTCTGCCTCGACGTCGCCCTCGAGGTACAGGACACCGCCCATGGTCAAGCGGCCCAGCACATCGCCACGCGCTCAGCCGCCGTCGTGCTGCTCGCCGGACGCACGCTCAACGCGATCACCGACCGCGGGGTCCAGATCCACGGCGGCGGCGGCTACATCTGGGAGACCGAGATCAACCGCCTCTACCGCACCGCGAAGCTTTACGAGATCGGCGCCGGCACCAACGAGGTGCGCCAGTCGATCATCGGCTCCAACCTGCTCGGCCTGCGAGCGCGCTGATGGCCGCCTCGCCCTCACCGGTCTTCGCGCCAGGCCTGCTCGCAGGGCAGGTCGTGCTCGTCTCTGGCGGCGGATCAGGGCTCGGCCGCGCCGCGACGCTCGAGCTCGTCTCCCTCGGTGCGCAGGTGATGATCTGCGGTCGACGCCCCGAGCCACTGAAAGAGACCGTCGCCCTCGCCGGTCCGGCCTGCCGCGCCCGCGTCTGCGACATCCGCGATGAGAACAGCGTGGACGCGTTCGTCGACTGGGCGCTGCAGCAGCACGGCCACATCGACACGCTGCTGAACAACGCCGGCGGTCAGTTCCTCTCCCCTGCCGAGCTCATCACCCCGAAGGGCTTTCGTACCGTCACGAGCCTGAACCTCGACGGCACATGGCTCATGACCCATGCAGTGGCGACCAAGGCGATGATCCCCGACGACGCCGACGGCCGCCCCCGCGGCGGGAAGGTGATCAGCGTCACGCTCTCTCCCCATAACGGGCTGCCGGGCATGGTCCACTCCTCCGCCGCCCGCGCCGGGGTGGAGACGATGATGGCCGAGCTGTCCACCGAATGGGCTCGCTTCGGCATCCGCTGCAACGCGATCGCCGCCGGACAGTTCGGCACCGAGACCTTCATGACGAAGTACCCACGCGAGATGGTCGACGCTGCCGCCGGCCAGATCCCGCTCGGAAGGCTCGGACGTCCCGCCGAGTTCGCCTGGCTCGTGGCCTACCTCGCCTCCCCGGCGGGCGACTGGTTCAGCGGGGCAACGCTGACGCTGGACGGCGGACGCGACCACCACGTCGGCCCGTGGCCGATTGACGGCGCCCGAGACGCCGAAGGCCGACCCCTTCAGGAGCGCCGCCCTCCCACCGCCGCTGGCCTGCGTCGACCGGCGAACGACGGATGAACCCGCGGCAGGTCGCGTGTTGCCCGTGCACGGCTGTGCAGCCCGGACCGTCGGGGCGTGTCGACACGGTCCGCCCGGTCACGCGCGCCTTGCTGCGCCGCCGCCGCAGAGAGCCAATAGCTATCCGAAAAAGCCGGCCGGCGCCTCTTGGTGGCGCACCCGAAAATGTGCGAGCGTCGCATGATCCGGAGCGAGGTTGGCGGTGATCACGCCGAGCGCGATGTCCTCCCAGCAGCGCCGCTCGATCTTCCGCGAAGACCGCTCACCGATCGCATACGCATAGAGAAACGCGGCGACCATCATCGCCGGATCGTGCGCCGCCGCCCCCCACCCATCGCGCTAGTAGACGGACGTGAACGGCTCTAGACCCAGATCCTCCACGACGTCCAGGACGAACCACGCCAGGTGGTCTTCGGGCAGCCACTCCTGCAGCGACGGCGGCAGCAACCACTCCGGCTCACGATCACACGCAATGACGTTCTGCGGCATGACGAATGGTCTTATGCGCACCGGACCGCAACCGGTTTATGCGACAGCCTCGCGTGAACCGTGCGTGCTAATCGCCCCGCGACCGGGAGGTCCGTCATGTCCAAGACGTACAGCGAAGCCGAGCGTCAGCAGCGGCGCGAGGCCGACCGCGAGCGCTCGCGCCAGGCGGTGGAGGCGCTGCAGCCAAGCGAAGGCTGGGTGCGATGGCTCGCCAGCCGCCGCCACTTCCACCAATACAGCCTGACCAATCGGTTGCTCATCGCGATGCAGTGCCCCCAGGCAACCCGAGTCGCGGGGTTTCGCGCCTGGCTAAAGCTCGGCGACTGCGTGCAGCGAAGTGAGCGGGCGCTGCGCATCTGGGTCCCGATGCCGCCGTCACAAAAGGAGCTGCAGGCGTGGCGCCAGGCGGACGCCGTCGCGTCCGAGGAGCCGCGCACCCGGTTCCGCCTCGGACCGGTGTTCGACCGCTCCCAGGTGCAGGAGCTGCCGCCGCCGGCGGAGCCCGTCCTGCTGGACCCGCCGATCTGCCTGATCGATGGCGATGACCTGGCGTGGGCGATGACACCGCTGACGGCGCTGGCCGACGACCTCGGCACGACCGTCGTGGTGGAGAGGATGCCCGGGTCCCAAGTCGGCTTCTTCGACCCGGACACCCATACCATCGGCCTCAACGAGCGACGGCCCGTCAACCCACCGAGGCAGAACCCTGGTGCACGAGCTGGACCACACCGCACGACGGCGAGCATTTGCGACGGTTTTCGAGACGAACGCGAACCGGGTCAGAAACGGCTTGCTTGAGCCATTTTAGGGGCTCGCGAGAGCCTATGGGATAGTAAATGGGAAAGTCAGGGCGGCGATCAGCCTGTCGCACTCGTAGCGGCGCTTCAGCGGCCGATGCCGAAGCGCCGTGCGCCCTCGACCAGCACCCGGACGAACGTCTCGCGGTCTTGGCAGCCTTGCTCGATCCACTCGGCTGTTGCCGTGGTGCAGAACCCGATCCAGCCGGCGCCGAGGAGCTGCTCGGCCGGCGTGAGGTCTGCCCAGTCCCGGCCGAGGCTGGCGGACACGAGCTGCCGACGCAGGTCACCGGCCCGGACGTCCGGGTGCAGGCTGTCGGCGCGGACCCACAGGCTGTGGCCCCACCACATCGGGCTGAGCCGGTCGAGGTAGAGGCGCACCCGCTCTTCGAACGTCAGGTTCGGGTCGCGACGCAGGAACGGCTCGACGACCTCCTGCGCCGCTTCGCCCACGGCAAGCGCCAGCAGCCGCTCGCTGCTCTCGAAGTAGTGGCGCGGGAGCGACAGCGCCACGCCGGCCTCGCGACCGACGGCGTCGAGCGAGAACCCGTCGATCCCGCCTTCGCGCAGCACGAGGCGCTTGGCGGCGTTCAGCAGCTGCGCGCGCCGCTCGTCGCCGGACAGGCGCTTGGCGCGGGTGGTCGTCGGGGTCGACACGGGTGGAGCATGGCACACGCAGCCGTCTGACG
The DNA here is from genome assembly GCA_964600395.1 of uncultured Conexibacter sp. Classification (GTDB taxonomy): domain Bacteria; phylum Actinomycetota; class Thermoleophilia; order Solirubrobacterales; family Solirubrobacteraceae; genus Paraconexibacter. Next base: position 4,516 of record CAZRLR010000319.1, read on the forward strand.
GTCAGAAGTTGCGTATTCCACAACTCGCCGGTACGGTGCTCGGGACGCGGACCTCAGGCAGGGTCACCGCGGTCGGTCGGGGGACTCGTCGAAGCGGCGGTCGACCTCGCCGGACGCATGCCCGCAGCTCCGTCATCGCCGCCGCACCCCGGTCCGTCCACACCGTCCTGCAGGAGTCCCTGTCATGTCCCGTCTTCGCGCACACCTGCTGCCCCTGGCCCTCGTCGCCTCGTGCCTCGCAACCGCGCCCTCGGCCGCGAAGGCGGCGGGCCGCTGCGGGCAGCACCCGTGGTGTGACACCTCGCTGACGCCGCAGACCCGTGCCGGCCTGCTGCTCGGCGCGATGACCCGGGAGGAGAAGGTGTCGCTGCTCGGCGGCGACGAGGTCACCGGCGTGGCCGGCGGCGAGCACAAGCACACGGGGACGCAGACCGGGGTCCCGCGCCTGGATGTGCCGACGGTCCTGTACTCCGACGGTCCCGTCGGGCCGCGGCAGGGCAAGTCGGCCGGGCTGCCTGTCCCGCTCGCGCTGGCGGCGACGTTCAACCCGGTGCTGGCTGCCGCGCACGGTCGGGTCGCGGCCGGGGAGGCGAAGGCGAAGGGCAACGACGTCATCTTCGGCCCGGCGGTGAACATCGCCCGCAACCCGCTGGCCGGGCGGACGTACGAGAACTACGGCGAGGACCCGTACCTGGAGTCGCAGCTCGTGGTGCCCTGGATCAAGGCGGCGCAGGCCACGGGCGTCATCGCCGACGTCAAGCACTTCGCGGCCAACAACCAGGAGGGCGTGGACGTGTCCGCCGGCCAGGTCTCCACCCAGACGCCGCTCGGCGCCGGGGTGGAGGGCAGCCGCCTCGTGCAGAACGACGTGATCGACAAGCGGACCTTCCGCGAGATCTACCTCCCCCACTTCGAGGCTGCGGTCCGCGACGCGAAGGTCGGCACCGTCATGTGCTCCTACAACAAGATCAACGGCCAGTACGCGTGCGAGAACGAGCACCTGCTCGAGCAGATCCTGCGCCGCGAGTGGGGCTTCGACGGCTACG
>CAZRLR010000320.1:0-5506 GCA_964600395.1 uncultured Conexibacter sp.
TGCTGCTCGGCGGCGCACGGGCGATCCCGGCGCTCGGCGCCGGCCGCGTCTCGCGCGCGCGTCCGTCCACCACCGTCGTCGTCCCCGGGACGGTGCGGCCCGGCGTCTACCGCGTCCTGGCCTGCGCCGACGACCGTGCGCAGGTGCCCGAGCGCGAGGAGGGCGACAACTGCAAGGCCGCCCCGGGCACGGTGACCGTCACCGCCGCCGAGGCGGCCACCGCGTTCACGTCGTTCAACGACGACCTGGACCTGCTGCCCGACGACGAGCTGACGATCCCGATGCTCGCCGCCCAGGGGCTGGGATGCACGCCGGCGGTGCAGGCCCGCAGCTACCGGACGCCGAAGGCCGCGATCGCCGGGGCCAAGGCGGCGCTGACCGCCCAGGTCGGGGCGCCCGCCATGGCCGCGTTCGCCGCCAGCCCGGAGGCCCGCTCGCTGCCGGGCCTGCGCGGGACGGCGCTGGCGATGGTCGCCCAGGGCAACCTCGGCGCGGCGCTCGTGGCCCAGCTGCGGGCCGCGGAGCTCGCGCCGCACGACGCGGACGTCCTGACGAACGCCGCCGCGCTGGCGACGAACGCCGGGATGCCGAACGAGGCGCTGGCCCTGCTGGACGGCGCCCGCCGGGCGGACGCCGGCCCCACGCTCGCCTACGGCGCCGACCGACGGGCCGTCGCCGCGCAGATCCGCGGCATGGCGCAGCTGCAGCTCGGCCGGACCGAGCAGGCAGCAGCGCTGCTGGCGTCCGTCCCGGGTCTGGACCCGGCGCTGGAGGCCGAAGCCGCGTCCGGTGAGGCGAACGTCGCGATCTGCAAGCAGGACAAGCCGCTGGCGATCCGCAAGCTCAGGAAGGCGTCCAAGCGCAAGGCCGGCCCCGCCACCCCGCTGTCCGAGCAGGGCGGTCATCCGACGACGATGCGGGCCCTCGGGCTCCCGGCCTTCCCGCGGCAGGCCGCCGAGGGCAAACCGCACTACGACGACCTCGGCAACGCGGTGACGTTCGCCGAGGAGGACGCACGCCAGGCCGCCGAAGCGACGATCCGGGAGCGCCTGCGGGCCCACGAGGACGAGCTGTCGCCGGCGCAGCGCCGCCGGACGGACCTCGTCTGGCGCCGCATCAACGCCGTCCATGAGCGCCCGGCCCTGAAGGCGATCCAGGACGAGGCGCTGGAGGAGTCCTCCGCCGCCGAGCAGGTGATGTACGAGTTCTTCGGCAACGCCGACCTCGTGTCGAAGTACTCGCAGTTCGCGCAGGCCGCGCGCGATGCCTGTGCCACGGCCAAGCCGTTCGAGCCGTGCCGCGTGGAGCAGATGCGCCAGACCTGCACACCGGCGATGAAGGCCGACCACCAGGTCTGGCTGAGCCACGTCGTCAAGAGCCGCGAGGCGAGCGCCCGTTACGTCGCGGCCGTCTCCCAGGCGATCACCGGCCTGGCGGCCAACCTCGACGACCCCGACCAGCGGGCGCTCGTGGCGCTGCAGGTGCAGTCGCTGGAGGACGCCGAGCACCTCATCACGGTGCGCAATTTGCAGGGCTGGGGGCACTACGCCGTCCTCTACTACCAGGACTGCGTCGAGCGCCCGCAGGGCATGCCGGCCGACGACGGGTCGGGCATCGGCGCGGACGGCGGACCCGGCTTCGTGGCCCCTGACCCGTGCAACGCGGTCAGCAAGCAGCTGAACTTCACGCTCGACGTGTCCAAGCTCGTCGGGCTGGACGCGAAGCTGCCGAAGCTCAAGGCCAACTGCGAGCGGATCCAGATCTCCTACGAGTTCGGGCCCTCCGCGTGGGTGCAGCCGTTCGCGCAGGTCGACTGGAAGTACCGCGCCGGGACGGTCACCGCCTACGTCGGTGTGCGGGGCAAGGTCGAGTTCCAGACCCACAACGAGCAGCTCAAGGGCGGCATCTACCTCACGGCGTCCAAGAACGGCGTGGAGGACATGGGCTGGCGGACGAGCGCGAGCACGACCCGCGCGCTCGGCCCCGTGTTCGAGATCACGACGAAGAGCGACTGGGACATCTCGTTCGTCCCCGCGTTCCAGGACGTCGGGGCGCTCGTCAAGGCCCTCTGAGCGACGCCGCAGGCCGAGTGGTCGACGGGCGCCCCGTCACGGCACGCCGGTGACCACTCGGCCCGGGCGGGTCAGGCGTCCGGCATCGAGACCCGGACGCCGTCGTCGTCCTGCTCCGGGCCCGAGCCGTTCGGGCCAGGGGCGGCGACGCGCTCGCGGGTGCCGGCGCCGTTGCCGTGCGCGGCGGTCGCCGTCCCGTCCTGCGCGGAGCGGTACGGACCGGGCTTCGGGCGCGGCTTGCCGCCCGGCAGCGCCAGGCGGAGGATCGTCCGCTGCACCTGGCCCAGCTGCTTGAGGAACGGCCCGGTGTTGTAGGGCAGGTCGTACTTCTCGCAGATCGCCTTGACCTTCGGCGCGATCTCCGCGTACCGCGTGGACGGCATGTCCGGGTACAGGTGGTGCTCGACCTGGTAGCCGAGGTTGCCCGAGGCGACGTGGAAGAAGGGCGAGCCCTCGATGTTCGCGGCGCCGAGGAGCTGGCGGACGTAGAACCCGCCGCGCTGCTCGTCGTCGGTCTCCTCCTGGGAGAACGTGTACGTCTGGTCGGGGAAGTGCCCGCAGAAGATGATCGCGTAGGCCCAGACGTTGCGGATGACGTTCGCCGTCGCGTTCGCCTTCAGCGTCGTGCGGAACGGCTCGCGGAACGAGCGCCGGTCGACGAGCTGCGCGATGACGCCGTCGTCCTTGCCGCCGTCCATCGGGTTGACCTTCGCCAGCGCCTTCAGCGCCCGGCCCCGCAGCGTCTTGGGCTTGCGCTCGGCATGCACCGCCCGGGAGGCGAGGCCGGCCTCGACCGCCGTGGCCACGAGGCCGCTGATGACCGGGAAGACGAGGTAGTCCTTCGTGATCTGCAGGCGCGCCTTGCCGACGATGCCCTTGACCTCGCGCTGGACGGCCTCCTTGGACTTCTCGCCCTTGCGGATCGCCTCGAGGTCGAGGTCGTGGAAGGCGACGCCCCACTCGAACAGCGCGGCGAGGATGAGGTTGTAGAACGGCTGGAAGAGGTAGACCGGGTTCCACGGCTGGTGCGGGTCGATCCGCATGATCTCGTAGCCGAGGTCGTGGTCCTTGCCGCGGATGTTCGTGTACGTGTGGTGGACGTAGTTGTGGCTGTGCTTCCACGCCTCGGCGGTCGAGGCGGAGTCCCAGTCCCACGTCGAGGAGTTGATCTGGGGGTCGTTCATCCAGTCCCACTGCCCGTGCATGACGTTGTGGCCGATCTCCATGTTCTCCAGGATCTTGGCCGCGCCGAGCATCGACGTCCCCAGGATCCACATGGGCCGGTAGCGCGAGGCGATGAGCACGATCCGCGACCCGACGAGCAGCCGTCGGTGCAGCGCGATCATGTTCGTGATGTAGGCCCGGTCGCGGGCGCCGAGGTCGTCGTAGACCTCGTCGTGGATCGCGTCGAACTCGCGGCCGAGCTCGTCGATCTGCTCCTCGGTCAGGCGCGACAGCGGGCTCTCGATCATGGGGGTGCTCATGTGCATGCTGTCCTCGGAATCGTTCGGGGGTCGTGCCGGTCGGGGTACGTCACAGCGCCATCTCGATGTGGCCTTCGGGGGCGTGGACGCAGGTGCGGATCATCTCGCCGCTCTGGCCGCGGACCTCGCCCGTGCGCAGGTCGCGCACGCGCCCGGCCTCCAGGCGTCCGACGCAGGTGTGGCAGATGCCCATGCGGCAGCCGTAGGGCAGCGTCGCGCCGGCGTCCTCGGCGGCGTCGAGGATCGGCCGGGTCCCGTCGCTGCGCGCCTCCACGCCGCTCTTGGTCAGCGTGATCGTGCCGCCGTCCCCGCGCTCGGCGTCCGCGTCGGCCGGGACGGGCTGGAAGCGCTCGGTGTGCAGACGCTCGAGATCGCCGCCGTCGGCCTCCCAGTGCTCCAGGAACGCGTCGAGCAGGTCGCGCGGGCCGCTGACGAACGCCTCGCGCTCGCGCCAGTCCGGGCACAGCCCGCCCAGGTCGGCGGGGGCCATGCGGCCCATGTCCCGCGTGTGCTGCTCGTGCAGGCGGAAGCCGGGGTGGCGCCGGGCCATGTCGCGCAGCTCGGCGCCGAAGATGACGTCGTCGGCGTGGCGCGCGGAGTGCAGGACGACGACGTCGTCCATCGCGTCGCGGTGATCGAGCGCGCGGAGCATCGACATGATCGGCGTCACGCCGCTGCCGGCGCTGAGGAAGAGCGCCTTGGCCGGGAGCGGGTCCGGCAGGACGAAGGTGCCCTCCACGCCGCCGAGGCGGACGATCGTCCCGGGCGTCGCCTCGCGCACGAGGTACGGGGACACGACGCCCTCGGGCACGAGCTTCGGCGTGATCGAGATGCAGCCGTCGGCGCGCTCGGGGTCGGAGGTCAGCGAGTACGCGCGCCAGTGGTGGATGCCGTCGACGATGACGCCGATGCGCAGGTACTGGCCGGGGGTGTGGCCCGGCCACTTCCACCCCGGCTTGATGACGATCGTCGCCGCGTCGTCGGTCTCGCGCTTGACCTGCTCGATGCGCCCGCGCAGCTCCTGCGTGTGCCAGAGCGGGTTGATCATCTCCAGGTAGTCGTCGGGCAGCAGCGGCGTGAACATCGACCGCACCGCCCGCAGCGCGCGGCGCGGGAGAGCAGGGACCTGCGGACGTGCCCCGCGTTCAGCCATGTCGACTTCCTCCCCGGTGAGAACGACTGTCAATCATCCGTTTTCGAACCTAACAGGACCGGTACCCTGAGCGGGTGGGTTCCCCCGGTCCAGCGGCGTTGCGGCGCGAACGCGAGCGCGAGCTCGTCGCGGCGACCCGGGCGCTCTTCGACGAGCGCGGCATGCTCGACGCCCCGATCGAGGAGATCGCCAAGGCCGTCGGCATCGCCCGCGGCCTCATCTACCGGCAGTTCTCCTCCAAGGAGGAGCTCTTCGTCCTGACGGTGACGAACTACCTCGACGAGCTCGAGGGGCTGCTCGCCGAGGTCGACGACGCCGGGCCCGCCCCGGGGCTGCTCGCCGCCCGGCTGGAGGTCTTCGCGCGGTTCTGCCACCGCTATCCGGCCTTCCTGGACAACGTCCTCTCGCTCATGCACCGTCCGGCGAAGGAGCTGCACGGCATCGTCTCCGAGGCGATCTGGCTGCGCCTCGGGCAGGGCATGGCCGCCTGCATCGAGCCGATGGTGCAGGTGCTGGCCACCGGCGCGCAGGACGGCACCCTGCCCGCCGTCACCGACCCCGCGTACACGGCGAACGTCCTGTGGACGCAGACGCTCGGGACGATGCACCTGGCCCGGATCGGGGTCGGTGTCCGGCAGGCGGCGCCCGGGATCCCCGCGCTCTTCGTCGTGGACCCCGAGCGCGTCATCGCCAGCTGCGTCGCCGCGGCGCTGGCGGCCGCGGGCGTGGCCGCCGGCGCGCCCCCCCCCGCCCGGGCCGAGCCCGCGGGGCCCGCCCCGGGCGTGGGGGGCGCGCGG
>CAZRLR010000321.1:0-5502 GCA_964600395.1 uncultured Conexibacter sp.
CCACCACTACCCCGTGTCGGTAATCACCGACGGTGCGGGCCTGAATATCACGGTCCTGAGCTACCGCGACGAGCTGGACTTCGGCATCGTCGCCGACCGCGGCCAGATGCCCGACCTGCCGCGCCTGAGCGACTCGCTGCGCCACGCGCTGGCCGAGCTGCAGGCCGCCGCGGGCCTGGCCGACCCGGTCGCGCAGACGGCCGACGCCTGACCCGTTCTGAGACCATGGGGTGGTGCACGTGCCTCCCCGGACCGACGTTCCCCCCTCCACCGGCCTGACCCGGCGCCGCCTGACGGCGGGCGTCGTGGCCTTCGCGCTCGGCGCCGCCGGCGCGGTGACCCTCGGCTGCGGTGGGGACGACAGCAAGCCCGTCCGCGAGACGACGACACAGCGCACGGCGACGACGAGCACCGCCCCGACGACGACGACGCAGGCCACGACGGCCACGGTCCCGCCGGTCACCACGGCGACGGCGACGACACCGCCCGCCACGACGCCCCCGCCGACGACGCCCACCACGCCGCCGAACGACGGCGGCGCCGAGCCGACGGTCCCGACGACGACCACGACCCCGACAAGCACGGGCACCCAGCCCACGCAGGACCCCGACTGCCGCCCGGGGACGGGCCCGGGCTTCCCCGACAAGCCGCAGTGCGAGCCCGTCAGCGGGCCCGACGCCCAGGACGAGGGCTGAGCGGCCCACGCCGCCGGCTCCGCACGGGTTCGCCGCGCGGGCCGGGGGGTAGGCCGCGGACATGAAGTGGTCCCCGCGCTCCTCCTCGTCGGACGTCATCGACCAGCGCGGCGGCGGTGGTCGCGGCGGCTGTGGCAGCGCGACGTCCGCCGTCGGGCCGTTCTACTGCCCCGGCGACCAGCGCGTCTACCTGGACCTCTCGTTCTACGCCGACATGCGCGAGCAGCTCGGCGCGTCCGGCGACTTCGCCTGGGCGTACGTCATCGCCCACGAGCTCGGGCACCACGTCCAGCAGCAGCTGGGCACGTCGCAGGAGGTGCAGGACGCCGCGGCGCGCAACCCGGACGACGCGAACGCGCTGAGCGTCCGCCAGGAGCTGCAGGCCGACTGCTACGCCGGGGTCTGGGCCCACGGCGTCTTCCGCGCCGGTCAGTTCGAGCCGGGGGACCTGGACGAGGCGTTCACCGCCTCCGAGGCCGTCGGCGACGACCGGCTGCAGCGCCGGGCGGGCGCCGGCGTGCGGCCGGACACGTTCACGCACGGCACCTCGGCGCAGCGGCGGCGGTGGTTCACCGAGGGGGAGACGTCAGGCGACCCGGCCGACTGCGACACGTTCGGCGCCGGCACGCTCTGACGGGCGGCGGCGCCGCAGGCCCCGGGACGTCTAAGAGAACTCTTGTGTTGTGTTTCTTCACAAGTGCCAGGGTGAGCCATGGGTCCTTTGCGGCGGCTCCTGCTCCTCGTCCCCCTGGTGCTGGGGGCCGGACCAGCGGTGGCCACCGCGGCGCCGACGGACCCGGTCACGACCTTCGGCACGTCGGGCGTCGCGCTCGCGCCCTTCACGCAGGGGCCGTCGGCGGCCGAGGACGTCGCCGTGGCCCCCGACGGCAAGCTCGTCGCGGTCGGCCAGCGCATCCTCACGTCGACGTCCAAGCACCAGTGGGTGGCCGCGCGCTTCCTCGCCTCCGGTGCCCCTGACCCGAGCTTCAACGGCAACGGCCGCACCCAGCCGCTGACCGGGGACATCACCGACTCGCCGCTGGCCCGCGGTGCGCTGGCGGTCGCTGTCCGCGGCGACGGCAGCCTGCTCGTGGTCGGGCAGGCGACCGGCGCGAACGCACCCATCCAGGTCGTGGCGGTCGGGACCGGCGGCCAGCTGGTGCCGTCCGGCTTCGGCAGCGCGGGCGTGGCGTCCCTGCCCCTGCCCGGCTCCACCCGGACGAACGGCGAGGCGATCGCCGTGCAGCCCGACGGCCGGATCCTCGTCGCCGGGCATGGCTTCGTCGGCGGCCACGAGCAGGTCTTCCTCGCGCGCTTCCTCGCGGACGGCACCCCGGACGGGACCTTCGACGCGGCGGGCGGCGGCGGTGCCGGGCGCCTGACGGTCCCGGCGGGGTCATGCGACGACGTGCCCAGCGCCGACTGCACCGCCTTCGCGGTCGCGCTGACGAGCACGGGCTCCTCCGTCGACGCGATCTACGTCGGCGGGCTCAACGGTGGCGACCTCGTCGGCGGCCGGGTCTGGAAGTTCGTCCCGTCCAGCGGGCAGAGCGGCTTCGCCCTCGCGGGCTCCGGGTGGGGGGACGGGACGCTGCCCGGCGCCGCCCAGATCCCTCGCGCGACGGTGAACGAGGTGAACGCGCTGCTGCCGCAGCTCAACGGGTCGCTGGTCGCCGGCGGGTACGCGCAGTCGGGCCCGTCGTTCCAGTGCGGCCTGGTGCGTCTGACGCCGGTCGGGACGGTCGATGCGACCTTCGGGACCGGTGGTGCCGGGCGCATCGACCTGTCCGGGACGTGCCTGCTGCGCGACCTGGTCCAGCAGGCCGACGGGCGCTTCGTCTTCGCCGGCCAGGCCTTCACGGGCGCCTTCACCGCCGGGGACGAGGCCACCGCGCTCGGGCGCTTCGACGCCGACGGGCGACCCGATGCGACGTTCGCCCCGGGCGGCGCGGCCACGGTCGGCGGCAGCGGCTCGACCGGCGCGGGCCTCGTCCTCGTCGCGGGCCAGCCGCTCGTCGCCGGTGGGGTCGGCGCCGCGCGGACCCTGAGCCTGAGCCTCTTCGCCGGCGGAGACCTGCCCGCCCCTGGGGGCGGAGGCGGAGAGGGTGGCGAGGCCGGGCCGCCACCTGCGGGTGCCGAGGACCGTGCGCCGTCCGTCGAAGGCCGGCCGGAGGTCGGCCAACCGCTCTACTGCGACCCCGGCGTGCGGCAGGGTGCCGCGAGCTTCGAGTACACGTGGATCCGCCTGGACGGCGGGAACGAGGTGACCGTCGCCACCGGACAGGTCTACAGCCCGACGGCACTGGACTCCGGCCATCCCCTGGAGTGCTTCGTCACCGACCGCTTCGCGGCCGCCGCCTCCGGCGGGCGCTACTCCTCCAACCAGCCGACGGTGCTGCTCGCCGGCGGCGTGACGCCGATCGCGCCGGCGATGAAGGTGAAGGTCCCGCGCTTCGTCGAGTCGACCGCCGTCTGCAGGCGCCCGAAGCGGTACTGCAAGAGCGAGGACGTGCGTGCGGCCTTCACGCGTCTGGGCCTGCCCGTCGACATCGTCGAGAAGCCCGTGGATCCGGACGCCGAAGACCTGCCGGCGTCGATCAAGGCGAGGGAGAGCGGCGAGGTCATCCGCCAGTCACCGGCAGCCGGGGCGACCGCGACGAGCATCAACGGCAAGCCGGTGAAGATCACGCTCACCGTCCTTACCCCGCCCAAGCCGCCGAGGCGCAGCTGCCCCGTCGGCGTCACGCTCCACGCGAGCTACCACGACTACACGCTGCCCGAGGTCCTGACGGGCATGAGCCCGGAGACGGCCGAGCAGACCCTCAAGGCCTATGGGTGCGTGAAGATCGACCCGAAGACCGGCGACACCTCCAAGGAGGACTACGTCGTCGAGGTCAAGCGCGACCCGACGGTCACCGACGCGATCGTCAAGAGCGTGAGCATCAGGACGAAGGGCCAGGACGTCTTCGTCCTGAACGTCAGCATCCCGGCCTCCGAGCTCGCGCTGCTGATCAAGCCCGACCCGACGCCGGGGGCGCTGACGATCGCGGCGGGTCAGCCGACGCTGACGGTCGACCCGGTCCGCAACAACACGTTCCTCGTCGCGCCGCAGACCCCCGCCGGCATCGGCCTGGCCAACGTCGTGGTGGAGCTGCGCGACGGCAAGGGCCGGCAGTTGGACGCGGCCCGCACGGACGCCCGCGGCGTCGCCCTGCTGCGCGCGGAGATCGAGACCGCCGGGACCTACACGATCGTGGCGGACACGACGGATCCGCAGGGCGACTCGCTCACGGGGGCGCAGACGATCGGCGCGACCGACCGCCGTGGCGCGCCGTTCACGACGCTCGCGGGGTACACGCTGACGAAGGGCAAGACGGGCTACGCCCGCGGCGCGTTCCGGGCGGCCGCGCTGACGAACCCGTTCGGATCGGCCCTCAAGGCACAGCTGTCGGCGACCCTCGCCGCCCAGGGCCCGGCAATCTTCACCGCGCTCGCCCGGGCGACCGCCGACCAGAAGCGGTCGCTCAACGCCGCCGACGGCGCAGCGCTGCGGTACGTCAACGGCCTGGACGACTTCTCGACGCTGGCCCGCCAGGGCTTTGCGCCGACGATCATCGCGCTCGGCGGCAAAGGACCGCTGCGCGCCGGCGATCCGGTGCTCGCCAAGGGGCTGGCGTTCGTCGAGACCTCCGCCGGTGGCCTGGGCCTGCAGAGCGAGAACATCGTGACGCCGGGCTCCGGTGTCCTGACGTTCGAGTTCCACCCGACGGACGAGGGCCGGCCGCTGCCGCCCGTCGCGCTCCTGCCCGACGGCACGTTCAACTTTCAGGTCCCCGGCGGGAACATCCTCGCCGGGCCCACCCGCGCGGTCGGCACGGTGCTCGACACGCTCTCCAGGCTCTTCAACGTCGCCCCGATCATCAGCAACGACGGCGCCAGCCTGCTGTCGGAGAACGGCCTGGGCATCGTCTCCACGTCGGGCGCCGGCATCGTCTCGCGCGACGGTGCCGGCCTCGCGGGCTCGGGGGCCAACCTCGTCGGCAACTCCGGCGGCACGCTCGTGAACCCGGCGACCGGGTCGTTCTTCAGCTCCGGCGGCGGGCTCGTCGTGCAGGCCTCGGGCAACGTCGCGGCCGCGGTCAACGGCCAGTACACGCTGCAGGGCGCCGGCCTCATCACGAACGACGGCGGCACCTGACGGCGGATCACTCCGGGATCGTCGTGCCCGCCACGCCCTCGGGCGCCGGCGGGTACTGCGGGTCCAGCCGGTCCAGCGCGTCGACGAGGACGCCGAGCACAGCCCAGTCGCGGTACCAGTTGCGGTCGGCGGGGATGACGTGCCACGGCGCGTGCTTCGTGCTCGTGTGTGCGATGGCGTCCTGGAAGGCGCGCTGGTAGTCGTCCCAGCGCTCGCGTTCCTGCAGGTCCCCGGCGTTGAACTTCCACCGCTTGGCGGGGTCGTCGATGCGCTCCTGCAGACGCTCGCGCTGCTCGTCCCGCGAGATGTGGAGCATGAGCTTGATCACGGTCGTGCCCGCGTCGTGCAGCAGCGCCTCGAAGGCGCGGATGTGCTCGTAGCGCGCCCGCCAGACCGCCTCGGGGACGAGCTCGTGCACGCGGGCGACCAGGACGTCCTCGTAGTGGCTGCGGTTGAAGACGACGATCTCGCCGCGGGCGGGCGCCTGGGCGTGCACCCGCCAGAGGAAGTCGTGGGCGAGCTCCTGCGCCGTCGGCGCCTTGAAGCTCGCCACCCGCACGCCCTGCGGGTTGACGCCGGCGAAGACCGAGCGGATCGTCCCGTCCTTGC
>CAZRLR010000322.1:0-5491 GCA_964600395.1 uncultured Conexibacter sp.
GTGGCCGCGCCGCCGCCCGCGACCCGGGCGCCGACGCCGACGCCGCAGCCGCCGACGCCGCCGCCGAGGAGAGCGGCGCGACCGACGAGGACGCCGGCGAGCGTCCCGCCCGCCGCTCCCGCGGTGGCCGTGGCCGTGGCCGCGCCGCCGCCGCTGACGCCGAGGACCGCCCCGAGCGCAGCGAGCGCTCCGAGCGCGGCGAGCGCACGCCCCGCGGCGAGCGTGGCGAGCCCGCCGAGGAGCGCACCGCCGAGGGCGTCGTCGAGGTCCTGGGCAACGGCTCGGGCTTCCTGCGCGTCAACCCGCCGGAGCCGTCGGACGACGACATCTACATCTCCGCGGCGCAGGTGCGTCGCTGCGAGCTCGTGAGCGGCGACCGGATCGCCGGCCCCGTCCGCCCGCCGCGCCGCTCCGAGCGCTACCCGTCGCTCGTCCGGATCGACCAGATCAACGACCGGCCCGCCGACGAGGTCGCCGAGGGCACGCCCTTCGAGGACCTGCCGGCGACCTTCCCGACGCAGCGCTTCGCGCTCGACAGCGACGACCCGACGCTGAAGGCCGTCGAGTGGCTGACCCCGATCGGCCGCGGCTCGCGCGTGACGATCTGCGGTGCGGCGCGCGCCGGCAAGACCGAGACGCTGCAGCGCCTGGCGGGCGCGCTGGCCCAGCAGGAGGGCGTCGAGGTGTCGCTCGTGAACGTCGGCGTCCGTCCGGAGGAGGCGCGCGTCGCCCCCGAGGGCCTGACCCCGGTCGCGACGCTGAGCTTCGCCGCCAGCGCCGACGCCCAGAGCCAGGCGGTCGAGCGGACGATCGACGCGGCCCGCCGGGTCGCCGCCCGCGGGGGCCACGCCGCCGTGCTCATCGACTCTCTCGACGGCCTGCACCCGACGGCCGCGCGCAAGGCGCTGGCCGCCGCCCGGGCGATCGCCGACGGCGGCACGCTGACCGTCATCGCCACGGCCACCGCGCCGCTCGGCGGCGAGACGACCGTCATCTCGCTCGACGAGACGCTGACGTCCACCGGCCGCCTGCCCGCGCTGGACCTCGTCGCCAGCGGCACGGTCAAGCCCGAGCTGCTCGTCGGCGACGCGGGGGCGCAGGCCATCGCCGCCGCCCGCGCCTCGGCGCTCGACGCCTGAGCGATCGCCTCGCCTGCGGGTCATGCGTGCGCCGCGGCCGCGCATGACCCGTTGCAGCGCCCGTCCGGCCCGGGTCTCGCAACTACCCTGAGAGCCTGCTTATGCGTCTGCGTCTTCTGCTGGTGTCCCTCCTTGCGCCCCTGGTCCTCTGGGCGGCGCTCCCCGTGCTGTCGCAAGGCGCCAGCCCGGGCGAGATCCAGAAGAAGATCGACGTCACGCGCGGCAAGATCAGCAAGCGCAAGTCCAAGGAGCAGGTCCTCGTCCAGGACATCACGCGCTACAACCGGCGGATCGAGACGCTGCAGGAGCGCATCGACCGGATCGGCAACCGGCAGGCCGCCGTCCAGGAGGACCTCGACGTCCAAGCGGCGGAGCTCGCGCGCCTGCAGCGGGACCTGCGCCGCGAGCGCGCCCGCCTGACGCGCCTGCGCCTGCGCCTCAAGGAGGCCCGGGTCGTGCTCGGCCACCGGCTGCGCGAGCTCTACCAGGCCGACCGGCCCGACATCGTCACCGTCGTCCTGAACGCCCACGGCTTCGCGGACCTCATCGAGCGCGGGCAGTTCCTCTCGCGGATCCAGAACCAGGACCAGGTCATCGTCACACGGGTCCGGGTCGCGCAGCGGGACGCCGTCGCGACCGAGGCGCGCCTGCGGAAGCTCGAGGGGCGGCAGGCCGCCGTCACCGCCCGCATCAAGGCGCGGCGCGACGAGCTGGACCGCCTGCGCCGCGGCGTCGTCTCGACGAAGCTCGTCGTGGACGAGGCCAAGAGCGAGAAGGCGGGGGCGCTGCAGTTCGTCCGCAGCGAGCGCAAGGACCTCGAAGGCGACCTGCAGGCGCTCGAGAAGGAGCAGGCGAAGGTCAAGGCGAAGCTCGCTCAGGCCGCCGGCGCCCCGCCGTCGGGCGGGTTCACCGGCTCCGGCGGGCCGCTCTCCATGCCCGTGCGCGGCGTCTTCACGAGCCCGTTCGGGTACCGCTGGGGCCGCCTGCACGCGGGCGTGGACATCGGCGCGCCGAACGGGACGCCGATCTACGCCGCCGACGGCGGCCGCGTCGTCCTCGCCGGCTGGACGGGCGGCTACGGCAACTACACCTGCATCCAGCACACCGCCTCGATGTCGACGTGCTACGCGCACCAGTCGCGCTACGCGACCTCCGTGGGCGCGACCGTCAAGCGCGGGCAGCTCATCGGCTACGTCGGCAACACGGGCCACTCGTTCGGCGACCACCTGCACTTCGAGGTGCGCATCAACGGGAACCCCGTCAACCCGGTCCCGTACCTCTAGCGGTCGCGGGCCGGGCGCGCCTCGCGGCGCGGGGCCGAACGTCCGTTTCCTTGCGCGCGTGCGGGTGGAAGTGGACGTTCGACCGGCAGGCCGGCTCGGGGTCCGGGTCGAACGTCCATTTCCCTGCGCACGTGCGGGTGGAAGTGGACGTTCGACCGGCTGCCGACGCTCGTCGCGACCGGGCGGCCGGGCGGCCGGGCGAGGCCTACGAGCCGGCGGGCGAGTAGGCCACGCGGCGCCATGACGGCTCCGGGGCCAGCTCGACGGGCTCGCCGCCGCGGTCGGGCTGCACGTAGGCGAACGCGCTGGCCTCGCTGTCGAAGCGTACGTCAAGCTCGCCCTCCTTCACGCGCTGGTCCAGCCAGGCGGAGCGGAAGACGAGGCGGCGCAGCCAGTGCACGAGGGAGCGGTCGCTCGGACCGACGAGGTCCGGCCAGCAGTCGTTGACGTGCTCGCCCAGCAGCGACGCGGGATCCTGGATCTCGCCGTTGACGGCGAGGTTGACGAGGTCCTCGAGCTCGCCCTCGTCCAGCCGCCCGCCGACGAAGCCGAGCTTGACGCCCGCCTGCTCGCAGCGCTCGGCGAAGTCCCGTTCGTTGAACGTGAACCGCAGCTCGCCGTACTCGAGGACGAAGTCCTCGCCCGAGTCGTAGTTTCCGCGTCTGGTGTCTTCCATCAAGGCGTGAGAGGATGGCCGTCGCGGCGGGCGGGAGTGCCCTGGGGCGCGGCGGCCATGCGTCGGCATCCTATGTCGGATCCCTCCCCGCCCGGACGTGATGCAACCGGACTTGCACGCCGGCGCGGCGCACCCCCTCGGATAGGCTCGCGGCCATGAGCATCGACCTCTCCGGGAAGACCGTGGCGATCACCGGAGCCTCGTCCGGCATCGGCGAGGCGACCGCGTTGGCCTGCGTCGCCGCCGGTGCCTCCGTCGCCCTGGCCGCGCGGCGTGCGGACCGCATCGACGCGCTCGCGCAGCGCATCAACGACGACGGCGGCACCGCCATCGCCGTCCCGACCGACGTCGCCGACGAGCGTCAGGCGCGTGCGTTCGTCGAGCAGACCTACGAGCGCCTGGGCCGCCTCGACGTGCTCGTCAACAACGCCGGGGTCATGCTCCTGGGGGCCGTGACCGGTGCCGACACGGCCGAGTGGCGCCGGATGATCGAGGTCAACCTCTTCGGCGTCCTCTACTGCACCCACGCGGCGCTGCCGGTCATGGCCCAGCAGGGCGGGGGCCACATCGTCAACGTCTCGTCGGTCGCCGGCCGCATCGCCTCGGCCGGCTCCGCCGTCTACAACATGACGAAGTGGGGGGTCAACGGCTTCAGCGAAGGCCTGCGCCAGGAGGCCCTGCACGCGAACGTCCGGGTGACGATCGTCGAGCCGGGCGCCGTGGAGACCGAGCTCCTGGGTCACAACAACGACGCGGTCCAGAGCATGGCCGCGAAGCGCTTCGAGGGCGTCAAGCCGCTGCAGGCGACCGACATCGCCGACGCGATCGTCTACGCGCTCGGCCAGCCGGAGCACGTCTCGATCAACGAGGTCCTCATCCGCCCGACCCGCCAGGCCCGCTAGCCCTCACCCTCGTCGGCGTCGGCCTCGTCGCCGGCATGTGTGTTCCCGCCTGAGACGTCGCCACGGCAGGGGGGCGGATCCGTCGCCCTGCGGCCTATACGGAGCATGATCGACGACCCGCGCAGCACCATCCTGCTCATCGAGGACGACGCCACGACGCGCACGTTCCTCGCCGACAACCTGACCGCGGACGGCTACACGATCCGGCTCGCCCGTGGGGTGCGCGAAGGCGCGCATGAGCTGCGCACGCAGTTCCCGGATCTCGTCGTCCTCGACGTCGGCCTGCCGGACGGGTCGGGGCTGGACCTCGTGCGCGCCGTGCGCCGCGCCGACGGCATCACCGAGCGGATCGACCCCAAGACGCCGCTGCTCGTCCTGTCGGGCCGCGGGGAGGAGATGGACCGCATCCGCGGCCTCGAGCAGGGCGCCGACGACTACCTCTGCAAGCCGTTCGGCTACGGCGAGCTGCGCTGCCGCATCAAGGCGCTCCTGCGCCGCAGCCAGGAGCGTCCCACCCACGGCGCCGTCCGCGTCGGGGCGCTCGTCGTGGACCCTGTCTCCCGCGAGGTGCGCCTGAACGACAAGCCCGTGGAGGTCTCGCAGAAGGAGTTCGCGCTGCTGCGGATCCTCGTCTCCGACGTCACGCGGGTGTGGACGAAGGACGAGCTCGTCCAGGCCGTCTGGGGCACGCGATCGCTCGGCTCGTCGAGGACGTTGGACTCGCACGCGTGCCGGCTGCGGCAGAAGCTCGCCGGCAGCGAGCACAAGTACATCCTCAACGTGTGGGGCGTCGGCTACCGCCTGCTCGACAGCCCGACCGGAGCGGCCCGATGACGACGCTCCCGGCCGCGATCGCCGTCCTGGGCTGGCTGAGCTCCGCCGCCCTCGCCGTGGGCCTGGCCCGGGGGCGCCGCGCCGCGCTCGCGCAGGCCACGCACCTGGCCCGCGTAGCGCACGAGCTGCGCGGTCCGCTGCACGCCGCCGGCCTCGTGCTGCACACCGTCCGCCGACGCACGCAGGACGCCGCCGCCATCGCGGCGTTGGCCGCGCTGGAGACCGAGCTCGCGCGCGCGGCACTGGCCACCGGCGACCTGCAGGCCGCCCGTCGTGGCGGCAGCGCCGCGGTCACCGGGAGCTGCGATCTCGCCGGCCTCGTGCGCGATCTCGCCCCGGGCTGGGCGGCGGCCGCCGAGGCCCACGGCCGGCGACTGCACGTCACCGTGCCCGCCCCGGTGCGGGTCCGCGGGGAGCGTTTGCGCCTGGCGCAGGCGCTCGACAACCTCGTCGCCAACGCGCTTGAGCACGGCGACGGCGACGTGCGGGTGGCGCTGCACCAGCCGGCGGAAGGTCCGACGGCGGCGCTCGAGGTCTGCGACGGCGGTCCCGGGCTGCCCGCGCCCGTCGCGGCGCTCGTCGAGCGCCCGCGCCCCGCCGGCGTCGCCCGCGGACACGGTCTGGCAATTGCCGCCCGCGTCGCCGCGGACGCCGGCG
>CAZRLR010000323.1:0-5456 GCA_964600395.1 uncultured Conexibacter sp.
TCGTGGACGAAGGCGCCGCACCATGGCCGGCACGGCGGGACGTCGAGGCCCATGCGGCGCTCCCAGCCGGTGATGCGGGAGGAGCAGTTGCTCGTGCCGTCCTCGTGATGGCCGTTCTGGCCCTGGGCCCAGCGGATGGCCGTGTCGCTCACGCGGTCGGCGGACGCCGGCGTCGCGCCGACGAGGGCCAGGCCGCAGAGGAGCAGGGCGAGCAGGACGGCGGGGCGCACGCCGCAATCCTACGGCGCACGCCCGGCGCGTCAGGGGGACGGTGGCGGCGCGAACAGCGCCGCGACGTCCGGGTCCATGTAGTAGTCCGTGCCGCCGTCGGCGCGCCCTTCGGTGCGGATCGGCAGCTCGCGCTCGACCTTGCGGGAGTAGCGGCCCGGCCAGGCGAGGATGCCGGCCACGCCGTGCGCGCCCTTGTCGAGGTTCAGGCGGGCGGCGACGTCGTTGCCGGCGAAGCGCTCGCCGGGGTGGCTGGCCAGGAGGTCGAAGAGCGCCCGGGCGGGCGGGGCGAGCTTGTGCAGGAGCCACTGCGCCCGTTGGCCGTCCTCGGCGGTCCAGGGCTCCGGGTCACCATGGCGGCGGTGCATCATCGGGCCGCCGCGACGGCCCATCGACGGGCCGACGAACGGGCCGGCGGACGGGGCGGCGCCGCGGTCCGCCGCCAGGAAGGCGGCGAACCAGGCGTAGAACTCCGGCACGCGGTCCTCGGGGACCGCGACCGTGACCTGCTTGTCGGCCATCAGGCGGCCGGCTCCTGCTGGGGCGGCGTGGCGGGCGTCGCCGGGGCGTCGCTCGTGGTCGCCGCGGCGGCGTCGTCCGCGTGGCCGTGCTTGTGGCAGCCGTGGCCGTGACGGCCCGGGCCGTGCCCGTGCGGTCCACGGCGGCGGCCGCGGCGTCCGCCGGGGCGGCCGGCGGCCAGGAAGCGCGCGTAGAACGCGTAGAACTCCGGCAGCCGGTCCTCGGGGACGGGGATCGTGACCTGCTTGTCCTGCGATGTGGTGGTGGGGGTGTCGGTTCCCATGTGCTCGTCCTTTGGTCTGTTGCTTGTACAGACAAGATAACACATGTATTTACTTAAGTAAACTCGCGTCGAGTCCCGCTCGCCGTCCGCGCAGCGGAGGTTCAGCGGGAGCCGGCGACGAAGGCCGCGAGCTTCGCCGCCGCGTCCTCCCTCAGGACCGGCCCGTGGCCGAAGCAGACGACCTCGGGCTCCAGCGCGGCCAGCCGCCGCTGCGCTGCCGCGTTCGCCGTCGCGTCCAGCGTCACGCTGCGCGGGGGGTCGCGCAGCCCCACCCGCGTCGACTTGAGGCTCATGTTGAACCAGACGTCCCCCGTGACGAGCAGGCGGTCGCGCTCGCGCCAGAGGGAGATGTGCCCGCGGGTGTGTCCCGGCGTGGCGACGACGACGAAGCCAGGACCCACGGGGTCGCCGTCCTGCAGCGCCCGGGCGATCGGGAACCCCGGGAAGTTGCCGGCACGCCGGATGAACGGCCCGAGCGGGCCGCCCGCCTCGACCTTGCCCGACTCGCACGCCGCCACGTCCTCCGCGCCCGCCCAGGCCGGCACCCCGAACTCCTCGACGATCGTGTGCGAGCCGCCGACCTGGTCGCCGTGGGCGTGGGTCGCGACGTGCAGGGCGACCGGACGCTGCTCGTGCCGCAGCTCCTGCGCGATGCGACGGCCGAACGGCGGGCCGCCGGCGTCGACGAGGACGTCCCCGAGGAGGTAGGCGTTCATCCCGTGCCGCAGGAGCATCGAGATGTGGAAGACGTCGTCGGCGATCTGCTCCATGGCCGCGGAGGCTATCCGCGGCCCGACCCCCGGGCGGACGGGACGGCGAAGGTGAACCGGATTCACCCCGGGTCGGTAGGCTCCACCGCATGACCGAGACCAGCACCCCGGCCGCGCCGGCCGTCCTCACCGAGCGCCGCGGCAACGTCCTCATCATCACCTTCAACCGCCCGGAGGTCCGCAACGCGGTCAACCGCGAGCTCGCGGCCGGCGTGGCGGCGGCGATGGACACGCTCGACACCGACGACAGCCTCTCCGTCGGCATCGTCACGGGCGCCGGGGGCTACTTCTGCGCGGGGATGGACCTCGGGGCGTTCGTCAAGGGTGAGTCGCCGTGGATCGACGGGCGCGGTTTCGCCGGCATGGCCGAGCGCGCGTCCGACAAGCCGATCATCGCCGCGATCGAGGGCTTCGCCGTCGCCGGCGGCCTGGAGGTCGCGCTCGGCTGCGACCTGATCGTCGCGGCCAAGGGCGCGAAGATGGGCATCCCCGAGACCAAGCGCGGCCTGGTCGCCGCCGGCGGCGCGCTGCTGCGCCTGCCCAAGCGGATGCCCTATCACGTCGTCATGGAGCTGGCCCTCACCGGCGACCCGCTGACCGCCGAGCGCTTCCACGACTTCGGCGTCGTCAACCGCCTGGCCGAGCCGGGGACGGCCGTCGACGTCGCGCTCGAGCTGGCCACCGCCATCGGCCGCAACGGCCCGCTCGCGCTGATCGCCTCCAAGCAGGTCCTCCAGAAGCAGTTCGACTGGACGCTGGAGGAGATGTGGGAGCAGCAGGGCCGCATCGCCGGCCCGGCGCTCGTCTCCGAGGACGCACGCGAGGGGGCGCTCGCGTTCAAAGAGCGGCGGGATCCGGTCTGGAAGGGCCGGTAGGTCCCCCGTCCCACCGCGACCGGGCCCGTGCGGGATCCGGTCTGGAAGGGCCGGTAGGTCCCCCGTCCCACCGCGACCGGGCCCGTGCGGGACCCCGTCTGGAATGGCCGCTAGCGTCTGAAACATCGGTCCGGCGACCTTGTACGCGCGGTCCAGGTCCGATCGCCCTGAGGCTGAAATCTGCTCGCCGGCGCCGGGCCGTCCCTACGCTCGGCCCATGGAGATGAGGGTTCCGCAGATCGTCGCCTTCGGCGGCGGAGGCTTCTCGATGGAGTCGGGCAACACGCTCATGGACGACCACGTCCTGCGGTTGACCGGCAAGGCGAGACCGAAGGTCTGCTTCATCCCGACCGCCTCGGGCGACGCCGACCACTACGTCGTGCGCTTCTACCGGAACTTCGCCGCCCGCGCGGAGACCTCCCACGTCTCGCTCTTCCGTCGCGACACGGGCAGCGGCGCTGTCGAGGGGGACCTGGAGGCGCACCTCGTGCAGCAGGACCTCATCTACGTCGGCGGGGGCAGCGTCCTCAGCCTGCTCGGGGCCTGGCGGGCGCACCGGCTCGACACGATCCTCGAACGCGCATGGCTCGGCGGGACGATCCTCTGCGGGCTCAGCGCCGGGTCGCTGTGCTGGTTCCAGGAGGCCGTCACCGCCTTCCACGGCCCGCCGGAGAAGCTCGACGGCCTCGGCCTGCTGCCGTACTCCAACTGCGTCCACTACGACGGGGAGCCCGAGCGGCGCGTCGAGTTCCGCCAGTTCATCGCCGACGGCATGGGCGCGGGGTACGGGGTGGACGACGGCGCCGCGCTGCACTTCAAGGGCCGCGAGCTCTTCGACGTCGTCTCCTCCAAGCCGAACGCAGGCGCCTACGAGGTCGCGCTGACCGGTGGCGTCGTCACCGAGACGCCGCTGAGCGCGCGGTACCTGGGCATGGCCGCCCCGGCCCTCGCGGCGTAGGGCGGGGGTCCGCGGTCTGACTCGCCGTCAGACCCGTACCCTGTGGTGATGAACGGCCGGATTCCGACGATCTTCGCCATGGGCGGCGGAGGCTTCACGATGGAGCCCGAGAACCCGGCGCTGGACGAGTTCATCCTCTCGCTCGCCAGCACCCGCCACATCCCGAAGATCCTGCTGCTGCCCACCGCGTCGGGGGACGCCGGCAGCCAGGAGGCCCAGTTCCGCACGACCTTCGCCGACCGGCCCTGCGAGCCGAGCGTCCTGTCCCTCTTCCGCCTCGGCGAGCACGGGCCGATCGACCTGCGCCAGACGATCCTCGACCAGGACATCGTCTACGTCGGCGGCGGCTCGATGCGCAACCTCCTGGCGATCTGGCGGGTCCACGGGATGGACGACATCCTCCGCGAGGCCTGGGCGGCCGGCGTCGTCCTGGCCGGGCTGAGCGCCGGCGCGATGTGCTGGTTCGCCGGCGGGGTGACGAAGTCCTCCGGCGAGCCGGAGGTCGCCAAGGGGCTCGGCCTGCTGCCCGGGTCGCTGTCGGTGCACGCCGACGGCGACCCCGAGCGCCTGCCCGTGTACGAGCAGGCCGTGGCGTCCCGGACCCTGCCCGCCGGCTGGGCCGCCGACGACGGCGTCGGCCTGCTCTTCCACGGGCGCGACCTCGTCCGCGTCGTCTCCTCGCGCCCGGGCCGCCGCGCGGTGTGGATCGAGCAGACGCCGTCGGGGCTGCGTCACGACGTCCGCAAGCCCGAGCTGCTGTCGACGGTCGGATCGGTCACCGACGAGGGGTCGCGGATCGTGTCCGCGGACGTCCTGGAGTTCCGGCGCGCGCGCCGGCAGGGCGCCTCGCTGCGCGACTGACGCGTAGGCTCGCGGCCATGCGGATCGCGGAGCTCTGGCGCTACCCGGTGAAGTCGATGGGCGGCACGACGGTGCACGCGGTCGACGTCGACGAGCGCGGCGTGCACGCCGACCGGCTCTGGGCGGTGCGCGACCTGGACCTCGGCGCGGTGACGACCGGGCGGCGCCTGCCGATGCTCCTGGGCTGCACCGCGCGCTTCGCGCAGGAGCCGCGGGCCGACGCCGGGCCCGGTCGCGTCACCGGCGTCGTCGTCACCTTCCCCGACGGCGACGAGGTCGGCAGCGACGACCCCGCGATCCACGCCAAGCTCTCGGAGCTGACCGGCAAGAACGTCCGACTCGTCCCGCTGCCGCCGCGCGAGGACAAGGCGGCCTACCGCGGCGTCTTCGCCAACCAGGCCGACGTGCGGCGCCAGTTCGACATCCCGGACGGCGAGCCCCTGCCGGACCTGTCGATGTTCCCCGTCCGCCGTCTCGCTGAGCTCGCGCGCTACGCGACGCCGGTGGGGACCTTCGCCGACGCCTACCCGCTGCACGTCCTGACGCGGTCGAGCCTCGAGCTGCTCGCGCGCGAGACGCCGACCGCGACCTTCGACGTCCGGCGCTTCCGCCCGTCGCTGCTCGTCGACACCGGCGACGCCCCCGGCCTCGTCGAGTTCGACTGGTGCGGGGGGACGCTCACGGGCGCCGGCGGCGTCACGTTCGCCCCCGAGATCCCGACGATCCGCTGCTCGATGCCGACGCGGGCACAGCCGGGCCTGGGTGCCGAGCCGGACGTCATCCGCACGGTGTCCCGTCTGGCCGACCGGTGCCTGGGCGTCTACGCCGAGGTCGTCCGCGGCGGGCGGCTGAGCGTGGGGGACGAGCTGACGTTCGCGCCGCCGGCGGAGCCGAGCCCCGTCGGGGCGGCCGTCGGCCGCCTCCAGGACGGCCTGCGCCGCGGCGTCGCCCGCGCCGCGAAC
>CAZRLR010000324.1:0-5435 GCA_964600395.1 uncultured Conexibacter sp.
GGAGGCCGAGCTCCTCGGCGGCCAGGCGGCGGATGCCCTCGCGGTCCATCGTCAGGCTGGCGGCGCGTGCCGTCGGGACGACGTGCAGGCCGTCGGCCTCGAGCTCCACGAGGACGCCGGTGGCGATCGCCTCGATCTCCGGGACGACGAGCAGGCGCGCGTGCGGCTTGGCGCGCTCGTCCTCCAGCAGCGCCCGCAGCGCGGCCGGGTCGGTCATGTCGAGCACGACGAAGCGGTGGGCGACCTGCATCGCGGGGGCGCCCGCGTAGCGGTCCACCGCGACGACCTCGCAGCCGAGGCGCATGGCCTCCAGCGCGACCTCGCGGCCGAGCTCCCCGCTGCCCAGGAGGATGAGACGCACCGCGTCCGCGGTGCCAGGCGTGCCGATCGTGAAGGTCATGTGGGCCGCGATCCTGTCAGAGCGCGGCGGGCGGGTCCGGCTCGCGCGCGTCATAGAGTGGGGGCCGGTGCTCAGGCTCGCGTCACTCGGGGACGACATCTCCGGCTTCTTCGACTCCGTCGGCAGCTTCTTCGACTCGATCGGCCAGCTGCACTTCCTCTCGCTGCTCATCGCGCTGACGAGCTTCGGGATCTACCTCACGCTGCGCTCGCGGGCGTTCTTCCACGTCCTGCGCGCCGCCTACCCGGCCGAGCACATCCAGTTCCGGCGCATCTGGGGCGCGTACGTCGCGGCCTACGGCTTCAACAACGTCGTCCCCGCGCGCGGCGGGGACGTCATCAAGCTCTTCCTCACGCGCACGTCGATCCCGAACTCCTCCTATCCGGCGGTGGCGGCGGCGTTCTTCGTCGAGGGGGTCTTCGACCTGACGATGGGCGTCTTCATCCTCACGTTCGCCTTCACGCAGGGCGTGTTCCCCAAGCCGCCGGACTTCTCCAAGCTCAACGCCTTCGACCTGAGCCTGCTGGCGTCCCACCCGCGCTTCACGCTCTTCCTCCTGACGCTGCTGGCCTTCGGCGGGCTCGTCGGCTTCGCGGTCCTCTCGCGGCGTGTCCGGGCGTTCTGGCAGCGCGTCCGGCAGGGCCTGACGATCCTGTGGGACCGCCCGCGGTACGTCCGCGAGGTCTTCCTCGTGCAGTTCGCCGGCTGGCTGTTCCGCTTCACCGCGTTCTGGTTCATGCTCGACGCGTTCAACGTCGGCGGCTCGGTGAAGAACGTCCTGCTCGTCCTCGGCGTCAACGCGGTCGCGGCCGTCGTCCCGTTCACCCCAGGCGGTGCGGGCGTCCAGCAGGCGTTCCTCGTCAAGGTCTTCGCGGGGACGGCGGCCGGCGCGACGATCGCCGCGTACTCCGTCGGTCAGCAGCTCGCGATCGCCGCGTTCAGCCTCGCGCTCGGGTTCGTCGCGCTGCTGACGATCTTCAAGTTCCGGTCGTTCAAGGAGGTCATCGCGGCCGGCAAGGCGTCGCGGGCGGCCGAGCAGGCCGGTGGCTCGGTCGCGGTCGTCCCGGACGCCGGCGGCGCGGCGGCGTACGCGCCGGGGATCGCGGGCGACGCGCGGCCGCGGGCGCGCCGCGCGCCGGACCTGTTCGCGGACGAGGACCTGGACTTCGATCCGCCGACCCGCCGTCAGGCTGCGGCGCCGCCGCCATCCCGCGGCCGGCGCGGGCGCCGGCGCTGAGCGGCCCGTCAGCGCGTCAGCCCGCCAGGCCCGTCACGCCGTCCGGCGTCCCGGGCGGGATCGGCCGAAAGAGCGCGAGGAAGCGCGGCACGCCCTCGTCCTCGTCCTCGCGCGGGGTCAGGAGGTGGCTCGTCGCGACCGTCGGGATGGTGTGCCCGTCGCGGTGGCGCAGCGTGACGCGGGTGACGTAGGAGCCGTCGGCGATCGTCCGCGCGGTGATCCGCCGCCGGTTCGCCGGGGCCGCGACCCGGTCGGCGAACCACGGGCGCTCGTCCGGCGGCGTGGCGAGCATCGCCTCGCGGCTGTAGCCGACGAGGGCCGCCATCGCGTCGCTCACGTGGGCGTAGGTCAGGTCCGCCCGCACGACGAACCACGGGTCCACGTGGAAGCCGACGTCGGGCACGGCCCGCTCGCCGGAGGCCCGCGCGGACACGGGCAGGCGCAGCTTCACGGCCGCGGGGTGCGCGTCGCCGCCGATCGTCACGGTCCCGCCCACCGCCGCCACGCGCCGGACGAGGCGCAGCAGGCCGAGGTGCCCGGCCTGGCCGCGCTCCTGCACCTGGCGCAGGTCGATCGGCTCGCCGTCGCTGGA
Organism: uncultured Conexibacter sp.; assembly: GCA_964600395.1. Classification (GTDB taxonomy): domain Bacteria; phylum Actinomycetota; class Thermoleophilia; order Solirubrobacterales; family Solirubrobacteraceae; genus Paraconexibacter. Next base: position 2,230 of record CAZRLR010000324.1, read on the forward strand.
GACGAGCAGCTCGACGTGCGCGGCGTCCGGACGCAGCGTGACGACGCGGATGCGCCGCGCGCGCCCGTGCCGGATCGCGTTCGTCGTGAGCTCCAGGACGGCCGAGCGGGCCAGCGGTGCGTACGGCGCGAGCAGCTCGGGGTGGCCGATGTCGAGCTCCACAGCGGCGCTCGTGGACATGGCGGCCACGCCGGCGACGACCTCCAGCGCGCCGGGGAGCGGCAGCTGCGCCAGCAGGTCGGCGTGGTTGGCCCGGGTCACGCCGCGCAGCTGCGCCACGACCTGGTCCAGCGCGGCGACCGTCCCGTCCAGCGTCGGGTCCGCCAGCTCCTGCAGGTCCTGGCGGATGGCCAGCAGGCCCGAGAGCGGGCCGTCGTGCAGGAGGTCTGCGACGCGGCTGCGCTCGGCCTCCAGCAGCTCCTCCAACTGCCCGGCTCCCGTGCCGGTCGCGTGTGGTCCCCGGTCCACCCGGTCGATCCTAGCCCGCCGACGCCCGCGCGGTCGGGGTCCGGTGCGGGCCCTCAGAAGATGGCGTACTCGCGGACGACCGGCGCCAGGCGGCGGTCGTCGAACAGCAGCGAGAGCAGGCCGGCCTGGAGCTGGTCGGCCAGGGCGCGGAGCTCGGCGAACGGGACGGACGTCGGCGCGTCCTCGTCGGTCAGCGCGACGAGGTGCGCGCGGACCTCGGGGTCGTCCAGCAGCGCCAGCACGCGGTCGTAGGCGGCGAGCACGCGGATCCCCAAGTCGATCGCGTCGTAGCGCAGGAACGCCGCGGCGATGCGGTCGGTGGCCGGCGCGGCGAAGTCGGCGGCGAGGGCGTCGAGCATCTCGTCGGCCGGCAGGCGGTGGCACTCCAGGACGGGGAAGAGGCCGCTGGCGAACAGCAGCTTGCGCGAGGTGCGCAGCTTCGCCGAGCGCAGCCCCCAACCGTCCCCGCCGCGGGTGCGGTCCTTGCCCTCGAAGTCGACCGTGATCGTGCGCCAGTAGCGGACGATGTCGTTGAGGAAGAAGCGTGGCGGGCGGAAGTCCCGCGGCGTCTTGCCCAGGTAGCCGGCCAGGACGGCGCGCCGGGTCGCGCTCCACGCCGGCTCCCCGGTGACGGCGACCGACTCGAGCACGAGGAGCATCCGGCGCGTGAAGTTCGCGTTCGTGTCACGCGCCAGGCCGATGAGGCCGCGCAGGTCCTCGCGGAAGGCGACGGTGCCGAACAGCCCCTCGTCCCCGGGCGGGACCTCGTCCAGCGCCCGCGCCACGTCCGCGGCCCGCGGGACGACGACGGGCCGGGCGGGGCCGTCGACGAGGATCCACCAGTCGTCGTCGCTGGCGCGGGTGATCTCGCCGCGTCCCCACGAGCCGCACAGGACGATCGCGGTGTCGCGGTCGTGCGCCAGGCCGCGCAGGGCGGTGCGCCGCTCGGCGAGGCGACGCGCCGTCAGCGCCCGGGCCGCGAAGAGGGCCGGCAGGTCGGTCCCGGACCGCTCGGCCAGGCGGACGAGGGCCCCGGCGGCCGGCTCGTGTCGCGGTTGCGGGGTGGCCATCCCGCCGTGATTCGCGCTGGCACGGGCGGTCCCTCCGCCTGCAGGGGCGCGCCCGGATCAGGCGGCGGGCGCTTCGAGCACCCAGGGCACGTCGACGCAGCGGCGCAGGACGGGCTGGAAGCGCTCGGCGTCGGCGGCCGTCAGCGGGACGTGCTCGCCGTCGACGAGCGACGAGACGTGCAGCTGACGCAGGCGCGCGCCGAAGCGGTCCAGGAGCTCGTGCGCGAGATCCATCGTCGGATCCACCGCGCCGGCGTGGGCGACGTCGAGGCACAGCCCGGCCTCGGGGAGCGCGGCGAAGAGCGGCGCGAGGTCGTCGGCGGTCTGGCCGAACGCCTTGCGCGGGTCCATGTTCTCCAGGACGAGGCGGGCGCCCAGGCGCGCGTAGGCCGCGGGGTCCACGACCACGTCCGGGTGCACGACGATCGAGCGCACCGCGGGCGGGAGGGCGGCGAGGCGGGCGACGAGGGCGGCCTCGTCCCCGTCCAGCTGCTTCGTCGGCGCGTGCACGCTGAGGTAGCGGAAGGGCAGCGGCGGCAGCGTGTGCAGCCACGTCTCCAAGCCGGCGAACTCGGGCAGCGAGAGGGCGGCCAGCTCGGCGGCGAAGGGCGAGATGGCGATCGCGGCGCGCGCCTGGGCCGGCCAGTCGCCGGCGTCGCGCAGGAAGCCGGTGGACGCCCCGAGCGGGTGGTGGGCGCCGAGTACGAGGGCGGGGGTGGCGGGTCGGTCGTCCAGGGCGGTCACCATCGAGGCCGCGAAGCTAACAGCGCCCCCAGACGGAGCGGCAGGTCCTTCCCGCACCCTGCGGCAAACGGTGCGCCGGCGCCGGCCGGCCTGATGGCCTGCGCGCTACGAGAGGCCGGAACGGGCCTCGCGCACGAGCGTGACGGCCTCCGGGAAGACCGTCGCCATGACCGTGCGGATCTGCTCGGCCTGCTGCTCGGTCGTGCCCTGGATGTTGACGCGGTTGATCGCCGCGACGGTCAGCGACACGGCCAGCTGGATCGCGTTGTCGGCGCCGACCAGCTTCTGCTGGCCCGCCATCGACTCCGCGAACTCCGCCATGCGGCGCTGCAGCTCGTCCGGGTCACCGAAGAGTCCTCCGAAGCCTTCCATGCGTCCATGGTAGCCCCCTGCGTCCACTACGCTCGCGGGCGGATGACGCACGTGATCGAGGGTGCCGGGGTGCCGCTGGCGACGGACGCGACGGGGCCCGGCGACGGGCCGCCGCTGCTCCTCGTGCACGGCATGGCGGCGGACGCCTTGACGGTCGGCCCGGCCGCCGCGGCGCTCGCCGGCGACGGGTGGCGCGTGCTGCGCTACGACCGGCGCGGCTACGGCGGCTCGGGCGTCCCGCAGCCGTACACGGGGACGACGGTCGCCGAGCAGGCCGGCGACGCGCTCGCGGTGCTCGACGCAACCGGCGCCGACGTCACGACGGTCGCCGGCGAGGGCTTCGGGGCGCTCGTCGCGCTCGACCTCGCGCTGCGGCTGCCCACGCGCGTACGCGCGCTCGTCTGCGTCGACGTCCCGTTGCTGGCGCTCGTGCCGGACGCCGCGCAGGGGATGGCCGAGGAGCGCGCCCGGCTGGAGGACGCGCTGCGCGCCGGTGGTCGCGCGGCCGCGATCGCCGGGTGGCTCGACGGCAGCGGAGCCGACGCCGCGGCG
>CAZRLR010000325.1:0-5423 GCA_964600395.1 uncultured Conexibacter sp.
CCGCCAGCCGTGCGCGCCGTTCTCGCGGATCAGCGCCTCGGCGGCATCCCGCAGCGCGGCGGCCAGATCGCCGTGGTGGTAACTCATGGTCCGCATCTTAACAATGTTCAGATACTCGCGCTACCCTCCGGCCAATCCAAACACCGTTCAGATTGAAAGGACCCTCATCATGCGCATCGCCGTCCTCGCCGCCTCCGGCCCCACCGGCCTGGAGCTCACGAAGCTCGCGCTCGCCCGCGGCCACGACGTGGTGGCCGTGGTCCGCGACCCGGCCAAGCTCGCGTCGCTGATCCCCGAGGCCCCCGCCCTCCTGGTCCGCCGGGCCGACGTCTTCGACACCGAGGCCGTCCGCCGGGCGCTGGACGGGACCGACGCGGTGCTCAGCGGCCTGGGCATCGCCTCGGGTGACCCGGCGGGCACGCTGGAGGCGGGTGCCCGTGCCGTCACGGCCGACCCCGGCCGCCGGGTGGTGTGGCTCGGTGCCCTCGGCGCCGGCGCCAGCCGCGGCTTCGGCGGCCTCCCCTACGCCGCGATGCTCCGCGCCGTCCTGCGGGACGAGCTCCTCGAGAAGGCACGCGCCGACGAGCTCGCGCTCGCCGCGGGCGCGACCGTCGTCCACCCCGGGGCGCTCGGCGGGCCGCAGCGCGGCGGTGGGCGCCTCGTCGAGCTCGCCGCCTCGCGCCGACGGATCGTCCCGCCCCGCATCGCCCGCGCGGACCTCGCGGCGGCGATCCTCGATGAGGCGCAGTCGCCGCAGTTCGCCGGTCGGGTGGCCGGGGTGACCGCGGTCGCGGGCGTGGTGACCGCGGCCGCCTGAGGCACCCGCCGGCCTCAGCCCGCCGGACGCAGAGGCCGCCGCTGCAGGCCGACAGACGTCCCGACGGCGCGGAGACGTTCACGAGAAGCTCTCTATCGGACTCGAACCGATGACCCCTTCCTTACCATGGAAGTGCTCTACCAACTGAGCTAAGAGAGCGGGCCCGGGAATCCTAGCGGCTCCCGTGCCCGGCAGCGCGCACCGCCCGGCGGCCCTGAGCCACGCGACCGGTTCAGACCGCCAGGCGCGGCAGCTCGATCGCCGGGCACCGGTCCATGACGACCGACAGCCCGGCGTCCGCCGCGCGCGCCGCGGCCGCACCGTCGATGACGTCGAGCTGCAGCCAGACGCCCTTGGCCCCGATCGCGATCGCCTCGTCGACGTGCTCCCCCGCCAGCTCCGAGCGGCGGAAGACGTCGACGACCTCGACGCCCTCGGAGGCCGGGATCGCCGGCAGGGACGGGTAGCAGCGCTCGCCGAGGATCTCCGTCTCGGTCGGGTTGACCGGGATGACGCGGAAGCCGCGCCCCTGCAGGAAGGCGGCGACGCGGTGCGAGTCGCGCGCGGGGTTCGCCGACAGGCCGACCACCGCCCAGACCTTCGTCTCGGTGAGCAGCGAGCGGATGACCTCAGGCGTGGAGTCGTGGCGCATCCCTGCAGTCTGCCCGCTGGCGCAAGGGCCACACGTCGGCCCGGCTACGCTGGATCCAGCACGATGCCCGTACGCCAGCAAGACACCCCGACCGACCGCGACACCGCCGCGACCGCCCCGCGCGCCGCCGCCCCCGGCTGTGACACCGGCGTCTGCGGCAGCGACGTCCCGCCGCTGATCGGCAGCATCCTCACCGGGACCGGCCTGACGCTCGGGCAGGCCGCCGCCCGCGTCCTGGCCGACGAGCCGCTGCCGCCGCAGACGACCGACGTGCAGCGCCGCCTGATCCACGAGCACGCCCTCACCCTGTGAGCGACTGCGACGGGCGAGGCGACCGGCACGGCCCGTCGCTGAACCCGGCCCTGGACGACGTCGGCTTCTGCCCGCGCTGCGGCACGCCTGACCCGACCGTGACGGCGCCCCGCCAGATCCACTGCACCGCCTGCGGCTACCAGGCCTACTACAACCCAAAGCCCGTGGCCTGCGCGATCCCGCGCGACGCCGAGGGCCGCGTCATCCTCCTGCGCCGCGGCACCCACCCCGGCCACGGCCTGTGGACCTTCCCCGGCGGCTTCGTCGACCTCGGCGAGTCCGTTGAGCAGGCGGCGATCCGCGAGGCGCAGGAGGAGCTGCGCATCGACATCACGATCGACGCGCTCCACGGCGTCTACTCCCGGGACGACGACCGCATCGTCCTCATCGTCTTCACCGCGACGACCGACCAGCGTCCGCAGACGACGGACGAGGCGCTGGAGGTCGGGCACTTCGCCCTCGACGAGCTGCCCTGGGGCGAGCTGGCCTTCTGGTCGACCGAGCTCGCGCTGCGCGAGCTCGCCGACGGCCGCTGACGGCGCCTACTCGAGCAGGCCGCGCCGCATCGCCTCGGCGACGGCGGCCGCACGGTCGTTGACCGCGAGCTTCTCGTAGAGCGACTTCAGGTGGGTCTTGACCGTCGACTGGCTCAGGTGCAGCTGCCGGCCGATGTCCGGCGCGCTGTGGCCGTTGGCGGTGAGGACGAGGATCTCGTGCTCGCGCGGGGTCAGCGCCGGGCGCTCGTCGCGCTCGCGCATCTGGATCTCGGACGCCAGGCCGGCCTGCACCTCGGAGGAGAGGACGACCTCACCGCGCGCCACCGCCGCGATCGCGTCGCAGATCCGCTCGCGGGAGGACTCCTTGGAGAGGTACGCCCCGGCGCCGGAGGCGACCGCGCGGTAGACCGTCTCGCTGTCGACGTGCGCGCTGAGGAGCACGACGCGCGTGCTGAGCCCGTCGCGCTTGATCGCGTGCAGGACGTCGTTGCCCTGCAGGCCCGGCATCTGGACGTCGAGCACCGCGACGTCCGGCGAGAGGTCCTTCACCATCTCCAGCGCCTGGCGGCCGTCCTCGGCCTCGGCGATCAGCTCGAACTCAGGGCGCGCCTTGATCGCACGCGAGACACCCTCGCGATAGACGGGGTGGTCGTCGGCGACGAGAACGCGGACGCGGGGGGCCTTGGCTTCACTCATGAGATAGGGGACCGACCCGACGGCACTAGGGTCCTACGGCGCCTGCCCCGCTGCTCATACTATGCTGCGGCCCACCCGGATTGCTTCTGTGCAGATATCCCTGCGTGAGGCAGCCTTCGAGAGGTAGGCATCCGCACCGACCTCCCGGGCCTTCGCGACGACCGTCGCGTCCATGTAGGCGCTGAGCAGCACGATCCGCGTGATCGCCTTGGGCGTCAGCGCCCGCAGCCGCTCGCAGACCTGCAGCCCGTCCAGCCCCGGCATGCGGACGTCCAGCAGCGCGACGTCCGGCGCGAGCTCCTCGATCGCGGCGAGCGCGGCGTCACCGCCGTCCACCTCGCCCACGAGCTCGAGCTCGTCGTGCGCCCGGACCGCCCGGGCGATGCCGGAGCGGTAGGCGTCGCTGTCGTCAGCGATGAGGACGGTGAGGGGACGGGAGGGCACGTGTGCTCGACAGCATGGCCGAGGCGGCCCGTCGCCGAAGTCGTGCAGCCGGTCAGTCTTCGACGAGACCCGCCTCATCCGATCGGACGATGGCCGATCGACCATCGTTTCCGGACCATGTCGAACCGACAGCCAACCGGCCACGCGACGGGTCGCGCGGCCGGCCCGATCGCCCGGAAATCAGGCCTTCACGAGGTCGATGACGAAGACGAGCGTCTCGTTCGGGCCGATCGCCGGCGGGGAGCCCGCCTCGCCGTAGGCCTTGTCGGCCGGGATGACGAGCTCGCGGCGGCCGCCGACCTTCATGCCCTCCACACCCTCGTCCCAGCCGGGGATGACGCTGCCCGTGCCGAGCGTGAACGGGAAGTCCTCGCCCCGGTCCCACGACGCGTCGAACTGCTTGCCCGTCGAGAAGCTGACGCCGACGTACTTGACGGTGATCTCGCTGCCCTTGGTGGCCGTCTTGCCCGTGCCCTTGACGATGTCCTTGATGACGAGCTCCGACGGCGGGTCGCCCTTCGGCTTGGGGATGGCCGGCTTCTTCTTCAGGTCGGTGCTGATCGGGAGGACCGCGCCGTCGCCGCTCGCGGTCGCCGCCGGCGTCGCGGCGGTCGAGGTCGTCGTCTCGGTCGCGGTGCTCGCGGTGGTGTCCGGGGTGGACGCCGAGATCGCCTGGTCGGCGGCCCCGGGCTTGGTGGACTCGCTGCCGCAGCCGGCGGCGGTGAGGGCGAGCAGGCCGGCCGCGAGCGCGGCGGCGGTCGTTCGGGTCAGCGTCATGCGCCCAGTCTGGCAGAGGTTCGTGCCGCGGGGCGGCATGATGGGGACGGTGAGCGGCCGCACGTCACACCTGCTGGACACCGCGTCGGCGCGCACGCGCACGACGGTCCGCGAGCGCTTCGCGCGCCTGTGGTCGGTCCTGCCGGCGGTGCTCCAGACCGCTGTCGCCGCCGCCGTCGCCTTCACGCTGGCCCGTGACGTCGTCGGCCACGCCGCGCCGTTCGTCGCGCCGATCAGCGCGATCATCGCCCTCGGGATCACGTACGGGCAGCGGACGACGCGCGCGGTGGAGATCGTCCTGGGCGTCGCCGTCGGCGTCCTCGTCGCCGACCTCATCACGATCGCGCTCGGGACCGGGCCGGTGCAGATCGCGCTCGTCATCTTCCTCGCGATGGCCGCGGCCGTCCTGCTCGGCGGCACCCGCCTGGTCGTCTCGCAGTCCGCGACGTCCGCCGCCCTGGTGGCGACCGTCGCCGTCCCCACCCACGTCTCCCTCGCGCGCCCGCTGGACTCGCTCATCGGCGGCGCGATCGCCCTGCTCGTCAACCTCGTCGTCTCGCCGGTCAACCCCGTGCGCCTCGCCCACCGGGCCGCGACGCCCGTGCTCGACGAGCTCGGCGCGGTGCTGCGGGACGTCGCGCGGGCGCTGGAGCTCGGCGACCACGACGCCGCGATCGACGCCCTGGCCCGCGCGCGCGGCCTGGACCCGCTGATGGTGCGCTTCGACGAGTCGGCGAAGGTCGGGGACGAGGTGGCCTCGCTCTCGCCGCTGCGGCGCTCGCACCGGGGGGATCTCGCCCTCTACGTCCGCCTCTCCGAGCAGCTGGACCTCGCGGTGCGCAACGCCCGGGTGCTCGCCCGCGGCGCGGTGCGCGCCGTGGACCTGGAGGCCGGCGTCCCGGCCGAGACCGTCCTCGCCCTGCGCGACCTCGCGTCCGCCGTCACCGCGCTGGCGCCCGACCCGCTGGACCCGGGGCGCGCGGACCGGGCGCGGGCGTTCTCACTAAGCGCCGCGGCCCGCGCGACCCTCGGCCTGGAACGCACCGCCAACCTGTCGGCGTCGGTCATCGTCGGCCAGGTCCGGTCGATGGCGACCGACCTGCTGCGCGGCCTGGGGGCCACGGACGACGAGGCGGTCGACGAGGTCCGCCAGGCCGTCCGCGGCCTGGCCGACGCCGAGCGGCACACCGACGCCGACGCGCAGACCGGCCCGACGCTCGAGGACCTC
>CAZRLR010000326.1:0-5334 GCA_964600395.1 uncultured Conexibacter sp.
TCGGGTCGGTGAAGTTCAGCCCGGGCTGGTTGGGGCCCAGGTGCGTGTCGCACTCGTCCTTGACCTGCTGGTAGCGCGCCTTCTCGGCGTACGCCGCGCAGTTGGAGCTCTGCGGGATGACGCCGATCTTGAGGATGTGCTCGTTGGCGTCGTAGACGTTCGTCGACATCGTCTGGTCGTAGGCGTACGTCAGCAGCGCCTCGAGCCCGGTGTAGCCGGTGGGGGCGGCCCGGCCGGTCGCCCGCGCGGCCCGCGGGTCGGTCTCGACGGCGTGGGCCGGGTCGTCCAGGTGGGTGAGGATCGCCGCGAGGTTGCCGCCGAGCTCCGGCGTCCCCTTGGCGAAGGTCGCCAACTGCGCGACGACCGGCGTGGCGGCGCGCACCGCCTTGCCACCGGTCCTCGAGGCGCGGGCCAGCGCGGCGAAGGCCGGCCGGTTGGCGTCGCTGAACGGCCCCAGGTCGGCGAAGAGGCGCTCGAGCTGACCGGCCGAGCGGCTCAGGCTGCGCAGCGCCGGCGTCTGGGCGTCGGCCGTCGCGCCGAGCGACGCCATCGTCGGGCGCAGCTGCTCGAGGAAGCCCGGCAGGCGGCGGAAGCCCTCCGCGATCGCCTGCTTGCGCTCCGCGGACGCGACGGCGGTGTCGCGGGCCTCGGAGACCCAGCGGCCGACGTCCTTGCGGTTGGTGGCCAGGTCGCCGACGACCCGGTCGGCGTCACGTGTCAGGTCGGCCAACACCTGGTTCTGGCGCGCGAGCTGCGCGAGCACCCGGTCGGTCTCGCGCAGCGCGGGGGCGGCGCGGCGGATCGCGTCGTCGAGGTTCTTGCCGTTGCCCGCGACCCCGGCGCCGAGCTCGTTGACGATGATCGCCAGGCGCTCGCGGTAGGGCCGGCGCAGGATCGTGTTCACGAGGTCCGGCGCCACCGTCGAGCTCGTCCGCGAGAGCGGGATCGTCGAGCCGGCCTTGAGCTTGACGGGGGACGTCCCGGGCAGGCAGTCCAGGAAGTACTCGCCGATGAGCGACTGCGGCCGGGTCTCGCAGCGCGTGTCGGTGCGCAGGGACCCGAAGCCGGCTTGCGTGATCCTGAAGCCGACGATCGCGTGGTTGTCCTCCGAGAGCTTGAGCGTCGTGATCTTGCCCGCCCGCACGCCGGCGACCTTCAGGTCGGCCCCCTCGATGAGGCCGAAGGCGTTGTCGAGCTCGACCCGGTACTCCGGCGCGTCGTCCGAGGACCCCGCGCCGCCCGCGACGGTCACGAGCAGGCCGGCGGCCAGCGCGACGAGGACGGTGCTCAGGACGCGCTTCACGGGCCCACCGGGACCTGGGTCGGGTCGCAGGTGCCGGGCGCCGGATCCCAGAGGGAGCCGCGCTCGACCGAGCCCGGGCAGCGGTTGCGCTGGCCGAGCGAGGCGACGGCCTTGAAGGCGGCGTCGCCGACGACCGGATCGAGGATCGGCTTCAGCACGCCGTTGGCGTTCGTGAAGACGTTGGCGTACGGCGCCGCCCGGGAGGCGCCGCCGAGCGCGTCGTAGATGCCCGAGTGGCTGAAGTCGTCGAACCAGCCTGTGAGGTCCACGGCGTACGGCCGCGCGAAGCGCAGCTCCGGCGTGGCCTGGTCCAGCGCCTTGACGGTCTCCGGGAAGGCGCCGTCGCGGTCGGCGCCGTTGCGCTGCGCCCGCTGCGTGGCGGCCTTGGCGAGCGGCACGGTCAGGCGCGTGAGCTCGACGAGGTCGTTCGCGCTGCCGGCGCGGCGCACGAGCGCCGCGAGGTCGCGGACGGTCGGGGCGGCGTCCCGGGCGAGCGGGCGCAGGGCGGCCAGGAACGGGCGCAGCTGCTTGGCCACCGGCTTGCTCTCGCGGACGAGGGGGTCCACGTCGTCGAGGGTCGAGCGCAGGTTGACGAACGTCGTGTTCGCCTCGCGCATGAAGTCCGGCAGCTGGTCGATCGAGGTCGCCAGCGCCTGCTTCTGGCGGCCGATGGCGCCGGTCGTCGTGGCGAGGTCGTCGACGAGCCCGGAGAGATCGGTGCGGCGCGCGGCGACATCGGTCACGAGGTGCGAGCTGGCGTCGATGAAGCGCCGCAGCAGCGGCGTGTCGCGGTTGACCTCGCGGAACAGGCGGCTCGTGGCCGCCAGGGACGGGTTGAGGTAGAGCCAGCCGGCGTTCGCCTCGGCCGCGCGCCCGTCGTAGCTGTTGCCGAAGCCGCGGATGACGCCCTGCAGCGCCTTGCGGGAGCGCGGGTCGAAGGTGTTGAAGAGCTGGTCGAGGTCGACCGCGCTCGTCGTGCGCGAGGCAGCGATCGTCCCACCGTCGTCGATCGTCGCGCGGCTCGCGCCGTCCGGGATCCGCAGGTCGACGTAGCGGTTGGCGACGCCCGACAGCGACGCCTGGCGCACGGTGGCCAGGGTCCCCTGGCGCAGCGGGGTGTACGTGTCGTCGTCGAGCTTCAGCGTCAGGTCGGCCTGGCCGTCGTCGGTGAGGTCGATGTCGGTCACCTGGCCGATGCGGACGCCGGCGACCTGCACGAGGTCGCCCTTGACGAGCTGCCCGGCGTTTTGGAAGCGCGCGTGGACGGTGTAGTCGCCGCCGCCGGACCCGAGCAGGACGATGCCGACGGCCACGACCGCGAGCAGCGCGGCGACGAGCGTCAGGGTCCTCCCGAGTACACGCGACTGCGTCAACCGGCCCTTCTCCCGATAGGTCCGCCACGGCCGCTCCCATCAGCCGTGATCGGGTGGCGAGCCTAAGGAGGGCGATCCGCGAAAGTCAAAATGCAACTGTTCGGTGCATCGTGGAACGGCGCGCTCGACACGCCGTCACGGGGCCGCAGGGGTTGCCGTCCGCACGCTCGGCGGGGCTTGACCGCAACCCTGGGTGGGCATGACTGGTTGCGATGCGTATGAGAAACGTGACCAAGGCGATGCTCGTCGCCGTGATGAGCCTGCTCCTGCTCGGCGCGGGCGCCGCCCAGGCGAAGACGAACATCGCCGTCGGCATCGGCGATCAAAGCCCGACGATGTTCAGCTCCCCCGCCTACAAGGCGCTGAAGCTCAAGAAGACCCGCTACTTCATCCCGTGGAACGCGATCCATGACAAGGGCGCGCTGGCGCAGGCCGACGCGTTCGTCAAGGCCGCGCGCACGGCGAAGGTCAAGGTGCTGATGCACCTCGGGACCGACAACTACGCGTCGAAGAAGGCGAAGCTGCCGTCCGTCGCGAGCTACAAGAAGGACGTCAGGCGGCTCGTCTCGCGCTACAAGAAGCTCGGGGTGACCGAGTGGGGCGTCTGGAACGAGGCCAACCACGCCTCCCAGCCGACCTACCGCAGCCCGAAGCGCGCGGCGGAGTTCTTCGTCGCCTTCCGCTCGATCTGCTCGACCTGCACGACGGTCGCGCTGGACATCCTGGACCAGAAGGGCTCCTCGACGTACATCAAGAAGTGGTACGCCGCGGTCCCGTCCAGCAAGCGCAAGTACGCGAAGATCGTCGGCATCCACAACTACTCCGACGTCAACCGCAAGCGCTCCAGCGGCACGAAGACGATCATCAGCGCGGTGAAGAAGGCCGACAAGGTCAAGACGCAGTTCTGGCTCACCGAGACCGGTGCGCTCGTCTCCTTCGGCGGCTCGTTCCCGTGCTCGGAGTCCCGCGCCAAGAGCCGGATGACGTACATGTTCACGCTGGCCAAGAAGTACCGCAGCGACATCAAGCGGCTGTACTCCTACAACTGGCAGGGCACCGACTGCCAGAACCGCTTCGACGCCGGCCTCGTGCACCCCGACGGCAGCACGCGCCCGTCCTACGACGCGTTCAAGGCCGGGGCCAGGACGTTCGCTCGGTGAGAGTTCCGTGAGGACGCCGCAGCCCGCGGCGTCCTGAGGGCTACCCTCTGTCGGGTGGGTGGCGGTCAGGTGACCGCCACCTTTCGCGAAACAAAGCTGCGCCTGGCGTAGTTCTCTTTGAGCAGCACCCTTCCCCGTGGAAGTCTCGAGCCTCAAACCCCTCGGCGCAGCCGGCCTGCGCGGCCCCACCCCGCTCCTGCGGATGGCCAGCGACGAGCGTCTCGTCGCGCTGACGCGACGCGGCAACCAGGCCGCCTACGAGGCCCTCGTCGGGCGCTACCAGTCGCGGCTGCTGGCGTTCTGCCGCCACATGCTCGGCTCGCGCGAGGACGCCGAGGACGTGCTGCAGGAGGTCTTCGCGGCCGCGTTCAACGCGATGCTCGCCGACGACCGGCCGATCAACGTCCGGCCCTGGCTCTACCGCATCGCGCGCAACCGGTCGCTGAACCACATGCGCCGCCAGACGGCCATCGGGGTGGACTCGATGGACGTGCACTTCGCCGAGAACGGCACGTCGACCGCCGACAAGGTCCACGCCCGTGAGCAGTTCCGTGAGCTCATCGCCGACGTCCAGGAGCTCGCCGAGACCCAGAAGACCGCGCTGCTGCTGCGGGAGATCGACGCGCTGAGCTACGAGCAGATTGCCGAGGCGATGGAGACGACGGTCCCGGCCGTCAAGTCGCTGCTCGTCCGCGCCCGCGTCTCGCTCGCCGAGGCCGCCGAGGCGCGCCGCCTCTCGTGCGAGGAGGTCCGCGACGAGCTCGGCGAGGTCGCCGAGGGCCTCAAGCGCCGCACCCCGCCCGTCCGCCGCCATCTGCGCCAGTGCGACCGCTGCGCCGCCTTCGACAAGGACCTGCGCACGACAAACCGCGCGCTGGCCGCGATGTTCCCGCTCGGGCCGCTGCTGCTGGCCAAGAAGTTCCTCATCACCCAGGGGGCCGGGCAGGCCGCCGCCGGCTCGGCGACCGCCGGCGCCGGGGCCGCCGTCGCCGGCATGGGGACGAGCAGCGCGCTCTCGGCCGGCATCGGCGCCGTCGTCACGAAGACCGCGGCCGGCCTGGCCGCGGCGGCGATCGTCACCGCGGGCGCCGTCGAGGTCGACCACGTCCGCCAGCGGCCGGCCGTGCAGGCCGCCAAAGCGCAGGCCGCGGTCACCAAGGCCCGCGCCGCCGCGCGCCCCGTCCCCCCGCAGGTCGTCGTCTCGACCCCGCAGCCGCTGCTGGACGGGCCGGCCGACGAGGTCGTCCCCGCCCCGCAGCCCAAGCCCACGCCCGCCCGCCGGGTGCTCGTCCCCGAGGCCAAGCCCGCGGCCGACGCGCCGACGGCGGCGGACGGCGCGACGCCGGCGAAGATCCCCGTCGTGGCCGAGGTGCCGGCGGCCGTGGACGGCGCCGTCGACGTCGCCACGTCGGTCGTCCAGCCCGTCGTCGCGCCGCTGCAGACCGGGTCGGACACCACGACGCTCCCGGCCCGCCCGACGGCGGGAGCCCAGAACGGC
>CAZRLR010000327.1:0-5316 GCA_964600395.1 uncultured Conexibacter sp.
TGTTCAACGCGCGCGGCCTGGCCGCGCTGCACGTGCCGGTGATGTCGATGGGCGGGACCGACGATCACGGGACGCCGTACGAGTGGGGCTCGAGGATGAGCTACGGCGGGGTGTCGAGCGCGCAGAAGACGCTCGTCACGTTCAAGGGCGCGGAGCACATGATCTTCGGCGCGCCCTGCGCGAACGTGCCGTGGGTCGAGCAGGCGCGCAAGTTCAAGGCCGCTCTGTGTCAGGACCCCGTCTGGAAGAAGTCCACCGCGCAGGCGCTGATCAAGCAGTACTCGACGGCCTTCCTCCTCGCCACGCTCGACCACGACCGGTCCGCCCGCGCGGCGTTGCTGCCGTCGAGCCCGCGCTTCCCCGGCGTCGGCTTCAACACGACGCTCGGCCCGCTCGGGTAGCCGGCCCGGCAGCCCCCCGGCGGCGGGGAGAGCGGGGCTTGACAAGCTAATGCGGTTAGCCTAGGCTAACCGCATTAGCCAATCCGCCCCGAAGGAGCCGTGATGTCCACCTCGTCCCCCGCCCTCCCCGCCGAAGCCGACCGCGTCCGCGTCCCCCTGATCAAGGCGCTCGCTTACGCCGGCGTCTTCGCCGTCGCCCTGGGCGCCGCGATCCACACCGGCGGCCCGCTCATGCTGCTCGCGCTGCTGGCGCCCGACCTGGCCCTGCTGACCTCGTTCTCGAGCCTCAAGAGCGGTCGCCTGGACCGCCGGGCGGTCCGCGCCTACAACGCCGCCCACCACCTGCCCAGCGCGGTCGTCGCGGTCGGCGTCGGCGCGCTGGTCGCGCCGGTGCTGCCGTTCGCCACCCTGTGGCTGGCGCACATCGCGATGGACCGGACCGTCGGCTACGGCCCCCGCGCCGCGGACGGCAGCCAGCGTGGCTACTGAGTCACCGCGGCGGCAGCAGATCGTCCAGGCCGCCCGCACCGTCCTCACCCGGGACGGCGCGGACGGCCTGACGATGCAGGCGGTCGCCCGGGAGGTCGGCATCCGCGCGCCCTCGCTCTACAAGCACTTCGCCGACAAGAGCGAGATCGAGACCGCCCTGGCGGCCGAGTACCTCGACGAGCTCGCGCAGGCGGGGACGCGGGCCCGGACGCTCACCGGCATGCTCGCCGCCTACCGCCGGCACGCCCTCGCCAACCCGGCGCTCTACCGCCTCAGCACCGAGCGACCGCTGCCGCGGCACGCGCTGCCTGAAGCCCTGGAGGCGCGCGCCGCCGCACCGCTCCTGCGCGTGCTCCCCGATCCCGACCAGGCCCGCGCCGCCTGGGCGTTCGCTCACGGCATGACGCTGCTCGAGATCGCGGGCCGCTTCCCGGCCGACGCCGACGTCGCCGCGGCCTGGCGCGCCGGGGCCGCGGCGTTCAGCGGCGAGGCCGGCGACGAGCCCCGCCGCTGACCGCCGTCACGCGCTCAGCCCGGCCACCAGTCCGGCAGTCCCTCGCCCCGGCGCTCGTGCACCGCGGCGACGGCGGGCATGCCGATGAGCTCCGCGAAGTCGAACTCGATGAGCCCCGCTGCGACCTGCGGATAGGCCTGGAAGGCCTCCCGCGCGGCGTCGGCGCTCGGGGCCTCGAGGATCATGAACGTCCGCTCGTAGCCGGGGTCCATGTAGGCCTGGACGATCAGCCCCTGCTCATAGAACGCGGCGCCCTGCGCGATCTCGGCGTCCATGTCCTCCTGCAGGGCCTCGGGGGTCGCAGCCGGCGTCGCTCGTGACGTGGCGAAGATGCGCATCAGCGGTGACCGTGGTCGTCGGTCGCGGGGCGGGCGGTCGTGTGCATCGTGGGTCCTCTCAGGTCGGTTCGGGCTCGGGAGATGGGGATCAGCGCCACGTGGTCTCGTGCTCCCATGCACCGGCGGGCTGCTGGTGCAGGCGCCACAGCTCGCCGGCTATCGCGTCGGGGTCAAAGCGCCCGCCGGGGGCGACCTGCCCGGCGACGAGCACGGTCGCGACGTGGATGCCCTTCGGCGTGAGGGTCTCGGCCAGGAGCGAGGTGACGAGGCGACCGGCGGTCTTGCCGAGCGACAGCCCCGCGGCCGCGGCGGCCGGGGCGAAGACGATGCCCCCGCCGGTGACGAGCAGCGACGCCCCGGCGGGCATCGATGGCGCACAGGTCTGCGCCGCCACCACCGGCCCGACCGCGTTGACGGCGAGCGAGTCCAGGAGCGCCGACGGGGGGATCTGCAGCAGGTCCCCCGCCGGCCAGGCCACGGCGTTGAAGACGACGCACGACGGGGGGCCGAGATCGGCCATCGCGTCCGTGAGCGCCGCGGCCAGCGCCGCCGGGTCCGCGGCGTCGACCGGGTATGTCGCGACCGTCGGGGCGCCGGTGGTGAGCTCCTCCCGCAGGCGCTCCAGCCGTGCGGGCTCGCGGGCGAGCAGCCCGACGTCGAAGCCCTCGCGGACCAGCCGCCGGGCCACCGCGGCGCCGACGCCGGGGCCGGCGCCGATGACGAGGCCCGTGCTCATGCCCGTCCCGTCCGGCCGATCGCGTCCGGGTACGCCGGCTGCACGAGCCACGGCCAGTCGTAGTTGATGTCGGCGACGAAGTCCTCGACGAGCCTGCCGTCCCGCCAGCGCTGCAGCCGGATCTCCCACATCGTCACGTCCAGGCCGGTCGCGGGGACCCCGAGCTGGTCGCCGGTGTGCGTGGCCTGCGCGCGGTAGCGGACGATCACGCGATCGTCGACGGCGAGCAGGTCCTCGAGGACGAAGCCGGTGAACGTGAAGGCCGCGAGCTTCGCCAGCCCGGCCGCGAAGGCGGCCTTGCCGACCATGGGCGCCAGCGGCTCGATGCCCGAGTGGACGACGACGTCGTCGTCGACAAGCTCCTCGAAGGCGGCCGGATCCTGGGCGCCGAGCACGTCGGTGACGAACCTGCGCCCCAGCGCCAGCGTGTCCTGCGGTGTCATGTCGTACTCCTCGAGGTCGGCGGGTCGTGGCCTGGACGGTGACTGCGGGGGCGCCCGGTGTCCAAGTGCTCCTCGTGCGCGTCGATAGCGTCCGGCTTATGATCGACAGCGTCCCGCGGCTGGTCGCCTTCGTCACCGTCGCCGAGGAGCTGCACTTCGGGCGTGCCGCCGAGCGTCTGCACCTGACGCAGCCGTCGCTCAGCGCGAGGATCCGGCGCCTGGAGTCGGAGCTCGGGCTCTCGCTCCTGTCCCGGACCTCCCGGTCCGTCGCGCTCACTGAGGCCGGCCACGCGCTGCTGCCGCGCGCCCGCGAGGTCATCGACGCGGCCAACCGCCTGAGCCGCACCGCCGCCTCCCACCGCGCCGCCGCCGTGGAGCCGCTGCGGATCGGGTTCACCGGCTCGGCCGCCAGCGAGTTGCTGCCGGAGGTGCTGCTGCGGCTCCGGGCCCGGTGGCAGGACCTCCCCCTGACGCTGCGCGAGCTCACCGACGTGCGCTACGACCTGCTGCGCCGCGGCGAGATCGACGTCGTCTTCGGGCGCCTCCTGCCGTCCGAGGCGCCCGACCTGACGGTGACGGTCCTCCACGAGGAGCCCCGCGTGGTGGCCCTTTTGGGACGGGCATCCGCTCGCCCTGCGCCGCAGCGTCCGCATGGCCGACCTCGCCGGCGACGGTTTCATCACCCAGCCCGAGCGGGTCAACCCGGCGTTCCGCGCGTCCTGGATGGCCGAGCAGCGCCGGCACGGCCTTCCCGGGCGCATCACCGGCGAGGCCACGAGCATCCAGGAGTTCCTCAACCTCACCGCGGCCGGACGCGGTGTCTGCGTCGTCCCCGCCGCGGCCGCCCAGTACAACCCGTGGCCGGGCGTGACCTACGTCCCCGTCGACGACGCGGCGCCGTCGGCGCTGTCGGTCGTTCAGCGGCGCGGCGACGACCGCGCGCAGCTCGTCGCGCTCCGGGACACCGCGCTGTCGGTGGCCGCGCGGCTGTGACGCCCGCCCCCGCCCGCTTCGGCGACGGGCTGCGACGATCTTGGACGGCCAGGAGCGTGTCCTCAGCCGTTTCACGCTCGAACTCCCGCCGGCTGCGGTCCAGCAACCGGTCCAGGACGGCGGCGCGGACCTGGGCGAGGTCCTCCACGGGCGCGTCGCGCAGGAACGCGAGCTCCTCGGGCTCGACGCCGAGCACCCGCGCCAGGCGCAGCGTCTCGGACCGGTGGGCCAGCGCGTCGGTCACCCCAGCAGCACCTTGCGGACGACGCCGCGGACGGGCCACGGGACGAGCTGCAACGCGGTCTGCAGGGCCGCCTCGGCTTCGTCGGCCTGGCGTCGCTCGGCCTGCTCGACGAGGGTCTGCAGGCGCGCCACGGCCTCCGGGCCGAGCGCCTGGATCCCGGGCGGCAGCTGCATCACCCGGCCACGGCCCCGGCCGGCGTCAGCACGTACCGCTCGGGATCGAAGCGCCGGGTCCGCCGGCGGAACTGCGCGGCGAAGCCCGGGTACAGGCCGTAGTTGCGGCCCGTGTCGTCGACGTAGTACGCCTTGCAGCCCCCGGCCGTCCACACGCTGCCTTCGCTGCGGCGGTCGACCTCGCGGACGAACCCCTCGAGCGCGTCCCGGCGCACCTCGACGCGGCGCACGTTGCCGCGGTCCATCGACGCCAGCGCGCTCATGACGTAGGCCATCTGGGACTCGAGCGAGAAGATGACCGAGTTGATCCCGATCGAGTTCGGGCCCAGCAGGATGAACATGTTCGGGAAGCCCGGGACGGCCGAGCCGAGGTAGGCCTTGGGCGAGCGGTCCCACACCTCCCCCAGCGTGCGCCCGTCCTGCCCGACGATCCGGTGGGCCAGCAGCGACCGGCTGTACCGGTAGCCGATGGCGGTGATGATCGTGTCGACCTCGTGGCGAGCGCCGTCGGCGGTGACGATCGCGCTCCCGTCGACCTTCGCGATGCCCTCGGTGATGACCTCGGCGTTGGCGGCGGCGAGCGCCGGGTTGTACGTGTTCGAAAGGATCGGACGCTTGCAGCCGAAGCGGTAGTGCGGCGTCAGCTTGGCCCGCAGCTCGGGGTCCTGGACCTGGCGGCGCAGGTGCGCGCGGCCGATCGCCTCGACCGGCGCGATCAGCGCGGTCTGCCCGCGGAAGCCGACACCCATCGACTCGTAGACCGCGAAGAGCGCGTTGCGCTGCACGTCCTGCAGCACGGGCAGCGCCCGGTAGAGCAGGCGCTCGGGCAGCGGCACCGGCCGGTCGACGTGCGGCAGGACCCACGGCGCGGTGCGCTGGAAGACGAGCAAGCGGTCCACCAGCGGCTGGATCCGCGGGACGAACTGCGCGGCCGCCGGCCCGGTGCCGATGACCGCGACACGCTCGCCGGCCAGGTCGTGGTCGT
>CAZRLR010000328.1:0-3463 GCA_964600395.1 uncultured Conexibacter sp.
GACGCGCGACATGTCGCCCAGGTGGGTCTCGCCGCTGTCGCCGAGCTTCGTGTAGATGCGGGTGAGGTTCACGGTCATCGCCCCGCGAGTCTGGCAGATGCGACGCGCCATCCCGCCGCGGGCGCGCCGCGTGTGCCATCGTGCCGCGCGCGATGTCACGGGCCCGCGCAACCGTCCTCCTCCTCGTGCTCGCCGGCCTGGCGTCGACGTCGGCGCCGGGGGCGACCGGCCTGGCGGCGGCCGGCGACGAGGCGGGCGTCGTCGTGCAGGTCGAGGGCGCGAGCGGCACGCTCGTGCCGTCGGCGGCCGTGATCCCGGGCCAGGAGGCGCTGGACAAGGGCGGCGTGTCGTGTCCGGGCGCCAGCGCGGGCGGCGTCCTGGAGCGCGCGACCGCCGGCGCGTGGGCGACGGACGGCACCGCCGCGACGTCGATCCTCGGCGAGGCGCACCCCGCCGACGGGGACGTCCGCCGCTGGGTCCTGGCGGTCAACAGCGTCCCGACGGCCGCCGCGCCGTGCAGCGTCCCCGTCAACCCCGGCGACCGGGTCCTGCTCTTCGTCGCCCCGGCGGTGCCCGCGTCGAGCTGTCGCACGAACGGCCGCGACGGGGCGTGCGGGACGCCGGACCGGACCGGTCCGAGCACGACCGTCACCTCGATCGCCGAGCAGCAGCGCTTTACGCGCGCCAGGGCGCCGCTGGTCCTCAGCGGCCGGGCGGCCGACCGTGCGGGGATCGCCGACGTGCGCCTGCGCCTGACCCGGCGCATCGGCGACACGCGCTGCGCGACGTTCGACGGCATCGAGGACAGCTTCCAGCGCCTGAAGCCGTGCGGCGCCGACCGGGGGACGTTCTTCTCCATCGGCGGCGGGACGCGCTGGTCCTGGGCGCTGCCGGCCCGGCTCACGCGCGGCCGCTACACCCTCGACGTCCAGGCCGTGGACGCGCTCGGCAACGTCTCCGGGCCGCTCGCGCGCGGCATCGACCGCATCGTCTTCACCGTCGGCTGACCCCCGGCGCGACGCCACCGGCGTCCGGCGAGGGCGACCGGCAGCCGTGCGACACCGGCGGGTGAAACGGACTATCCTGGCGCCCTCAATCTGGTCGGTGGTGCAGGGAAGCCGGTGTGAGTCCGGCGCGGTCCCGCCACTGTGACCGGGGAAGTCTTTCCACAACGCACCGCTCGGCGGTGCGAGCCACTGGGCCCGACGAGGGCCTGGGAAGGTGTGGGGGGATCGGCCCGGGAGCCAGGAGACCTGTCTCCGACCTCAGCCCACAAGCCCTCGTGGAAAGGGGTGGCTCATGCCTATGTCGTCTTTCCGACGGCGCCTCGCGGCGTCCGTCGTCTGTCTTGCCTCCGTGGCCGTGCCGTCGGTCGCGTCCGCCGCGACCCCGGGCGCCGTCAGCGTCCGCGTCGAAGGGGCGTCGGCGACCCTCGTCCCGCGGACGACCGTCACCACGACGACCGCCCCGGTCGACAAGGGCAACGGCCACCCGTGCTCCGGCACGAGCGCCGGCGGCGCCCTGCAGCAGGCGACGGCCGGCGAGTGGTCCGGCCCGTACACGTTCGCCCAGATCGTCGAGACGATCAAGGGCGAGTCCCACCCCTTCAGCGGGCCGGACTACTGGGCGCTGTACGTCAACGGGGAGCCCGCCGACCTCGGGGCCTGCGACACCGAGCTGCAGCCGGGTGACAGCGTCCTCTTCTTCAACTCGTGCACGAGTGGGACGAGCGGGTGCTTCTCCGGCGAGCCGCTCGCGGCCACCGCTCCGGCCACGGCGGCTCCCGGTGCGCCGTTCACCGTCACGGTGACGCAGGCGACCACGACCTACGCGCCGGACTACAGCCACACGACGACGAAGAGCCCGGCCGCGGGCGCGACGGTCAGCGGCGGCGGCCTCACCGGCACGACGGGCGCCGACGGCAAGGCGACGCTCTCGACCGCGACCCGCGGTCCGGTGACCCTCGTGGCGACGAAGGGCGGCGAGGTCCGCGACAGCGTGACGGTCTGCGTCACCGACGGGGCGGACGGGTTCTGCGGGACGACGAAGCCGGGTGACCCGCCGCCGCCGCCGACCACCGGCACGACGCCGACCACGCCCCCGCCGCCGTGCCAGACGACCGGCAGCGACGGCCTCTGCGGCTCGCCGGACAAGACCGCGCCGGTCGCGGCCATCCGGGGCGGCCTCAAGGAGAAGGCCGTCTTCACGCGTGCGAAGGCGCCGTCGACGCTCGCCGGCTCCGTCGCCGCGGACACGAACGGGCTCGAGGACGTCCGCCTGCGCCTCACCCGAAGGATCGGGCCGCACTGCTCGTACCTCGACGGCGAGCGCGAGCGCCTCGTGAAGTCCAGGGTCTGCGGCGTCGCGGGCGGCAGGTTCTTCTCGATCGGGGACAAGGCCGACTGGTCCTACCTGCTCCCGTTCGCGCTGCCCGCCGGTCGCTACGTGCTCGACGTGCAGACCGTCGACCGCGCCGGCAACGTCTCGAAGATCAGCGCTCGCGGCCGCGACCGCATCGTCTTCGTGGTGAAGTGAGCGCATGAGCCTGCGCCGCGCCATGCCCCTGGCCCTCCTCGCCGCGACCACGGTCGCCGCGACGGGCTGCGGGCTGGGCGCGGGGGACAGCCCGACGGGCGCCCAGCTCGTCGTGACGCAGGACTTCGGGACCAAGCCCTTGGCGGACCTGCCGCAGCCCGAGCTCGGCGGGCAGGACACCGTCATGCGCATGCTGTCGCGCAACCTGAAGGTCACGACGCGCTACGGCGGCGGCTTCGTCCAGTCCATCGACGGCGTCAAGGGCGGCACGCGCGACGGGCGACCCGTGGACTGGTTCTACTACGTCAACGGCGTGGAGGCCGACAAGGGCGCGGCGGCGACGAAGCTGCGCAAGACGGACACGATCTGGTGGGACCACCACGACTGGGGCGTGACGTCCGACGTCCCGGCCGTCGTCGGATCCTTCCCCGCGCCGTTCCGCTACGGCCCGGACGGCAAGAAGCTGCCCGTCCGCGTCGAGTGCACGCCGGCGGGGATCCCGGCCTGCCAGAAGGTGCAGGACGCGATGACGGCCGCCGGCGTCTTCGCCGCCCAGGGCGGCCTGCAGCAGTCGATCACGAAGCAGACGCTGCGCATCGTCGTCGGGACGTGGCTGCGCGTGCGCGACGACGACACGGTCCGCCTCATCGGCCAGGGCCCCAAGGCCAGCGGCGTCTACGCGCGCCCCGCGGCCGACGGCAAGTCGATCGCGATCCTCGACCCCGAGGGCCGCACGACCCGGACGCTCGGGCCGGGCGACGGGCTGATCGCCGCCACGCGCCTGGACGAGGGGCGGCCCGTCTGGGTCGTCACGGCCGTCGACGAGGCCGGCGTCCTGGCGGCCGCGCAGGCCATGGACCAGGGCAACCTCAAGGACCACTTCGCGCTCGCCGTCGATTCGCGCGCCACGCTGGAGGCCGTACGCGAA
>CAZRLR010000328.1:3473-5311 GCA_964600395.1 uncultured Conexibacter sp.
CGCCGTCGCCGACGGCCGGGCCGTCGCCGTCCCCGAGGTCGCCGGGGGTGCGCCCGGGCCATGATCCACCGGCGGCTGGCCAGCCCGCTGCACGCCGCGCGCGCCGGCGCCGCCTCGGCGTACTGCCTGGCCCTGGCCGCCCTCGGGATGCTCGTCGAGAGCCCCGTCATGCTCGCCGCCGTGACCTTCGCGATCGCCGGGGCCGCCCGCGGCGCCGGCGTCGGCGACGACCTGCGCCGGACCGCGCGCTTCGCCGTCCCGCTCGCGCTGCTCTTCGCGCTGATCAACCCGTTCGTCGTGCGCGAGGGCCTGACGGTCTTCGCGCGCTTGGGGGAGGTCCCGCCGTTCGGGCAGGTCGACCTGACCGTCGAGGCGCTCGTCTACGGCTTCGTCCTCGGTGCGCGCGTGCTCGTCGTCATGCTCGCCTTCGCGCTGTTCAGCGCGACCGTCGACCCCGACGAGCTGCTGCGCCTCCTGCGCCGCGTCTCGGTGCACTCGGCGATGACCGCCGTGCTGGCGACACGGCTCATGCCCGTCCTCACGCGCGACGCGCGGCGCCTGGAGGAGGCGCGGCGCTGCCGGGCCGACAGCGGCGGCACCGGGCCGCGGGCGCGCCTGGCCGTCTTCCGGGCCGTCTCGACCGGCGCGCTGGACCGCGCGATCGACGTGGCCGCGACGCTCGAGGTCCGCGGCTACGGGCTGCCGACCGCCGGTCGCGGAGGACGCAGCGGCCGGCCGTGGTCCCGTCACGACCGGGCCTTCGCGCTCGCGGGCGCCGTCATCACCGCCCTCACGGTCTGGATCCTCACGACGCCCGTCGCCGACTTCGCCGCCTACCCGACGCTCGACCTCGCGCTCGGGACGCCGGAGCTCGCCGCCGTCGCGGTGCTGCTCGTCGCCGCGCTCCTGCCCTTCGCCGACCGCCGGGGGGTCGCATGAGCGGGGCGCCGGCGCTCGTGCTGGACCGGGTGACGTACACGTACCCCGAACGCTCGGCGCCCTCGCTGCGCGACGTCTCGCTGACCGTGCAGCGCGGCGAGTTCGTCGTCCTCGCCGGGCTCTCGGCGTCCGGCAAGTCGACCCTCCTGCGCGCCGCCTGCGGTCTCGTGCCCCACTTCCACGGCGGGACGTTCGCGGGGTCCGTGCGCACGGGCGGGCTCGACACACGCGAGCACCCGCCCGGCGCGCTGGCCGCCGTCTGCGGGTCGCTCTTCCAGGACCCCGAGACGCAGGCGGTGCTCGGCTCCGTCCGCGCCGAGCTCGCCTTCCCGCTGGAGAACCACGGCCACGCGCCGTCTGCCGTCGCCCGCGGGGTCGAAGAGGTCGCGCTCGCTCTCGGGATCGAGACGCTGCTGGACCGCCCGACGCACGAGCTCTCCGGCGGCGAGCTGCAGCGCGTCGCCCTCGGCGCCGCGCTCGCCGGGCGCCCGCCGCTCGTCCTGCTCGACGAGCCGACCTCGCAGCTGGACCCCGTCGCCGGCGACGAGCTCATCTGGCTGCTGCGGCGCCTGAACGAGGAGTGGGGGACGACCGTCGTCCTCGCCGAGCACCGCCTGGAGCGCTGCCTCGGCGCGGCCGACCGGGTCGTCGTCCTCGAGGACGGCGCCGTTGCCTGCGACGCGGCGCCCAGCGCCTTCCTCGCCTGGGCCGGGACGCACGCGCCGGCCCTGCAGACCCCCGGCGCCCGCCTGCTCGACGGCGCCGGCGTGCAGCCGCTGCCGGCCGGGGTCAAACAGGCCCGCGCGAGTCTGCGGGCCCGCGGGCTGCTGCACGACGAGGACGCGACGGGCGTCGTCGCCGCGGACGCCGTCGCGGCCGGGGCGGGGCTCGGGCGCGTC
>CAZRLR010000329.1:0-5305 GCA_964600395.1 uncultured Conexibacter sp.
CCCGGATGAGCGCCGTCTTCGACCGCGGGATCGACGTCCTGCTCACGCCGACGACCGCGAAGGTCGCCCTCCGCGTCGGCGAGCTCGACGGCCGCTCGTACTGGCCGACCGGCACGGCGATCGAGGCCGCCTGCCCGTTCGCCTTCCCGTGGAACGTCGTCGGCTGGCCCGGCGTCAACGTCCCCGCCGGGACGGACGGCGCCGGCGTGCCGATCGGCGCCCAGCTCCTCGGCCGGGCCGGCGACGAGCCCCGCCTGCTCTCGCTCGCCGCCCAGCTGGACCGCAGCCGCCCCGAGCCCGCCCCGTGGCCGGCGCTCGCAGGCCTTACGGTGGACCCGTGACGACGTGGACCACATGGGCCGGTGACGAGACGTGCGTCCCCGCGGTGCACGCCCGCCCCACCTCGACCGCGCAGGTCGCGACGGCCGTCCAGGACGCCGCGACGCGCGGGCACACCGTCCGCGTCGCCGGGGCGGGCCACTCGTTCACCCCGGTCGTCCTGACGGACGGCGCGCTCCTCAGCCTCGACCGGATGGACCGGATCCTCGACGTCGACGCGTCCACGGGCCGCGTCCGCGTCCAGGCGGGCATCACCCTCAACGCCCTCAGCAACCGGCTGTGGGACGAGCACGGCCTCGCCCTGGAGAACCTCGGGGACATCGACGTGCAGTCGCTGGCGGGCGCCACCGCGACGGGGACCCACGGGACCGGCGCGCGCCTGGGCAACCTGTCGACGGCGATCGAGGCGGTCCAGCTCGTCGCCGGCGACGGGACGGTCCACGAGCTCACCCCGGACGACGCGGACGACGGCCAGGCCTGGCGCGCGGCCCGGGTGTCGGTCGGCGCGCTCGGGGTCGTGACCGAGCTGACGGTGCGGACCGTCCCGGCCTTCGTCCTGCGCGGTCACGACCTCGTCGAGGACCGCGCAGCCGTCCTGGACGAGCTGGACGCCCGCGCCGCCGCCCACGACCACTTCGAGCTCTTCGCCTTCCCCTACGCCGACCGCCTCATCACGCGGACGAACGACCGCGTCGACGCGCCGCCCCGGCCCCGCGGCGCCGCTCGCGCCTACGTCGCCGACCACCTGCTGACGAACCACGCCTTCGGCGCGCTGTGCCGCCTGGGACGCCGGCGCCCGGCGCTCGTCCCCCGCCTGAACCGCCTCGCCACGACCCTCGGCGGCTCGGCCCCGCAGACCGACCGCTCCTACCGTGTCTTCGCCACGCCGCGCAGCGTGCGCTTCAACGAGATGGAGTACGCGATCCCGCGCCACCACGCCGCCACCGCGGTGCGCGCAGTGCTCGAGCTCGTCGAGCGCGAGCGCCTGCCGATCTCCTTCCCGCTGGAGCTGCGCACCGTCGCCGGGGACGACGCGCTGCTCTCCCCGGCCCACGGGCGCGAAACCGCCTACGTCGCCGCCCACGTCTTCCAGGGCACGGCCTGGCAGCCGTTCCTGCGCGAGGTGGAGGCGATCATGCGCGACCTCGACGGCCGTCCCCACTGGGGCAAGCGCCATTTCCGCACCGCGGCCGACCTCGCGCCCGCCTACCCGGGCTGGGACGCCTTCCAGGCCGTCCGCGACCGCCTGGATCCCGACCGTCGCTTCACGAACGCCCACCTGCGGACGGTGCTCGGGCCGTGACCGCGCCGCACCTGCACCGCCGCTTCCCCGAGGCCGCGGCCGCGCTCCCCTTCCGGCGCCTGGGGACCGGGCCGACCCCCGTCCGCCCCCTTCCCGGCCACGCCGGGGTCTGGTTGAAGGACGAAGGCGCCTACGGGGACGGCGGCTGGGGCGGCAACAAGGTCCGCAAGCTCGAGTGGACGATCCCGGACGCCCAGCGCCGCGGGCGCCGGACGATCCTGACCTTCGGCGCGCTGGGCACGAACCACGGCCTGGCCACCGCGCGCTACGGCCTCGCGGCCGGGCTGCACGTCGCCGTCGCCGTCGTCGACCAGCCGCTGGACGACCACGTCCGTGCCAACCTGCGGCGGCTGGAGGCCTCCGGTGCGACCGTCCATCACACGCACGGCACGCGGCGGACCCAGCTCGTCGCCCCCTGGCTGCTCGCCCGCCACCGCAACCCCTATCTCCTCTCCGCCGGCGGCTCGTCGCCGGTCGGCGTCCTGGGGACCGTCGAGACCGCCCTGGAGCTCGCGGCGCAGATCGAGGCGGGCGAGCTGCCCCGGCCGGGCACCGTCGTCTGCGCGGTGGGGACGGGCGGGACGCTCGCGGGCCTCGCGCTCGGGCTGCGCCTCGCCGGGCTGCACGACGTCCGCGTGGAGGGCGTGCTCGTCAACGACCAGCTGCCCCTGGAGCCCGCGCGCATCGCCAGGCTCGCCGACCGCACGGCGCAGCTGTTGCGCGAGCGCGGGGCCGCCGTCGCCGACGACGCGGCCCCGGGCGCCGGGGACTTCGACGTCCCCGCCGACGCGCTCGGCGCCGGCTACGGTCACGCGACCGCCGAGGCCGAGGCGGCCGTCGCGCTCGGGCCGGCGCTCGGCGTCCCGCTCGAGGGCGTCTACACCGGCAAGGCGCTCGGCCGCCTGCTGCGCGTCCAGGCGGTCGGCGGCTACGGCGACCGGCCGGTGCTCTTCCTCCAGACGAACGGCCCGCGCCCGTGAGGCCGGCCCCCGACCAGGCTCAGCACGCTCGCCTGGAGCGCGCGACCGCCGGCCTGGACGCGCCGTTCGTCGCCGTCGACCTGGACGCCTTCGACGCGAACGCCGACGACCTCGCGCGCCGTGCCGGCGGGACGCCGATCCGCGTCGCGAGCAAGTCCGTCCGCGTGCGCCACCTGCTCGAGCGCGTCCTGCAGCGTCCGGACGGCGCCTTCCGCGGCGTGCTCGCGCTCACGCTCCCCGAGGCGCTGCACCTCGTCCGGCAGGGGACGACGGACGACGTCGTCGTCGCCTACCCGTCCGTCGACCGCGCCGCCCTGCGCGCGCTGGCCGCGGGAGCCGACCGCGAGCGCGGCGCGCGGATCGCGATCATGGTCGACGACGTCGCGCACCTGGACATCGTCGAGCAGGTGAGCGCCCGCCCGGAGGCGCCGGTCCGCGTCGTCCTGGAGCTCGACGCCTCGCTGCGCCTGGCCGACGGCCGGGTGCACCTCGGCGTGCGCCGGTCGCCGCTGCACACCCCGCACGAGCTCGCCGCGCTCGCCGCGCAGGTCCTCCGCCGGCCGGCCCTCGAGCTCGTCGGTGTCATGGCCTACGAGGCGCAGGTCGCCGGGGTCGGCGACGCGCCGCCGGGCCACCGCGCCCGCGCGGCCGGCATCATGCTCATGCAGCGCCGCTCGCGCGCGGAGCTCGCCGCCCGCCGGCGGGCGGCGGTCGAGGCCGTCGAGGCCGTGCTCGGCCGCACGCTGCCGCTCGTCAACGCCGGGGGCACCGGCTCGCTGGAGAGCTCGGGGGCGGAGGCCGCCGTCACCGAGGTCGCCGCGGGCAGCGGCCTCTACGGCCCGGCGCTCTTCGACGGGTACCGGGCGTTCACGCCACGGCCGGCGCTCTTCCTCGCGCTGCCGGTCGTCCGGCGACCGGCCCCCGGGATCGTCACCGCCCAGGGCGGCGGCTGGATCGCCTCGGGCCCGCCGGGCGCCGACCGCCAACCCCTGCCGTGGTTTCCGCCCGGGCTGACGCTCGACGCCCGCGAGGGCGCCGGCGAGGCCCAGACCCCGCTGCGCGGCGCCGCCGCCGATGCGCTGGACCTCGGCGACCGCGTGTGGCTGCGCCCCGCCAAGGCCGGCGAGCCGCTGGAGCGCGTGGACGTCGTGCACCTCGTCGCGGGCGACGAGATCGTCGCGGCGGTCCCGACGTACCGCGGCGACGGTCAGGCGTTCGGGTAGCGCACGCCGACGAGCGTCAGGCCGTGCGGGGCGGCGGTCATGCCCGCCTCGCGCCGGTGGGCACCCGCCAGCAACGCGACGAACGACGCGACGTCGCGCTTGCCGCGGCCGACCTCGAGCATCGTGCCGACGAGCGCGCGCACCATGTTGCGCATGAACGCGTCGCCCTCGATCCGGAAGGTCAGCAGATCCCCCTCGCGGCGCCACGCCGCCCCGATGATCCGCCGGCGGAAGCGGACGTGGTCGGTCTCGGTCGGGGTGAAGGCCGTGAAGTCGTGGACGCCCACGAGGGCCGCGGCGCAGGCGTGCAGCGCGTCCTCGTCGAGCGGCCCGTAGAGGTGCAACTGCGTGCGGTGAGCGATCGCGCTGGCCGCCCGCCGCTTGAGGATCCGGTACTCGTAGACCCGGGACACCGCGTCCCGGCGCGCGTCGAAGCCGTCGGGCGCCGCCACGCTGCGTACGACCCGCACGTCGCGCGGCAGCACCGCGTTGAGCGAGTGCTCGGGCACCGGCTGCCCCGGGTGCGAGGCCACCTGCCCGGTCGCGTGCACCCCGCGGTCGGTGCGCCCGGCGACGGTCAGGACGACCAGGCGCTGCGAGATCTGCGCGAGCGCCCGCTGCAGCTCCCCTTGGACGGTCCGCACGCCCGGCTGGATCGCCCAGCCGTAGAAGTCCGTCCCGTCGTACTCGATGTCCAGCCGCGCGGTCAAGGGGCCGCGGACGGTAGCGTCAGGGGACGAAGACCGTCCGCGTGACGTAGAGGCCCTGCTGGCGCTTGAAGGTCGGCGAGGTGTCGAACTGGATCTCGTAGACCGTCTTGCGCCGCGGGTGCTTCACCGGGAGCTGCGGCATCTTCTTGACGTCCAGGTCCCCGCACGGCCCCTTGAGCGTCCCGAGCTTCAACGTCTTGACGAGCGGGTGGCTCACCGCGGACTTCGTGATCGCGTAGTGGGCGTACAGCACCTTGCCGCCGACGAAGCCGCGCGCCTTGAAGGCGACCTTCGTCGCCGGGCGCGCGACGGACGGCACCATGCTCACCCCGGCCGCCGCGACGGTGTAGGACGTCGAGGCGGACGTCGTGCCGTCGAAGGTCACGGCGTTCAGCGGGTACGTCGCGCGGCCCTTGGACAGCGCGTCGACGGGGAAGGAGCCCTCGAACCCGCCGTCCGCCCCGGCCGTCACGAACCCGAGGTCGCCGTTGCCGTTGCCGCCGTTGATCTGGACGTTGGCTTCAGACGGGAACCCCGCGAGGGTGAAGCCGACGCGTTGCTGGGGCCCGTCGACCGAGCCGGCCGAGTAGCACGGCTTGTCGACGGTGACGGTCGCGGCGGAGGCGGCCGCCGGGGCCGCGAGGGCGGCCGCGGTCCCGGCCGCGACCAGAAGCTGGCGTGTCTGCATGCACACCAGTCTTCCAGACCGGCCGGGGGTGCTACACGAGCTCGATGAAGACCATCTCGGTC
>CAZRLR010000330.1:0-5302 GCA_964600395.1 uncultured Conexibacter sp.
CGGGGTCGAGAAGGTTCGCTGGGAGGCCGTGCGGAGCCTGCCGGGTGGGCGACGTGTCAAGCGCACCGGTTCGACCCAGGCCGAGGCGAAGGCCCGGCTTGATGAGGCCATCAAGGAACTCGACGCGTCTACCTCGCGTCGGCTCGGGCCTGACCCGACCTTCGCGACCCTCATCGACTACTTCCTCGACAACGTCACCGCCTCCCGCAGCATCGCTGAAACGACCCGCGACACGTACCGGAAGATGGGCAACGCCGTCGTGGCCATCGCTGGTACCTGGCCCGTCCGCGGCATCCAGAAACCTGATGCCCAGAAGCTCGTGAACGAACTCGGTGCCTACTCGGACCACTTCGCTCGCGGCTGTCGACGCGTGGCCCGCCAAGCCATCAACGAGGCCATCGACCTCGGCTACCTGAGTTCCAATCCGCTCGACCGCGTACGACTCCCGATGACGAGGGATCGCAAACAACGCCGGACCCTCACCGTGGATGAGCAACGTTCGCTCGTCGCCGAGGCCATCAGGTTCCACCCGTCCAAGGATGGCAAGGCAGCGGCACCGCTATACCGCCACGGCCTTGCGGTCGCTCTTCTGTTCACGGTCGGTCTTCGAGTCTCCGAGGTGCTCGGTCTGCGCTGGGAGGACCTCGACTACGACGCCGAGACCATCGCCGTTCGGCGCTCTGTGGTGTATCAGGACAACGTCGGCCCGGTGGTGCATCCGACCAAGACCCGTTCGACCGAAGGCCAACGGCACCTCTCGGCCTTCCTGCACGGACCGCTGCGGAAGCTCCGAGCGTTTCAGTTAGAAGAGCAGCTTGCCCTTGGCCCCTACCTGAACCGAACCGGAGACGGCTTCCTGTTCATCGGCACGCGGCATCAGATGGCCAATCGACAGGCCATCACCAAGGAACTGCACCGGATCTGCAAGGCCCTGGACATCGACACCGCGGGCCTCGGTACGCACTCGGGTCGAAGGACGGTCATTACCAACCTCTACGTCGATGGGGCCGTCACCGAAGACATCGCTGCAGCGGTGGGCCACTCCGACCCAGCGACCACGCGCGGCTACGTCCAGTCGCTCGGCGACCGCCCCACTGCCACCGCCCGCCGAATGGCCGAGATGCTCCAAGCCGCACCGGCCAACGGGGAATCTGGGGACTGAGGTTGGATCGAACAGGCGTTCGACATATGCTTGGTGGGTGTGAGTGAACTTGAGGCAACCCGGATGGCCGACCTCGGCTCCATGAGCTGGTTGGCTGAGGGCGAGGACCAAGCGGCGCGCCAGTTCTCCGCCCTAGTGGATCGCCTCTCCGCCGATCTTGACGCCCACCCCGACTCGCCCACACTGCGTTCGCTTGCCATGAGGCACCGCGTGACCGGTGACATCATCGGCACGGCTGCCCCCACCTCCTTGCTTGGCCTCGCCTACGTCGCTGGTGCCCCGGCCCGCCTGATCATCGAGGCAGAGCATGTCGACTCCCTCACCGCAGGCCACGGACATCTCCGCCGAGCCGTGCGCCTCGATGCCACCCGCCGTGATCTGAATCGCCGTCTTCGTCCGTACCTCGGCCGGAACGCCCTGGCTACCGTGACCGTTCGGCTACCTCTGGCCTACCCGGCTCGGGCCGACGTGACCTTGCCTGACGTTCTCGACGCTCCCAAGTGGACCGAGGCCGTGCAGCTCGCGTTGACGGCCGATGCCGACCCGCCACCGCTCGAAGACCCTGACCTGGTACCGGTACTCCGGACTGGCCCCCCTTCGGCGCGGGTGAGCGTCGCTGCGTAGCTGACAGCGTTCTAACCCGACCCGGCACCATCCTCGCTGGGCAGCGCGAGCACGCGAACCACTCCACGGCACCAGCCTCACGACCAACGCTCTAGATGCACCGAGCGCTCGTCGGACCGAAGGCGAGACCGATGACTCTCCATAGGTACTAGCCGGGCATGTCTCCGAACGGAGTCAACATGGCTTTGAGCCCCGCCCTCGGCATCCCTTCTGATGCCCCGTACCGCCTGACCTACCGCCCAGCAGAAGTTGCCCAGCTTCTCGGTCTAGGTCGATCCAAGACCCTCGCCCTCATCGCCGACGGCACGATCCCATCGGTGAAGATCGACCGCGCCCGACTGGTCCTGCATACCGACCTCGTCGCCTACGTCGAGTCGCTCCGTGTCGAAGTCTGAACCCTGGGCCATGGTGCCCGAGACTGTGATTACCAGATGCCGCGACAGCGAGTGTGTTGTCCTCTATGCCCTCCTTGACGTCAAGGGAGGTCCACAGAAGTACAGCACCAAAGGATACCGGTACGTCGCTAGCCTCGTCGGCTGGCAGGCTCGGACCGTCAAGACTCACGCGCACCATCTGGCGGACATGGGCCTGATCGAACTCCGCGAAGGCGAGGGAACGAAAGCCGCAGAAATGCGGGTCATCCACAACCCTGGCCGCAAGATGGTCCGGGATGAGGTTGACCTCCCCCCACCACCAGTTCGATCGCGAACTCACTCGACATGGAGCCAGTACTCCGAGACGAAACGCGACAGCCCGAGCGACGAGGCCGAGAGTCAAGCGGCCACCTCGCGTACAAGCGCTGGTAAGCCAAGCGCGCCTCGCGCTACCGGCGCGGCACGCGCCACCGGCGCGGCACGCGCCACCGCTCACGCGTCCTGCGCGCCGGGACGTAGCGCGCCGGACGCGTCACGTCCTAGGTCTCCTAGGTCTCAGTTAGGTGTGGAAGAGAACGAAGGCGCTGATCGAGGTAGGGACACTCCCTCAAGGAGTTCATCCAGTCCACTAGATCACGCCGTCGATCTTCCCGCTGAGTACGGCAGCCCCGAGGCCAAGGAGCGCATATCCACAGGCCTCCAGCGCGAGGGGTTTGGGCGAGAGGTGGCGGACTTGGCTGCAGACGTAGCTCTGGCCGAAGCGCCGTTCGGCCTCCCAACCCCCGAAGGCTGGAAGCAAGCATGTAGCCGCGCTCGTGTGCTCGCCGCCCGGCCCTCCGACAGCACGCTCGGTCCGGTGCCACACCTATGACCGGTCCAGATTTTCTCAACATGCTGATCAATCGTCATGGTGCGGAGATAAATGCCCTCACCGAGAAACAGGCCGTTGCCGTGGCCGACCGTCTCCGAGTCGTCGCCGAGGCCCTTCCTGGTTCAACCCCTAGCGCTGCCCATGTAGCCACAATGCTCTCCAAAGCCGCCGAACTGGTGGAGCGTCGCGCTGGGATCACGTAGCCCACGAACCACACCGGGATTCCCGCCCACCACGGCAGGCCGCACCGAAGGGCTGTCTGCATCGTTTGAAAGCAAAGCTGAGCAAGGCCCGGGCATCTGTCATCACCAGATGACGAGAGCGTCCCCAGATAGATGCTGTACAGAAACCGGACCTTTCCTGTACACTGTCCCCATGCGAGCGATCACGTACCTCCGGGTGAGCACCGAGGAACAGGCCGACACTGGCAACGGATTGGAGGCCCAGCGGGCCACCGTCACCACCGCCCTGGCCGCCCGTAGCTGGGAGCTCGTGGCCGAGCTGGCCGACGAGGGACGCTCCGCCAAGAACCTGAAGCGCCCCGCCCTGCTCGACGCCCTCGCCCGCCTCGACGCCGGGGAGGCCGACGCCTTGGTGGTGGCCAAGCTCGACCGGCTCTCGCGCTCCGTGCTCGACTTCGCCGCCATCACCGAGCGGGCCAAGAAGAAGGGCTGGGCCGTGGTCACCCTCGACGTGGACGTGGACACCACCACGCCCACCGGGGAGCTAGTGGCCAACATCACCAGCTCTGTGGCCCAGTGGGAACGCCGGATCATCGCCGCCCGCACCAGCGAGGCCATGCAGGCCATGAAGGCCCGTGGCATCCGACTCGGCCGCCCCGTCGAGTTGCCCGAGGCCACCCGGGACCGCATCGCCGCCGAGCGGGCCGCTGGCGACTCGTTGCGCATCATCGCTAACCGCCTCAACTCCGAAGGCGTCTCGACGGCCCGTGGTGGCCACTGGCACGCCTCGACCGTCAGCGCCGTCCTCGACTCGCTGGCCCTCGACGCCGAAGTCTCGCTGCTTCGCACGAGCGCCTAGCTCAGCGAAAATCGGCCGCCGTCACCGTGCTTGTCCCCCATCCGAGACAGTTCAGTTCTCCGCATACTTGGATAGCAGAACGTCCGTCAGCTCCGTCGCTGCTCGCACGTTCAGCGCCGGAAAACGAGAGCCGACGATGATAGATACGGCACTCTCGCCAAACCTGGCGATCGCTAACTCTATAGGTTCGTCGCCACCGTCGATCACCCAGGTGTAGATCCTTGGATGGTCGGTGGCGGAAATGCCTGGTTCCACGGCCAACTCTTCCCAGTCGTAGATGTCCACCCCCACATAGAGCATCGAAAACTCACCCTCCACAGTCGTATAGATCCACCATGTGCAGGAGCCGTCTTCCTCTGGAGAGCTGTCAGCGCTGGTTCCCACCATCGCATTGAGAATCTCCTGTTCAGCGAAGAGACCACAGGCATCCCTCGGCAACGGAGGCAAACGGGTGGCAGTAGTCGGAGGCGCTGACGTTGATGTCGTCGTAGGCACCTTCGTCGTCGTTGACAACGCACTCCCCTCGCTCACGGCTGGGGCCGTATCACCATCCCCCCCCGTACCACAACCCGTCAGAACCGAGGCAAGAACGACGATCGAAACGTGCAACGTCCGAAATCTCACCTCATCCGCTCCCCACTTGCCCTGATCTCGAAGAACTACTTCCCGCAGGCGGCCAAGAAGCCCGGCCACCATCGGGCGTCGAGCAACGACCCTAGCGACCGAATGCTCAGGAATCCTGGCTCCGTGAAAGCTCATGCGGCGCGGGCCCACCCAACTGCGAGCGATCGGTTGCCGTAATACGGGCACTCAGCTCAGTGGACGCTACCCTCCGCCGTTGCTCCCCGGGTTGCTCCCCGGCAATAGAGATGGCTGGTTAGGAACCTAGGTTCGGAATCCCTCCCGCTCCGCCACAGGGTTTTCTCGGGTCCACCTAGCACCGAGGAACCCAAGGAAATCAAGGGTTCAGCACCATTGAGGTCCACCCTGGTACTCTGAGCGTTGCTCCCTGGTTGCTCCCCGCAGCCTCCTTGGGGGCAACGCCACTACCTCGGGAGGCACAAGATGGGCCAACCACGACAGAAGCGCGGCGCCAACCCCGACGGCTCCTTCTCGGTTCGAGGCAAGAACGCCAACGGCGAGGGCTCCGTATACCGGGCCACGGTGACGAGGAACGGGGTCGAGAAGGTTCGCTGGGAGGCCGTGCGGAGCCTGCCGGGTGGGCGACGT
>CAZRLR010000331.1:0-5301 GCA_964600395.1 uncultured Conexibacter sp.
GGACCGCGACCGCTTCGTCCTCAGCGCCGGCCACGGCTCGATGCTGCTCTACGCGCTGCTGCACCTCAGCGGGTACGACGTCTCGCTGGACGACCTGAAGCGGTTCCGCCAGTGGGGCTCGATCACGCCCGGGCACCCCGAGCTGGACCACGCCAACCCCACCCCGGGCGTCGAGGTGACGACCGGCCCGCTCGGTCAGGGCTTCGCCAACGGCGTCGGCATGGCGATCGCCGAGCGCTTCCTGCGCGAGCGCTACGGGAAGGACGCCCAGCACCACCACATCTACGCGATCGTCTCCGACGGCGACCTCATGGAGGGCATCGCCTCCGAGGCGGCGTCGCTCGCCGGCCAGCTCGGCCTCGGGCGGCTGATCTACCTCTACGACGACAACGACATCTCGCTCGACGGGCCCACGTCCCTGAGCTTCGACAGCGAGAACGTCTCCCAGCGCTTCGAGGCCTACGGGTGGCACGTCCTGGACGTCGCGGACGCCAACGACCTGGACGCCCTGCGCGAGGCGCTGGCGGCCGGCAAGGCCGAGACCGAGCGCCCGACGCTCATCCACGTGCACTCGATCATCGGGTACCCCTCGCCGAACAAGCAGGGCTCCTCCAAGGCGCACGGCTCGCCGCTCGGCGACGAGGAGGTCCGCCTGACGAAGGAGGCGATGGGCTGGGACCCGGACAAGACGTTCTACGTCCCGGACGGCGTCTACGAGCGCTTCGGCGCCGGCGGCCGCAAGGGCGCCGAGGCCCGTTCGGCGTGGCAGACCCGGCTGGACGCCTTCAAGCAGGACGCGGCGAAGGCCGAGCTGTGGGACAAGGCGTGGGTCGGGGAGCCGCTGCCCGGCGTCGGCGAGGCGCTGGCGCCCGGCAGGATCGACTGGGGCAAGCCCGAGCTGGCGACGCGCGCGGCGGGCAAGCTCACGATGGCCGCCTTCGCCTCCTTCGTCCCGACGATGCTCGGCGGCGCCGCGGACCTCTCGGGCTCGACGAACACCGAGTTCCCCGGCGGTGACGACGAGCGCCTCACGCGCGACCACGTCGGGCGCAACGTCTTCTTCGGCGTGCGTGAGCACGCGATGGGCGGCGCGGTCAACGGCATGGCCGCGCACGGCGGCATCGTCCGTCCGTACGGCTCGACCTTCCTGCAGTTCGCCGACTACATGCGCGGCTCGATCCGCCTCAGCGCGCTCATGCAGCTGAAGGTCGCCTGGGTCTTCACGCACGACTCGGTCGCGCTCGGCGAGGACGGCCCGACCCATCAGCCCGTCGAGCACCTCGCGGCGCTGCGCGCCATCCCGGGCCTGACGGTCTTCCGCCCGGGCGACCCGATGGAGACCGCCGAGGCCTGGCGCGTCATCCACGAGGAGCTCGACGGCCCCGCAGTCCTGGCCCTCAGCCGCCAGAACCTGCCCGTCCTGCACGACGCGCCGGTCGTCGGCGGCGTCGGGCGCGGCGCCTACGTCCTGCGCGCCACCGAGCACCCGCCGCAGGCGGTCATCGTCGGTACCGGCGGCGAGCTGCACACCGCGCTGGAGGCCGCCGACCTGCTCGAGGCCGACGGCATCCACGTCCAGGTCGTCTCGATGCCGTCGTGGGAGCTCTACGACCAGCAGGACGACAGCTACCGCCAGAGCGTCCTGCCGCTCGGCGTCCCGAAGGTCTCGATCGAGGCCGGGATCGCGATGGGCTGGGGCAAGTACGTCGACGCGAGCGTCTCCATCGAGCGCTTCGGCGCGTCCGCGGAGGGCACCGAGGTCCTCGGCCGCCTGGGGGTCACCGCCGAGGCCGCCGCGGCGAAGGTCAAGGAGCTCGTCGGCTAGACCGACGGCGCCGGTCCCGTCGGCGCGCCGAGCGCCGCGGGCCGGCCCACGAGGTATCCCTGGGCGTAGGTGCAGCCCAGGGCCTCGAGGATCTCGTACTGGCGCCGGGTCTCGATGCCCTCGGCGACGACGGCGAGGCCGAGGCCCTGCGTCATGCCGATCAGGGCGGTGACGATCGCGCGGTCGTCGGAGTCCTCGGCGTCCAGGCCGTCGACGAAGCTGCGGTCGATCTTGATGCCCGAGACGCGGTGGCGCTTGAGGATCGCCAGCGACGAGTAGCCCGTCCCGAAGTCGTCGACGTAGATCGGGACGCCCATCGCGTCCAGCGCCGCGAGCACCTCGGCCGTGGCCTCGTCGGAGCCCATGAGCGACGTCTCGGTCACCTCGACGCAGAGGCCGCCGTCGGGGACGCGGTAGGCGGTCATCGCGTCATGCACCCGGGCGGGGAACTTCGGATCGCGCAACTGCCGGGCGGAGACGTTGATGCCGACGGTGAAGTGCGGCGCCGTGTCGCCCGCGAGCGTCGCCCAGTCGGCGCAGGCGCGGTGCAGGACGTGGTCGCCGAGCTCGTGGATCAGGCCGGTCTGCTCGGCGACCGGGATGAACTCATCGGGTGCCACGTCGCCGAGCTCGACGCTCGTCCAGCGCGCGAGCGCCTCCACGCCGTCGCGGCCGCCGTCCGCGAAGCGCACGACCGGCTGGTAGGCCACGGTGAGCTGCCGCCGGGCGATCGCGTGGCGCAGCGCGGTCTCGATGTGCAGGCGTCGGTTGGGGACGGCGACGTCCCCCTGCTCGGACCAGGCGAAGGTGTTGCCGCCGCGGGCCTTGGCGGTGTACATCGCCAGGTCGGCGCGGTGCAGCGCCAGGCGCGGGGGCGTGGCCGGGTCGGCGACCACGGCGATGCCGATGGACGCTGTGACGGTGAGCGCCCCGCCGCTGCGGCCGTCCTCGCCGGCGATCGGCACGCGCAGCGCAGCGAGCATGCGCTCGGCCAGTGCGGCGGCGGCGTCCACGTCGCCGGACGCGACGACGAGGAACTCCTCGCCGCCGATCCGCGCCAGCAGGTCGGTCGGACCCACGCAGTCCCGCAGCTGCAGGGCGGCGTGGCGGATGACCTCGTCGCCCACGTCGTGCCCGAGCGAGTCGTTGACCGTCTTCAGGCGGTCCAGGTCGACGAAGAGGACGCTCGCGCAGCGCTCCGCGGTGACGTTAGCCAGGCGCGCCTCGAGGTCCGCGAGCGCGGCGGCGCGATTCGTCAGCCCGGTGAGCGGGTCGTGGGTCGCCTCGTGCACGAGGCGGTCGTGCCCGCGCCGGCGCTCGATCGCGATGCCGGCGAGCTTCGCGGCGTCCAGGAGGAAGCGCTGATCGGCGTCGGAGGGCAGCCGGGGCTCGGCGCCGTAGACGGCGAACGTCCCCAGGACGCCGCCGCCCGCGCCGGTCACCGGGTAGGACCAGCAGTGGCGCAGGCCGAGCGGCTCGAGCAGGTGGCGGTAGTCGTCCCAGCGTGCGTCGGTGCGCACGTCCTGCACGAGCACCGGTTTCCCGGTCGCGGCGGCGGCGCCGCACGAGCCCACCATGGGGCCGATCGAGACGCCGTCGATCGCCTGCAGGTAGGAGGCCGGCAGCCGCGAGGCCGCTCCGTGGCGCAGCGTGGCGGTCGGTCCGTCGACGAGCAGGACCGAGCCGTAGAGGGTCGGGTCGTGCGTCTCGATGCTCGACACGATCGCGCCCAGCACGACGGGCAGCGGCTTGTCGCGGGCGATGAGCTCGTGGATGTGGTTGTGCGAGGCGATGAGTGACATGCTGCGCCGCAGGGCGGTGTCCGACAGCCGCAACTCGATCTCGTGGCTCAGCCCGTCCGCCAGCGTGGTGAGCAGGCGCAGCTCGCCGGCCGTCCAGGTGCGCGGGGCCGGGTCCAGCACGCACAGCGCCCCGATGGCGTGCCCGAGGACGACGATCGGCGCGCCGGCGTAGCGCAGGTCACCCGGGCCGGGATCCGCGGGCAGCGCGAGGGTGCGGCCGGCCTGCACGACCTCGGTGCACGGCGACTGCTCGAGCGGGTGATCGTCCTCGCTCGACGGCCAGGGCTCGGCGCCGACGAGCGCCTTCTGGATGTGACGGTCGCCGGAGACGAGCGTCACGCCGGCGATCGGGACGGCGAGCGCCTCGGCCGCGACCTGGGCCCAGCGGTCCAGCGGTTCCTCGTTGCCGGAGTCCACCAGGCCGGTGACGTCCAGGGTGCGGATCCGCTTGACGTCCCCCACGACGTCGAGGTCGCGGAGCGACGGTGGAAGGGGACGGGAGGGCAGCGGCATGGCGGACTCCCCCTCTATCGGCCGTTCGGGGCCGAACCCTTGACCGCCGGTGCCGGGACCGGCGCCCCGGCGCGCAGCAGCGGCAGCAGTTCGGGCACCTTCGCGCTGACGGTCACATGGATCGCCGCCGGCTCGCGCACCCAGGCGATGACGTTCAGGGCGGTCAGGCGGTCCAGCGCGTACTGGAAGGCACGGGCCTGCGCCCCGCTCGCGTACTGGCGGGCGATGTCGAAGGTGAACCCGGTCGTGTGCAGGGAATAGGCCTTCGTCGCCTCGATGTTCGTCTTCGTCAGCAGGCGCTGGTAGGGCCGGTCGCGGATCGTGCTCGTGACGACGAGCGGCGCGGCGCCCGAGATGCCCTGCGCCGCGGCGCCGAGGTAGAGCAGGACGGCCAGCGCCTCGGGGCGCAGCGCGCGGTACAGCCGGCGCGACTGGTGCAGCTTCGGCGCCAGCTCGCCCATGCCGGGGGAGATCGTCAGGCCGTAGCGGGCCAGCTGCCGGGGGTCGAGGCGGACGAGCTCGCCGGCCGCCTGCGCCCGCCCGAGCGCGAACGGGTCGGCGAACTCCGGGACGCTCCCCTCCGGGTGCAGCACCTCTTCGGCGGAGTTCTTGTGCGTCTGCAGCTCGGCGGTGACCGCCAGGCCGGCGGGGTCCGCGCGGAAGCTCGCCATGATCGCCTCCGCCGCCCGCACCCGCCACAGATAGGTCGAGGAGTCGTCGCCGAGCGACTGCAGGAAGGCGAAGGCCTCGCCGCGATGCACCGGCGAGGTGTCGAAGAAGAGCTGCGCGTAGGGGACGTCGTCGCCGCCGTCGTAGCGGGCCAGGGCGGTCTGCAGGTTGCCGATGCCCATGTGGTAGCTCACGACGGCCAGCTCGTCGCTGCCGAGCTTCGCCTTGGCGAGCTTCAGGTAGCGGACGGTCGCCGCCAGCGCCTTGTCGGGGTCGAAGCGCTCGTCGACCTGCCGGCGGCGACGCTCGCGGGCGGCGACCCGGCGGCCCCGGGCGATGCCGCGTGTCAGGCGGGCGGAGGCCTGCACGTCGACCTTCAGGCCGAGCAGGTCCCTCGCGGTCTGCGCGAGGATCTGCGTGAGGCCCGCGGCGCTCGTGAGGTCCTTCGGGTTCGCGATCGCCCCGGGGACCCCGCCGCTCTCGAGGAAGACG
>CAZRLR010000332.1:0-5281 GCA_964600395.1 uncultured Conexibacter sp.
GCCGGGCGACGCCCCAGGCCTCCTCCACCTGCCCGAGCGCGGGCATCAGCGTCTCCGGGACGTACTGGCCGCCGTAGGGGCCGAAGCGGTGCTCGACGATGGTCATCCGGGGACCTCCTGGGTCGCGGCGGCGTCGGCAGCCGCCTCGGCGGCGCGGTCCGCCGCGCGGACCGCCTCGACGAAGCCGATGGTCAGCTCGTGGTCCTTGCGGCCCGGGGACGCCTCCACCCCGCTGGCGACGTCGACGGCGTACGGGCGGGTCGCCTCGATCGCCGCCGCGACGTTCCCGGCGTGCAGTCCGCCGGACATGATGAGCGGGACGCGGGACATCCGCAGCTTCGTCAGCGACCAGTCGAACGTCTCCCCCGTGCCCCCGTGCTTGCCCGCCATGCGCGTGTCGAGCAGGTGCAGGTCGGTGCGGTAGCGCTCCATCGCCTGGATGTCCGAGCGCGAGCCCACGCGGGCGGCCTTGACGACCTTGGCGCCGGTGCGGCGGGCGACCTCGGTGCAGTACACCGGCCCCTCGTCGCCGTGCAGCTGGACCATCGTGAGCTTCGCGACGTCGACGGCGAAGGCGACCTCGTCGATCGTCGCGTCGACGAAGACCCCGCAGACCTCGACCTGGCGCCGGTACGTCGCGGCGATCGCGGCGGCGTCCTCGAGCGTGCACGCCCGCGGCGAGCCGGCCCAGAGGATGACGCCCAGGGCCCAGGCCCCCGCCTCGACGGCGACGGTCGCGTCCTCGACGTTGGTCAGGCCACAGATCTTCACACGGGTGGTGCGCACCGGTCCATCGTACGGGGTGCCCTGCCTGCGGCGGGCGCCCGGACGGTCCGCGGTCAGCCCACCTCGGTGGCGTTGGGCCGTGAGCCCAGGCGCGCCTTGAGCTTCAGCTTCTTGCCGCCCTCGCGCAGCACGCCGATCGTCACCTCGTCACCGGGCTTGTGTGCGCTGACGAGGGCCGAGAGGTCGTCCGACGTACGCACGGCCTTGCCGTCCACGGACTGCACGATGTCGCCGCCGAGGACGACCGGGTTGCCGCCGAGCTGCGCGCTGAAGGCCCCGGCGCGCAGCCCGCTCTTGGCGGCCGGGCTGCCGGCCTGCACGGTCTGGATGAGCGCGCCGGTCTTCGTCGGCAGGTTCAGCGGCGCCAGGGAGCCGTCGATGGTGAGCGAGGCGACCCCGAGGTAGGCGCGATCGACCTTCCCGTCCGTCTTGAGCTGGGGCAGGATCTGCTTGGCGGTGTCGATCGGGACGGCGAAGCCGATGCCGACGTTCCCGTTGCCACCGCTGCCGGTCTCGATCTGCGAGTTGATGCCGATGACGCGGCCGGCGGCGTCGATGAGCGGGCCGCCCGAGTTGCCCGGGTTGATCGCCGCGTCCGTCTGGATGACGTTGCTGATCCCGGTCCCGTCGGGCGCGCTGATGCGGCGCTGCAGCGCGCTGACGACGCCGGTCGTCAGCGTCCGGTCCAGGCCGAAGGGGTTGCCGAT
This sequence comes from uncultured Conexibacter sp., assembly GCA_964600395.1. Taxonomy (GTDB): domain Bacteria; phylum Actinomycetota; class Thermoleophilia; order Solirubrobacterales; family Solirubrobacteraceae; genus Paraconexibacter. The sequence goes on from CAZRLR010000332.1 coordinate 1,494, forward strand.
CGCGATGACCGGGTCGCCGACCTGCACGTCCTTGGCGGAGCCGAGCTCGAGCGGGGTGAGGTTCAGGCCGTCGGCGTCGATCTTCAGCAGCGCGATGTCCGACGAGGTGTCCTTGCCCACGACGCGGGCGTCGACGACCTGCTTGTCGGCCAGCTGCACCGTCACCTTCACGGCACCGTCGATGACGTGGGCGTTCGTGAGGATGTTGCCGCTGTCGTCGATGACGAAGCCCGAACCCGTGGAGGTGCCGCGCTGCTCGGACGGCATGCCGAAGTCGAACGGCGAGGTCTGCGTCTGCGCCACGACGTCCGCGCGGACGAAGACGACGCCGGGCGAGTCGCGCTTGTAGAGGTCGCGCGCCGTCATCGCTCCCCCGGCGGCGATGCGGCCGTCCGGGGCGGCCAGCGGCGCCTGCTGCAGGACGGTCGTGGTCTTGGACTCCGCCCCGAGGTCCAGGAGCGAGATGGCGCCCGCGGCGATGGCGCCGCCGAGCAGCGCCGAGGCCACGACGACCGGGATGGAGGTCCCTCTCATCAGCCGCATGCTGGCGGCCCCCACTGAACGGGCCCCAAACGGCGCTTGAAGGGCAGATAAAGGCCCGGCGCGCCGAGGCCCTCAGACGAGGTCGGGGAGGCCGTCCGTGCCATGGCCGAGGAGCTGCGAGAGCGCGGTCTCCGGATCGTCGGCGCGCATCAGGGACTCCCCGACGAGGACGGCGTCCACGCCGACACGCTCGAGGTCCTCGAGCTGCTCGCGGTGGTGCAGGCCGGACTCCGAGACGACGGTCTTGCCGGTCGGCACGTCGGCCAGCAGCTCGTAGGTGCGCTCGACGTCGACGGTGAAGTCGGCGAGGTTGCGGTTGTTGATCCCGATGATGTCGGCGTCCACGACCTCCAGCGCCCGCTTGAGCTCGTCCTCGTCGTGGACCTCCACGAGGACCGCGAGGTCGAGCTCGTAGGCCTCGACGTAGAGGCGCTCGAGGGCCTTGTCGTCGAGGGCGGCGACGATGAGCAGCACGGCGTCCGCGCCGACGACCGCCGACTCGACGAGCTGGTAGCGGTCGACGATGAAGTCCTTGCGCAGGATGGGCAGGCCGCAGGCCGCCTTCGCTGCGCGCAGGTCGTCGAGCGACCCGCCGAAGTTCGGGCCCTCGGTGAGGATCGAGAGCGCGGCCGCACCGCCGCGCTCGTACGCCGCCACGATCTCCTCGACGGTCGAGCCGGCGCGGATCTCGCCGGCCGACGGCGAGGAGCGCTTGTGCTCGGCGATGACGGAGATGCCGGGGCGGGTGAGCGCCTCGCTGAAGGGCCGGTCCTCTCCGTCGTGGGCGGCGAGCTGCCGCTCGAGCTCCTTCAACGGCACGGCCCTGCTGCGGCGCTTGACCTCCTTCTGGGTGCTCTCGACGATGCGCTCCAGAACGCTCATGCGGGATCGGTGCCCCCGGCCAGGTCCGTCGAGAGGGTGGCGAAGCGCTTGAGGGTCGCCTGCGCCGCGCCGGAGTCGATCGCCTGCTCGGCGGCGCGCACGCCCTCCTCGAGCGTCGGCGCCCGGCCGGCGGCGTAGACCGCCGCCCCCGCGTTGAAGACGGCCATGTCACGGGGCGCACCGCGCTCGCCGCCCATGATCGCGCGGGTGATCGCGGCGTTCTCGGCCGGCCGTCCGCCGACCACCGCCTCGTACGGCGCGTCGTCGAGCCCCACGTCCGCCGGGGACACGTCGTAGCGCGCGATCTGCTCTCCGTTGACTTCCACGACGTGGGTGACGCCGGACAAGCTCAGCTCGTCCAGGCCGTCGGCGCTGGACACTACCAGCGCGCGATCGCAGCCCAGCGTCGCCACGGCCCCGGCCATCCGCTCGACCAGCCCCGGGTCCGACACCCCGATGACCTGCCGCCGCGCGCCCGCCGGGTTCGTCAGCGGCCCGAGCACGTTGAAGATCGTCCGGACGGCCAGGGCCTTGCGCACCGGGACGACGAAGCGCGTGGCGGCGTGGTGGGCCGGGGCGAACATGAAGCCGAAGCCGACCTCCTCGATGCACTGGGCGACCTGCGCGGGGCTGAGGTCGATGCGGGCGCCGAGGGCCTCCAGGACGTCGGCGCTGCCCGAGACGCCGGTGGCCGAGCGGTTGCCGTGCTTGGCCACCGCGCAGCCCGCGCCGGCGGCGATGAGCGCGGCGGTCGTGGACACGTTGAAGGTCTGCCGGCCGCCGCCGGTGCCCGCGGTGTCGACGAGGTCGTCGCGGTCGACGTCGACGTGCGTGGCCAGGACCCGCATCGTCGTCGCCAGCCCGGCCATCTCGGCCTCCGTCTCGCCCTTCGTCCGCAGCGCGATGAGGACGGCGGCGATCTGCACGTCCGTCGCGTGCCCTTCCATGATGTGGCCCAGGACCGCGGCCGCCTGTTCTCGGGGCAGGTCGCGCCCGGACGCGAGGTCGTCGATGGCCGCGGTGAGCGCGTCGTTCTCCATGGAGCGCCGCAGGCTAGTGCACCGTGCCGGGCGCGGTCCCGGCGGGTCGCGCCCTGCAGGGTTGCGGTGCCACCGCCCGACGACCATGCTTTACGTCGATAATCGACGTACCTCTATCCGGAAGGACACAGCGATGACCGAGCCGTCCCCCGCCGCGCCCACCCCCGACCCGCCTGCCTCGGACGGGCGCAACGCGCGCTTCGACGCGTTTCTGGCGACCCTCCTCGGCATCACCGCGATCCTCACCGCGGTCGCCTCCTACCAGGGCTCGCTGAAGGACGGCGACGTCATCGCGAACTACTCCGCCGCCCAGCAGTCGCAGGCCGACGGGAACACGAACTACCTCGACGGCATCGCGACGCTGTCGCGCGACTACGGGGCCTTCGTCCAGATCCTCAAGAGCACGAACGACGGCGACGAGACGACGGTCAAGGACCTGAAGGACATCGTCAGCGACCCGTTCAAGAAGCTCATCGACGGCGAGATCAGCGAGGACGACTTCCAGCCCGAGGAGATCGCCCTGGCGACGAAGGACTTCGAGAAGGCCCAGAAGGCGCAGGCGAAGGCCGAGAAGGCCGACAAGGTCGGCGACGACTACAACCTCGTGACCGTCATCGCCGCGGTCGCCCTGTTCTTCCTCGGCATCGCCGGCGTGACCGCCGCCCGGACCGTCCGCTACACGATGACCGCGTTCGGCATCGCCGCGCTGACGGCGAGCCTCATCTTCTACGCCGGCGCCGCCGGCTGAGCCTCAGCCCTCGGTGGCGCCGGGCCCGCCGGCGCCGCCGAGGAACGAGCGCAGCATCGTCTGCCCGTGCTCGGTGAGGACCGACTCGGGGTGGAACTGGACGCCCTCGACCGGCAGCTCGCGGTGGCGGATGCCCTGGATGACCCCACCGCCGCGAGCGGTGACCTCGAAGCAGGACGGCAGCGTCGACTCCTGCACGACGAGCGAGTGGTAGCGCCCCACGACGAGCCCCTGCGGGAGCCCGGCGAACAGGCCCCGGCCGTCGTGGCTGATCGCCGTCGTCTTGCCGTGCACGGGCTCGTGGCGCACGACGTCGCCACCGAAGACCTGCGCGAGCGACTGGTGCCCGAGGCAGACGCCGAGCGTCGGGATCCCGGCCTCGGGGAAGCGCCGCATCGCCTCCATCGAGATCCCCGCGTCGGCCGGGGTGCAAGGCCCGGGCGAGACGACGACGCGGTCCGGCGCGCCGTCCAGCAGCGCGTCGACGGTGGCGCGGTCGTTGCGCACGACCGTCAGCCGTGCCCCCAGCTCGCCGAGGTACTGGACGAGGTTGTAGGTGAAGGAGTCGTAGTTGT
>CAZRLR010000333.1:0-5253 GCA_964600395.1 uncultured Conexibacter sp.
GGGAAGGATCGCGCCGGCGGGGCGTCCTGGTGGGGGAAGACGCAAACCGCACCCGGCCGACGCCGGGTGCCACACCCCCTCAGGAGCCTCGCATGACCCTCGTCCCCCCTGCGCCGCGCGCTGCGCGTCGCGCTGCCGTGCTGCTGTGCGCCGTCGCCGGCGCGAGCACGACCGTCGCCACCACCCAGGCCGGCGCCGCCGTCGTCCCCACGACCGCCGCGGGCGCCACGCCGGCCGCGATCCAGACCGCCGTCGACGGCTTCCGCACCACGCTGGGCGCCAACAACGGCGCCGGCGGGACCCCGGTCGCAGGCGGCCGGCGCGAGATCAACTGGGACGGCGTCCCGGACACCTTCGCGTCGCCCAACGCCTTCCCGGCCGGGTTCTTCAACGCCAACTCGCCGCGCGGCGTGCTCTTCTCGACGCCCGGCACCGGGTTCCGCGTGAGCGCCGACGACAGCAACCCGACCGTGACCCCGGTGCGCTTCGCCGAGCTGGACGCGTCCTACGGCGCGCTCTTCAGCACGTTCTCCGCCCAGCGGCTGTTCACGCCGATCGGCTCGACCGTCACGGACGTCGCGTTCTTCGTCCCCGGAACCTCGACCCCGGCCACGACGAACGCCTTCGGGGCGGTCTTCACCGACGTGGACACCGCGGGCGCCGCCAAGCTCGAGGCCTTCGACGCCGACGGCCAGCTCGTCACGACCGTCGCCGCGCCGGTGTCCCCCGACCACGGGCTGTCGTTCGCCGCCTTCCACACCGACGCCGGGGAGCGCGTGACGCGCGTGCGCATCACCGCCGGGACCAAGGCGCTCGGCGTGCCGGAGGCCGGCGCCGACGATCTCGTCGCCATCGACGACGTCCTCTACGGCGAGCCGCAGGCGGCCACCCGCCGCCCGGACCCCGCGCCCGTCGTCGTCCCGGGACCGGCGCCCGACCCCGTCGTCGTCACCCAGGCCGGCCCGCCGGCCACCCCGGCGGCCCCGGCGCCGGACAAGGCCGCCCCGCGCCTGAGCCTGCTCGGCCTCTCGGCCTTCCGGGCGGTGCTCGGCTCGTCCGAGAGCTGCACGTACACCGCGACGCTGAAGCTCGACGCCAGGACGGCGAAGCGGCTCGGCCTCAAGGCGACGCTCGCCACCCACGGCCGGACGGCGTGCGTGGCCGGGGCGACGGTCGTCGTGTCCAAGCTCAAGGCCGGGACGGTGGGCAAGCTGCGCGCCGCCAAGGCCCGACCCGTCCTCAAGGTCACCGCGGCCGACGCCGCGGGCAACACCCGCAGCGTCAGCCTCAAGCTGCGCTGACGCCACTCAGCGGGACGCCGTGACCTGCGCCACGGCGTCCGCGGGCACCTCGTCCGGGTCGGCCGGCAACGCCTCGTCGCCGGCGCCCGGCGGGGTCTGCTCGCGATCGGCGGTGACCTTGAGCGACACGAGCACGGACACCGCGAGCGCGAGGACGATGACCGCCAGCGACACCGCGATCGGGATGTGGACGAGGTCCTCGACGAGCATCTTCGTCCCGATGAAGATCAGGATGAAGGCCAGGCCGGTCTTGAGGTACTCGAAGCGGTCCGAGGCGCCTTCCAGCAGCGCGTAGAGCGCCCGCATGCCCAGCAGGGCGAAGGCGTTGGCGGCGAAGACGATGTACGTGTCGGTCGTCACGCCGAAGATCGCGGGGATCGAGTCGACCGCGAAGATGACGTCCGCCGCGGCGATCGCGACGATGACGGCGGTGGCGGCCGAGGCCCCCGGGGCGACCCGGCGCAGGAGGCGGACGCCGGGGTTGCTGTCGGGGTCGATCGTGTCCTCGTCGTGGCGGTGCAGCGCCATCTTCACGCCCGTGTAGAGCAGGATGGCGCCGAAGGCGTAGAGGACGACGTGCAGGGACTCGACGAGCTCGGCGCCGATGATGATGAAGATCAGGCGCAGGACGAGCGCGATGACGATGCCGATCGTCAGCAGGCGCTGGCGGTCGGCCGGCAGCACGCCCATCCCCGTGAAGATGAGGACGAAGACGAAGAGGTTGTCGAGCGAGAGCGAGCGCTCGAGCAGGTAGCCGGTGAGGAACTCCCCGCCCGGGCCCGAGCCGTGCGCAAGCCAGACGTAGGCGCCGAAGGCGAAGGCCAGGCCGAGCCAGCCGACGCTCCAGATCACCGCGCGACGCATCGACGGCTGCTCGTGGTCCCCCGGCTCGAAGAGCTTGAAGTCGACGACGAACGCGATGGAGACGAGTGCCGCCAGCGCGAGCCAGAGGGTGAGGGTGGCGTCCATTGCTAAGAGTTTCCTTAGCGAGGCTGAACGCCACCTCAATCGCCCGGGGCGGTGCTCAGCCGAGGCCGGTCCGGGTGATCACCTGGTCGCGGGCGGTGATGACCTTGTCGGCAAGGCCGTACGCGACGGTGTCCTCGGCGGTGAAGAAGCGGTCACGCTCCATGTCGGCGTGGATGCGGGCCTGCGGCTGGCCTGTGGTCTGCGCGTAGATCTCCTCCAGGCGCTCGCGCAGCGCCAGCGCCTCCTTGGCGTGGATGCCGATGTCGGTCGACTGGCCCTGGAAGCCCCCGGAAGGCTGATGGATGAGGATCCGCGCGTTCGGCAACACCATGCGCTTGCCGGGGGTGCCGCCGGCGAGGATGAGCGAGCCGCCGCTCATCGCGATCCCGCAGCAGATCGTCCGCACGTCGCACTTGATGAAGTTCATCGCGTCGAGCATCGCCAGCGCGGCGTAGGCGCCGCCGCCCGGCGTGTTGATGTAGAGCGAGATGTCCTTGTCGGGGTCGTCGGCCTCCAGGTGCAGGAGCTGGGCGACGACGAGGTTGGCGATCTCGTCGTCGATCTGGCTGCCGAGGAAGACGACGCGGTCGTTCAGCAGGCGCGAGTAGATGTCGAACGAGCGCTCCCCGCGCGGGGACTGCTCGACGACCATCGGGATGAGGGGCATGTCGACCTCCGGGATCGAACGGCTTCGGCGGACTGGAATGACGCAACCGTTTGGTTGCGCGTTCTCCAGACGCTAGCATGCGCAACCATGAAGTTGCACAAAGACGTCGTCCGGCGGGACGTGACCCTCGACGTGGACCGCGAGCGCGCGTGGGCGGCGCTGGCGGACCCCCGGCGGCTGGAGGACTGGTTCGCCCGGGACGTCGACGTCGAGATCCGCGAGGGCGCCGAAGGGACCGTCACCGACCACGACGGCACCGTGCGCGACGTCGTCGTCGACGAGGTCCTCCCGGGTCGTCGTCTGGCGCTGCGCTGGTCGGCCGACGGCGAGCCGGTGACGGTCGTGGAGCTCACGCTCGACGACGCCGACGCGGGCCGCACCCGGCTCGTCGTCGTCGAGGTGCCGCTGGCCGTCGTGCGCGCCGTGAGCGAGCAGGTCGCCGGCGCCGACGTCTTCCGCGGCGGCCCGATGCTGGTGGCGGCGTGAACGACCGGGCGGCGGGCGCGGTCTTCCACGCGCTGAGCGACCCCACCCGGCGGCAGGTCGTGCAGGCGCTCGCGCGGCACGGCTCCCTGACGGCCTCCGCCATCGCCGCGGACCTGCCGGTGAGCCGGCAGGCCGTGACGAAGCACCTCAACGCGCTGCGCGACGCGGGCCTGGCCTCGGCGACGCCCAGCGGCCGCGAGGTGCGCTACGACCTGACCCCGGCCCCGATGGCCGAGGCGGTCGACTGGATCACGCAGACCGGTGCCGCCTGGGACGACCGCCTCGCGCGCCTCCAGCGCTCGCTCGAGCGGTGAGCCACGCCGAGGACGGTCCGCCATTCCTCCCCGCGACCACGCCGCTGCACTGCCGGCTGGACGGCGACGTCGTCCTGCGCCCGCTGTCCGCCGCCGACGGCGCGGCCTTCGCCCGGCAGGGCGCCGGCGACCGTGAGCGCCTGGGCGAGTTCCTGCCCTGGCCGGCGGGGACGCGGACGCCCGAGGGCGCGGCCGAATGGCTCGGCCGGTACGAGCGCGGTGAAGACGGTCGCGTCGTCGCCGGGGGCGCGTGGCGGGACGGCGAGCTGCTCGGCGGCGCGCTGCTGCTCGGGCACGAGCCCGCGCAGGCCAACGTCGAGCTCGGCGTGTGGGCGGTCGCGGCGGTTGCCGGGTCCGGGCTGGCCGGGGCCTGCTGCCGGGAGCTGCTGCGCGTCGCCCGCCGGCGCCTGGGCGCCGAGCGCGTCGTCTGGCAGTGCGATCCGCGCAACGTCGCCTCGCGGCGGCTGGCCGAGCGGCTGGGCTTCCGCTTCGAGGGGACCCAGCGCTCGAACTACGTCCTGCGCGGCGAGCGCCTGGACACCGACCTGCTGTCGCTCGTCGGGCCGGAGATCGACGCGGCGATCGCCTGACCGGCACCGAGACCCGAATCCCCCCAGACCGGGTGGGCGGATCCGGGTCTCGGCGACGCGTCCCGCCCGGCATCGCCAACGGGTCGGGCGCCGCGGACGACCCCGCGTCAGCGCTCGATCCGGACCAGGTCGACGACGAAGATGAGGGTCTCGTGGGGCGCGATGGAGCCCGACCCGGTCGAGCCGTAAGCCAGGCGCGGCGGGATGACGAGCTCGCGCCGGCCGCCGACCCGCATCCCGATCAGGCCCTTGTCCCAGCCCGAGATGACGGTGCCCGTGCCGAGCCGGAAGACGAACGGCTCCCGCCTGCGGTCCCGCGAGGCGTCGAACTTCTTGCCGTCCGACAGCGCGTAGCCGGTGTACTGCACCACGAGCGTCCGGCCGTTCGTGGCCTTCCTGCCCTTGCCGAGGACGAGGTCCTTCTTGATCAGGCCGACCGGCGCCCGGCCGGGCTGCCGCGGGACGATCGGCTCTCGCCTGAGGTTCTTCGCGTACCGGACGGGCTTGAGGGCGCTCTTGGTGACGGGCTTGCCGGACGCCCCGGAGGCCGGCAGGACGGGCGCCGCGACCGTCGCGGACAGCGCCGCGATCACCGCGATCGGGGCCAGCAGGGCGGAACGGCGGCGGAAGGTCATCTCCGCCCGAGCCTACGTCCTTCAGGACGCGGTGGCGCGGATGCTGTCCGCGGACGCGCAACGCGGCGGCGCTCGCCACGACGCCGCGGCACCAGGGCCGAGACACGAATTCCCCCAGACCGGGTGGGCGGATTCGGGTCTCGGCGGCGAGTCCCGCTCGGCATCCGCCGGGCGGATGCTCACCGGGACTCGGCGCGGTTCAGCGCGAGGGGGCCGGCATGGCGCCGTCCGTGTGCGTCGGCGGGCCCTCGGGGCCCTCGTCGGCCTCGCCCCCGCCCAAGAGCGCGGGCT
>CAZRLR010000334.1:0-5241 GCA_964600395.1 uncultured Conexibacter sp.
GGCGTGCTCGTCGCCGCCGGCGACGACGACGGCCGCCCGGCCGCGGCCGGGACGCCGGCGCCCGCCACCGCCGCGCCGGCCCCGGGCGGCACCGCCGTCCCCGTCGTCCAGAAGAAGTCCCCGGACTCCGACGCCCCGGCGACCGCGCCCGCGCACTGGCTGCCGCCGGCGGCCTGGGTCTACAACCACTGGCTGCCCTACGACGAGACGCGGCTGTACGCCCTGCTGCACATCACCCGGCAGGACCTGTGGCACCAGCTGCGCGACGACCACCGCACGCTCGCGCAGCTCGCCGCCCGCCACGGCTGGAAGGACCCGGCGGCGCTCGCGCGGGCCCTCGTGGAGCCCCGCCGCGCCGAGGTCGGCGACGCGCGCGCCGCCCAGCTGGCCGACCGTGCGCTGGCGACGATCACCCAGGGACACCTGGCCCAGCACGTCTTCTTCCACTCGCTGCACCAGTTCGCGATCCCGAGCGCCGCGCCGGACGTCTTCGGCGTCACGGACACCGAGTTCCGGCGCCTGCGCCGCGCCGAGCTCAGCCCGCTGGCCATCGGCCGCCTGCACGGGCGCTCTCCGGGGGCGGTCGAGGGCGCCTCGATCGCCGTCCTGCGCGACCGCATCCAGGCCGGGGTCAAGGGCGGCGCGATGTCCGCCGCGCAGGGCCGCCTGCTGCTGCAGCGCCAGCTCACGCAGCTGCCGCGGTGGCTGGACCAGGCCCGCTACAACGGCCCGCCGACGACCTTCCGCGGCAACCTGGAGAGCAAGCCCAAGGACTACGCGTCCAACCCGCTGCTGTCGGCCGACGGGCGGTACGTCGTCTACGAGGCCTACCGCCAGAAGCTGCCGCTGGCGGTCAAGCTCGGCGAGATCGCCGTCATGCGCGCCGACCTGCGCACCGGCGCCTCGGTGCTCGTCAGCGCGATCCAGCCCGGCGGGGCCGACGGCCCGGACCCGGTGTCGGCCTACAACCCGGCCGTCTCGGGGGACGGGCGCCGCGTCGTCTACGAGGCGTCGGCCGGCAACCAGAACTTCGCCAAGCGCTACGGGCGCATCGGCACCGTCATGACCGACGTGCGCACCCGGCGGACCGTCCCCGTCGGCGTGCTCGTCAAGGACGTCCCGGAGTCCCAGTCCTCCTACAACCCGGACATCAGCGCCGACGGCCGGCGCACGATCTTCCAAGCCGTGCGGGGCGGGCGCACGGTCGTGCTCGCCCGCGACCGCGGCGCGGGCGCCGAACGCCGCGTGTTCACCGGCGCCCCGGCGGGCGGCCGCGCCTACGCGGACCCCTACGAGGCGACGGTCTCGCGCGACGGCTCGCGCGTGGCGTTCACGGTCGCCGCCGGCACGGTCGCCGACCCGGCCTCGGCACGGTCGCGCGTCATGGTGCGCGACCTGCGCACGGGCGCCCTGACGGTCGTCAGCCGCGCGAACGGCCGCGGGGGCGCGGTGGCGGACGCCTTCTCGGCCGACCCGTCGATCTCGCCCGACGGGCGCTTCGTCGCCTTCACCTCCACCGACCCGGTGCTCGGCGGGCCCGAGGGCGACGTCTCGCTGTACCTGCGCGACCTGTCGCGCGGGCGGACCGTCCGGATCCGCACCGGCGGGGCCCGTCCGCTGGACCCGACGGTCGCCGCGGGCGGCCGGGTCGTCGCCTTCACCGCCGTCCGCGGGCAGGCGGCCCAGGTCGCCGTCTGGCGCGCAGGGAGCGGCCGGGTGCAGGTCGCCAGCCGCGCCTCCGGCCCGGCGGGAGCCCTCGGGGACGGCTGGTCCGGCGACGCGTCGGTGTCGGCCGACGGCCGCCGCGTGGCGTTCGCGTCGACCGCGACGACCCTCGCGCGCGGCCAGTCCGACGGCACCCGCGCGATCTACGTGCGCGACCTGCGCTCGGGCGGCACGCGCCTCATCAGCGCCGTCGAGCGGGCCTACGCCGGCCGGAAGCTGCCGACGCCGCCGCCCGCCCCGCCGGCGCCGCCGGCCCCGTCGCCGCCGAAGGTCGTCCTGCGCGCCGGGGCGGCCGACGACGCCGCGGCGACCGTCCTCGTGACCGACAACGCGTTCGTCGACGGCGCCGAGCGCCCCGTCGTCCGCGTCAAGCCGGGGGCGCAGGTGCGCTGGCTGTGGCGCTCGCGCCAGTCCCACAGCGTCCAGGTCCGTCGCGGCCCGGTCCGCTTCGCCTCCGCGGTGCGCAACCGTGGCGGCTACCGCCACCGCTTCACGCAGCCGGGCACCTACGAGCTCGTCTGCTCCCTGCACGCACCGGGGATGAAGGCGACGGTCATCGTCGACCCGGAGGCCTGAGCACCGGCCCGCTCAGCGGGCGGGGACGGCCCCTGCGGGCGCCTGCAGCCACCTGGTCTGCGCGAGCGTCCGCAGGACGGCGTCCGCGGCGATCGACGCCCCCGCGTCCGACAGGTGCACCCCGTCCTGCGCCCGGACGGTGACCGGCTTGCCGTCGCGCACGAGCGTCGGGGTGAAGACGCCGCCGGGGGAGAGCTCGGGGCCGAGGTCGACGAGCCGGATCCCGGGCCGCCCGGCCGCCGCGGCCTGCACGGCGCGGTTGACGGCGGCGAAGGCGACGGCCTGGCCCTCGCCCTTGGGCACCGGCAGCAGCATCCACACCATGCGCCCGTCGCCGCGCGTGTACGTCGTCATGAGGGTGCGGGCGCGCGCGGCGTACTCGGCCTCCCACGCCGGGCCGCAGCACGCGACGGTCGCCCCGCCGGCGGTCGTCATCGGGTAGCTGTCGTTGGCGCCGAGCGAGATGACGGTCACGCGCGGGCGTAGGCGCTGCACCTGACGCGCGGCCGCCGTCGGCCACGGCAGCTCGCCGTCGAGCGACAGCCCCGTGCCCGGCCGGGAGCCCAGGCGCGTCACCACGGCGGACCCCAGACGCTCGCCGAGGTAGCTGTCGACCCCCTCGATCGTCGAGTCGCCGGTCGCCAGCAGGACGGGGCGCACGTCGGCGGCGACCGGGTCCGTCGTGCCGACCGCGGTCCGGGTGATCGTCCGCGACCCGTCGAGGCCGACGGCGAGGCGCAGCAGGCCCGAGCGCGGCGCGGTCACGGTGCGGGTGACCCCGGCGGCGCCCCGCCCGAGGGGGACGGTCGCGCAGCGGTGGCGCACGCCTGCGCCGCTGACGCACAGGCGGACGGTCCGGTCGCCCAGGCGCCAGCCGTCGACGATCCGCACCGTCACCCGCCCGCCCCGGCGGACGTGGCGCGGCGCGCGGACGGCCAGGCGCTGGGCGCAGGACGGGGTGCGGACCTCGAACGCCGCCTTCTGCGGCCCGCCCGCGGCGGTGTCGAGCGTCGCGGTGAAGCGGCGGGTCTGGCGGTCACAGCGCCACGTCGCCGCACGCAGCAGCGGCGCGAAGCCCCTGGCGTCCGTCGTGACGCGCGCCAGCGCCCGGCTCCGGCCGGCGACGGTCTCGCCGAAGCGGACGGCGGCCCCGGGCGGCCCGAAGAAGCCCAGGTCGACCCGCCCGACGTGCTCGGTCGAGGCGACGAGCCCGATCGGCGGCGCGTCGGCGCGGGCGGCGGCCGGCCCCACGCCGGCCAGCGCGACGAGAAAGGTGGCGGCGACCCGCCGGCGCGTCGTGGAGGCCCCCCGGCTCACCCGCCTATTGCAGCAGCTCCACCTCGACGACGTCGCCCGCCGGCAGCTCGCCGTCCCCGGCGGGGATCCGCGCCAGCCCGTCGGCGCCGAGCATCGAGGTCAGCACGTGCGACCCCTGCGGCCCCGTGAGCCGCAGCGCGTCGCCGACGATCGTCACCCGGACGAGCTCGTCGCGCCCGGGCGTCCGCGGCACCGCCTCGGCCAGCGGCAGGCGCACGCGCCGCGCCGACGGGTCCGCGCCCTGCAGGGCCAGGAGCGCCGGGCGGGCGAAGAGCAGGAAGGTCACCATCGAGCTGACGGGGTTGCCCGGCAGCCCGAAGACGAGCTGCGCGCCGCGGGTGCCGAACCACGTCGGCTTGCCGGGCCGCAGCGCCACGCGCCAGAAGTCCTCGCGCACCCCGCAGGCCTCCAGGGCGCCCTTGACGTGGTCGTGCGGCCCGACCGACACCCCGCCGGAGAGCACGAGGACGTCGGCGTCGCCGAGCGCGGTGAGGATCGCCGCGCGCGTCGCGTCGGCCGTGTCGGTCACGTGACCGACGTGGACGACCTCGGCGCCCGCCTCGGTCGCGAGCGCGGCGAGGGTCAGCGCGTTGGAGTTGTGGATCTGGCCGGGCTGCAGCGGCGCCCCGGGGGCCACGAGCTCGTCGCCCGTGGCGAGCACCGCGACCCGCGGCCGTCGCCGGCAGGGGACGCTGCCGGCGTGCGCGCCGGCCGCCACGCCGATCGCGGCCGGCCCCAGGCGCGTCCCGGCCCGCAGGACGATCGACCCCGCCCGCATGTCCTCGCCCGCCCCGCGGACGTTCTGGCCGGGCGCGACGGCCGCCTCGAGCGTCACGCTGCCGGCGTCCTCGTGGGTGCGCTCGACCATGATCACCGCGTCGGCGCCCTCGGGCAGCACGGCCCCGGTCGAGATCCGCACGGCCTCGCCGTCGCCCACCGCAGCCGTCGCCGGGGCGCCGGCCCGCGACTCGTCGACGACCCGCAGCACGCGGCCCGCGGGCCCGGACCGGACCGCGAAGCCGTCCATCGCGCTGTTCGTGAACGGGGGCACGTCGCCGCCGGCGTGCAGGTCGGACGCCAGGACGCGGCCGAGCGCGGCCGCGAGGGGGACGTCCTGCGTCCCGAGCGGGACGACGGCGGCCAGGACGCGTTCGCGGGCGGTCCGGACGTCGAGTAACTCGGCGGGCGACATCCGTGCATTGTCACGCCTGGACACGGACGCGTCGGCGCCGTCTGATGTGATGGCGGCCGATGATCGACGAGGCAAGCCCACCCGGTCGCCGTCCGCGACCCGTCGCCGGCCTGCCCACGCCAGCCGGCGTCGCGCTGGCCAAGGCGTGGCTGCTCGAGCTGCTCGCCCATCGCGCTCTGGAGGACGTCGCGGCGGTCCCCGTCACCCGGCTGGCCCGCGAGGCGCCCGCCCTGTGTGATGCGGTGGTGGCGGCCGTCGCCGACGACGACGCGCTGGACCGGCTGCAGGCCGGGGGCTCGCGGCGGGAGCTCGCCGCCCGGGCGGGGGAGCTGGCCGGCGCGGTCGGGCCGGCGGACGTCGTGGCCGGGGTCGAGGCGCTGCGCGCGGTCGTCTCGCGTGCGCTGCGGACCGGCGGGGACGCGGCGCTGGCC
>CAZRLR010000335.1:0-5197 GCA_964600395.1 uncultured Conexibacter sp.
ACGCCGGGCAGGACGATCTCGTCGACGTGGAGGAAGCCGTTCTTCTCCAGGCCGAAGTCGACGAACGCCGCCTCCAGGCCGGGCAGGACGTTGTCGACCTTGCCCTTGTAGATGTTGCCGACGATCGACCGGTTGCCGCGGCGCTCGAAGTAGAGCTCCGCGACCCGGTAGCCGTCCATCGCGTTCGCGGTCGGCTTGGCCGCCGTCGCGGCGCCACCCCGGCCACGGCCCCGGCCGCCGCCCGAGGCGGGCTTGCCGGCGACCTGTCCGGTCGCCTCCAGCAGCGCGATGCGGGTCTCGGCCCGGTCCACGCTGACCAGCACTTGCTTTCTCACGTCTGTCTCACTCTCTAAGGCTGAAAGCCCAGCAATCGGCCCTTGCCGGCAGACGAGGCGCGCCCTTGCGCGTAGATCGACTGCAGCAGGCCGATGGCCAGGAAGGTGGTGATCACCGAGGAGCCCCCGTAGCTCATGAGCGGCAGGGGGATGCCGGTGATCGGCATGATTCCCACGGTCATGCCGACGTTGATGAAGACCTGGAAGAGCATCATCGCGGTGATGCCCCCGGCGAGCAGCGCGCCGTAGAAGTTCTTCGCCATCGTCAGCGCCCGTAGGCCCCGCCAGATCAGCAGGGAGTACAGCGAGAGCACCAGCGCGGCGCCCATGAAGCCCCATCGTTCACCGACGACGGAAAAGATGAAGTCGGTGTGGTGTTCGGGGAGGAAGTTGTAGGAGGTCTGCGTCGCCCGGTCCCCGCGGCCGGTCTTCTCGCCCGAGCCGATGGCCACGCGCGACTGGTTCTGCTGGTAGGCGATCTTGTTCTTGTTCTCGTTCGGGTGCAGGAACGCCGTCAGCCGGTCGGTCTGGTAACTGTGGAGCACCTCGACGCCCGCGGCCGGAGCCACGACGACGACGCCCGTCACGAGGATCGCGAAGGCGACCGCCATCGCCGCGAAGAAGCGGCCCGGGATGCCGGCGACGAACAGCAGCGCCAGGACGATCGCCCCGTAGACCATCGACGACCCGAGGTCCGGCTGGACCATGACGAGGGCCGCCGGGAGCGCCGCCAGCGCGAGGGTCCGCACCGTCGTCGTCCAGTGCTGCAGCATCCGCGAGCGGTCCACGAGGAAGCCCGCCAGGGCGACGACGAGCAGGACCTTGCCCAGCTCGGACGCCTGGAAGGAGAAGAACGGCAGCTGGATCGCCCGCCGGGCGCCCAGCGCGTCGGACCCGACGAACTTCACGGCCAGGACCGACAGGATGATGAAGGTGTAGAAGCCGTACTTCAGCTCGCGCAGCCGGGAGTAGTCGATCCGGCTCATGACCGTCGCCAGCAGCGCACCGGCGATGAAGTAGATGAGCTGGCGCTTCATGTAGAAGTGCTCGGGCAGGCCGCGCTCGGAGACCGTCGCCAGCGTGATGAGCGAGCAGGCGCAGATGCCGATGACCGCCAGCGCGAGCACCGGGTCGAAGGGCAGCGCGAGCGCCAGCGGTCGACGCGGCGGTGCGGCGGCGCGGACGCTGGAGGTCCGCGAGCGGCGCGGGTCGGTGACGGACGGGACCGTGCTCAAAACGTCGCGTCGCTTCCGGCCGCGCAGGTCGCGGCCTTGTTGCTGTTGGGCGACCCGAACGCGAACCACGTCTTCAGGATGCGACAGGCGATCGGCGCGGCCCGGGCGGCACCGAAGCCGCCGTCCTCGACCGTGGCCGCGACGACGATCGGCCGCTTCTTGTCCGCGCCGTCGTAGCTGTAGGCCACGTACCACGACTGGTCGTTGGGCTGCGCGACGACCTGGGCGGTGCCGGTCTTGCCGTAGATCGGGAAGCGCCCCTGGTTCCACCCGGTGAAGACCGGGGCTGAGGTGCCCCCGGGGGCACTGGCGGCGAGATGCAGCCCGTCCATGATCGCGTCACGGTATCCGGGTTCGATCTTCACGCGTCGCGGGGCCTTGGGCGCCAGGGTCTGGATCTCCAGGCCCTTGTCGTCCTGGACGGCCCGGCCGAGGCGCGGAACCGGGATGCGCCCGTCCTGGGCGATGCCCGCGTAGGCGGTGACCATCTGCAGCGGCGTGGCCTGCAGGTCGCCCTGCCCGATCGCCAGGGACACGTTGTCGCCGATGGACCACGACCGGCGGTCGGAGATCGCGCAGCCGCCCTGCGCGGCGGTGAAGAGCGACGCGCCCTGCGGGATCTTCTTCTTCTTGCGGCACTCGGTCTCCTGGTCCCCGACGCGCTTGCGCCACGCCGCGTCCGGGACGAGGCCCGAGGACTCGCCGGGCAGGTCGATGCCGGTCTTGCGCTCGAAGCCGAGCTTGCGCGCGGTCTTCTGGATCGCGCCGCCGGACGGGTTGAGCGTGTTCGTCCGCTCGCCGAGCGTGTAGAAGTAGATGTCGGACGAGACCTTCATCGCGTCGCGCAGGTCCACGGGCCCGAAGACCGCCTTCTTCGCGTTGCAGCGCTCCTGGATGCCGATCTTGATGCAGCCCGTGTCGTTGATCGTGTCGTCGGGCGAGATCTTCCCGGCCTCGAGGCTGCCGAGCGCGGTGACCGGCTTGAAGGTCGACCCGGTGGCGTAGTTGGAGCCGATGACGCGGTTGAACTGCGGCGTCGTCCCGCTGTTGAAGATCTCGTTGTAGCGCTTCTGGGAGATCGGGCTGGCCAGGACGTTCGGGTCGAAGGTCGGGAACGAGCCCATCGCGAGGATGTCGCCGTTGCGCGGGTCCATCGCGACGAAGGCGCCCGGCAGCCCGCCCGAGATCTGCTCGTAGGCGTCCTGCCCCGCGCGCTGGAGTCGCAGGTCGAGCGTCAGCTGCACGTTGCGCCCGGGCTTGGGGTCACGGCGGGTGCCGGTCCCGCGCGGGTTGCCCTGCGCGTCGACGAGCAGCCGCTCCTTGCCGTCGAGTCCGCGCAGGAACTTGTCGTACGTGTACTCGATGCCGCTCTGGCCGATGATCGAGCCGGCCGGGACGCCCTTGTACGCCTTCTCCTTCAGCTGCGCGGGCGAGATCTGGTTGGCCGTGCCCAGCAGCTGGGCCGCGAGGTCCCGGTTGGGGTAGGACCGCAGGAAGACGTTGTCGACGGAGACCCCGGGGAACTGCTCCTGACGCTCGGCGATGTAGCCGCTGACGTCGTCGTCGACGTCGGTCTTGACGATGATCGGGGCATAGCCGGCAAGGAAGAGCCCGCGGATGACCCGGTCCTGGATCGTCTGCGTCTTCATGCCGAGCGTCCGGGCCAGCACGGTGAAGCGCTGCAGGAGGTCAGCCGGGACCGGCGGGATCGCCACCGGCGGCCCCTGACGGCCCTTGGCGCGCTTGGAGCGCGCGATGACCGCCTGCCCGTAGAGCGCGGCGGCCTCCTTCTCGCTCGGCGGCAGCGACTCGGGCTTGACGCGGATGACGATCGCCGGGCGGTTCTCGACGATCGTCTCCCCCCGGCGGTCGACGATCGACCCGCGCGGCGCCGGCAGCGGCTGCACGCGCACGCGGTTCGTCTGCGCCTGGGCGAGGTACTGGTCGCCGGAGAGGACCTGCAGGTACCAGAGGCGGAAGAAGATGATCGCGAAGAGCGCGAAGGCGACGACGCCGAGGGCAGCCACCCGGACCGCCAGCTGCGGCGAGACGGGGGGACGGCGGTCGTTGGAGAGGGGGTCGATCACGGGAATCAGGCGCGGGACAACGGTGACAGACGGGTGGTGGACGCGCGGCGCCGGCGGCGGCGCGGGTCGTCCGGCAGGACCGGCACGAGCCAGCGGCGCACGGCCGCGTAGACCGGCAGCGCGATGAGCGTGTTGACGAAGATCGTCACGAGGATCTGGCGGACGAACAGCCCGCTGACCGTCACCTGCGTCCCCAGCAGGAACTGCATGATCGTGTAGCCGACGGTGACCGTCGTCGTGGCGGCCGCGCCGACAACCGCCGGGACGGCGGCGGCCTGCGGGTCGCGCAGCTCGCGCAGGCGGCCGGCGGCGTAGCCCGCGACGAGGTAGATGAGCGACGAGAGCCCGAGCGTCTGCAGGAGGGCGCTGTCGACGAAGAAGCCGCAGAAGAACCCGAAGACCGCGCCCGGCAGGGAGCCGAGCAGGAGCCCGCAGGCCGCGACGACGAGCGGGACGACGTCGGCGTGGGCGCCGAAGATCGTGATCTGGGAGACCGCGGTGATCTGCAGGAGGCAGGCCACGAGACCCAGGATGACAAGTCGGCCGGTCAGGGGTCCGGTCGTGGCGGTCACGGCAGGTTCGTCGGGTCGCGGGTCAGGACCTGCACCTCGTCGACCGAGCGCACGTCGACGTAGGGCCTGAGGTGGATCTCCTGCGTGTCCGTCCCGGCGTCGTCCACGCGGGTGACGACCCCGATCGGGATGTCGGGCGGGAAGAGCGAGGGCAGCTTGGCGTCCGCCGAGGTGCCGCGCGTGACGATCATCGAGCGCTCGGCCACGGGCGCCTTGAGGTCGGTCGTGCGCATGACGAGGTCCTGCGGCGAGCCGCCGGAGGACTTGACGATGCCCGGCGTGGCGTCCTTGGCGACGCGGGCCTGCACGCCGAAGTCGCTGTCGGTGATGAGCTTCACCGTCGCCTTGCCCGAGGTGACGATCTCGACGCGGCCGACGAGGCCGCCGGAGGTGACGACCGCCTGGCCGGGCCGGACGCCGTCGCCCGTGCCCTTGTTGATGACGAACGACTGGAACAGCAGCGTCGGCGTGACCGAGATGACCCGGGCGTCCACCGGGCCCATGTCCGCGAGCTGCAGCTCGGCCAGGCCCTTCGTGATGCCCGTCCGGCGCAGCTGCGCCTGCAGCTGCGCGTTCTGCATGCGCAGCGCGTCGCGGTCCTTGCGCAGGTCGTCGTTCTCGCCCTTGGCGCGCCAGGTGTCGCCAAACCAGCCGAAGAGGTCGCGGAACGGCTTGAGCGACCGGCTGGCGACGTCCTGGATGGGTGAGACGATCTCGAAGACCCCGCGCTGGACCGAGCCGGCGCCACCTCCCCCGCCGAAGGACGCGGTCAGGAGGACGACGGAGCTGACGACGAGCAGTGCGAGGACCGCACGCCGGCGACGGATCGTCTTGGGGTCGTACACCTAGGGAGATACTCCAAACTGGGGCGCAGGTCGCAGCGCAGCCGTCTCATGATGACGGCCGGCACCGCTAGTAGCGGCGCTTGCTGCGCCCGCGCGAGGTCTTGTTCGCGCGGTGGATGACTT
>CAZRLR010000336.1:0-5175 GCA_964600395.1 uncultured Conexibacter sp.
CTACGACGTCCTCGGCGACCCCGAGAAGCGCAAGCAGTACGACCGCGGTGGCCTGACGGGCATGTTCGGTGGGGGCGGGCCGGGCGGTCCGGCCGGGGGCGGCTTCGCGGGCGGCGCCGGGGCACAGGACTTCGGCGGGATCTCCGACATCCTCTCCAACCTCTTCGGGGGTGGCGGCGGTGCCGCGCCGGGCGGCGGCGCCGGGCCGCGCCGCCAGCGCGCCGAGCGCGGGCGCGACGTCGAGACGTCGGTGCAGATCAGCTTCCAGCAGGCGATGGACGGCGCCCAGGTGTCGCTCACGGTCCCGACCGCGCAGACGTGCAACACCTGCCGCGGGACGGGCGCCAGGCCCGGCACCGCGCCGAAGGTCTGCCCGCGCTGCCAGGGCCGGGGCGTGGAGGCCCAGGGCCAGGGCGTCTTCTCGATCTCGACGCCGTGCTCGCAGTGCGGGGGCGGCGGGACGATCATCGAGGACCCGTGCCCGACCTGCCGCGGCAACGGCTCGATCCGCACGGTGAAGAAGTACCGGGTCAACATCCCGCCGGGCGTCCGCGAGGGCTCGCGGGTGAAGATCGCCGGCAAGGGTGAACCGGGCCCCAACGGCGGCCCGCCCGGCGACCTCTTCGTCCTCACGCACGTCGAGGCCTCGCCGATCTTCGACCGCAAGGGCGACCACGTCGAGGTCGAGGTCCCGATCACGTTCCCGGAGGCCGCGCGCGGCGCCGAGGTCGAGGTCCCGACGCTCAACGGGCGCAAGCGCCTGCGCGTCCCGCCGGGGACGACGTCCGGCACCGTCCAGCGCCTGCGCGGCGAGGGCCCGGCCAAGCTCGGCGGGGGCGGCCGGGGCGACATCCACTACCGGTTCGTCATCGACGTCCCGGCCGATCTGTCCAAGGAGCAGTCCGACGCGGTCGACAAGCTCTCGAAGGTGATGCGCGGCGACCCACGCTCCCGGCTGTTCGACACGGCGTCCGCCGGTGCGGGCGCGACCGGTTCCGGAGGTGAGACATGAGCACGCGCGACGGCAGCGGCGAGGACCGCCGGTCGCGGACCACGACGACCCGCATCACGATCTCCGACGACCGCGGGGTCTTCATGATCTCGGTCGCCGCGGAGCTCGCGGAGATGCACCCGCAGACGCTGCGCATGTACGAGCAGCGGGGCCTCATCGAGCCCCAGCGCTCGGCCAAGGGCACGCGCCTGTACTCGCAGTCGGACGTCGAGAAGCTGCGGCGCATCCAGGAGATGACGGGCGAGCTCGGCCTGAACCTCGCGGGCGTCGAGCGGGTCCTCGAGCTCGAGGAGCAGCTCGAGCGCGCGACCCGGCGCCTGCAGGCGCTCGAGCGCCGCTCGCAGGAGATGCGCGCGGAGATGGAGGAGGAGATCGAGTCCGTCCGCAAGTCCTTCCGCGCGGAGATCGTCCCCTACCGCCAGTCGACCGACATCGTGCACCGTCCGCGCACGCAGCCGCCGTCCGGCGTGCGGCGCATCCGCGTCGACCGCGACTGATTAGCGCAGGCGGCGCACCGCCGCCACGACGGCGGCGAAGCGCTCGGGCTCGAGGACCGCGCCCTCACGGCGGATGCTGTCCGGCGCGGCCCGCAGCACGCGCGACACGTGCGCGTAGGAGACGCGCCCGTCGTGGTCCCACGCGCCGCTGCCGAGCGCGATCCACTCGCCGCGGTCGGGGCGGTCCTCGTGCGAGCGGCTCGACAGCGGGACGAGCAGGACGTCGTCCCCGTCACGCGCGACGACGACCGTCGGACGGTCCTTGCCCTGGGAGGCGTCCTCCTCGAAGGGCACCCAGGTCCAGACGATCTCGCCGGGGTCGGCGTCGCCGTCGAGCTGCGGGTCGTAGACGAAGGCGGGGCCGGACACGGACGCGACCCTACCGCCGCCCTGCTAGAACAGGCGCCTCATGGGCATCCGCGCGGCAGTCATCATGGGATCGGACTCCGACTGGCCGGTCATGCGCGCCGCCGCGGAGGCGATCGACGAGTTCGGCGTGGGCTGGGAGGCGCGCGTCGTCTCCGCCCACCGCACACCGGAGGACATGGTCGCCTACGCGCGCGACGCGGCGGGCCGCGGCATCGAGGTCATCGTGGCCGGGGCCGGCGGCGCCGCGCACCTGCCCGGCATGGTGGCGTCGCTGACGCCGCTGCCGGTCATCGGCGTGCCGGTGGCCATCACGAAGCTCGACGGGATGGACGCGCTGCTGTCGATCGTCCAGATGCCGGCCGGGGTCCCCGTCGCGACGGTCGCCGTCGACGGCGCGCGCAACGCCGGGCTGCTCGCGGTCCGGATCCTCGCGGCGGGCGACCCGCAGCTGCGCGAGCGGATGGTCGCCTTCCAGGCCGACCTCGCCGGGCAGGCCCGTGCGAAGGACGCGCGTCTGCAGGCCGAGCTGCGGTCCGGCGGGTGAGCGCCGCGGTGACCGGCACGACCGGCGTCGTCGGCGTCGTCGGCGGCGGCCAGCTGGCCCGGATGCTGCACCAGGCGGCCATCAGCCTCGCGGTGCGCGTCGTCGTCCTGGACCCGGACCCGGCGTGCGCGGCGGCGCTGGCGGGGGCCGAGCGCTTCGACGGCACCTGGACGTCGGCGGACGACCTGATCGCCTTCGCGCGCTCCGGGGTCGACGTCGTCACCTTCGACCACGAGCTCTCGGACCCCGACGACCTGCGCCGGCTGCAGGACGCCTCGCCTGTCCCGGTCCGCCCGGCCCCGGCGACGAAGCTGCTGGCGCAGGACAAGCTCGTCGCGCGCGAGGCGCTGGGCGGCCACGGCTTCGGGATCCCGGCGTTCGCCGCCGTCGAGGACGTCGGCGCGGTGAAGGCGTTCGCCGCCGAGCACGGCTGGCCCGTGGTGCTGAAGACGAGCCGCGGCGGCTACGACGGGCGCGGCGTGTGGATCGTGCAGGACGCCGCGCAGGCCGCGGCGGCGCTGGCGGCCGGCAGCGGCTTCATGGCCGAGGAGCTCGTCGACATCCGCGAGGAGTTCGCGGTGATGGTCGCGCGCCGGCCCGGGGGCGAGCTGCGCTCCTGGCCGGTCTTCCGCACGACGCAGGTCGACGGCATCTGCACGGAGGTCGTCCTCGCCCCGGGCTCGCCGGTCACCGACCGCGCCCAGGCCCTCGCCGAGCGCCTGGCCGGGCACGTCGGCCTCACCGGGGTCATGGCGGTCGAGCTCTTCGTCGACTCAGGCGGCGAGCTCATCGTCAACGAGCTCGCCTGCCGCCCGCACAACTCCGGCCACGTGACGATGGACGCGTGCGTCACCGGCCAGTTCGAGCAGCACCTGCGCGCGGTGCTCGACCTGCCGCTCGGGGCGACCGACCCGACGGCCGACGTCGCGGTGATGGTCAACGTCCTCGGTGGTGCGCAGCCGTGGACCGCGGAGGGCCTGGCCCGCGCCGTGGCCACCGAGCGCACGACCTTGCACCTCTACGGCAAGGGCCACCGCCCCGGGCGCAAGCTCGGCCACGTCAACGCCGTGGGCACCGACGTGGACGAGACGCTGGCGCGGGCCTGGGCCGTCGCCGCGGCCCTCGACGGCTCGGCCTAGGTGTTGCCCCCGAGCGTCCCGTCGGGGCCGACCTCGCGAACGGCCTGACCGCGCCCGGGATGGTCACGCGGCAGGTCGTGCGGCGTGATCTCGTCGTGGACCTCCGGCGTGTCGCCGGCGTCCGTCTCGTCGTCGGGCGTGAGGGGCCCGAGCGGCTCGTCGGCCTCTGAGTCGTGCGGCGGGGCGTGCTTGTCGTCGGGCATGCCGCACGTATGCCCCCGCGCGGCCGGGCGCAATCCGCCCGGGCCGCGCGTCCCGGCCTCAGACGTTGCCGCTCGTCACGCCCTCGCGCCGGCGAGCGTCGCGGATCGCGGTCGCGCGGCCCGGGTGGTCGCGCGGCAGGTCGTGCGGGCTGATCTCGTCGTGCACTTCGGGCGTGTCGCCGAGCGGGCTGAGGTGGTCGGGCGTGATGGGCCCGAGCGGCTCGTGGGCCTCGGAGTCGTGGGGGGACGGGGCAGGCCTGTCGTTGGTCATACCTGGAACATGCCCCGCCGACAGAGCGTCATCCCGCCCGGCTGCCGTTCCGGGCGCAGCGGGACAATACGGATCCTTCTGCGAAGCCATTGAGAAGCAAATCTCAGTGAGCTACACTCAACTTTGTCATGAACGCCGATCGCTTCACCATCAAGTCCCAGGAGGCCCTGCAGGCGGCCACGCAGCTCGCCGAAGGCCGCCGCAACCCGCAGGTCACGCCCGAGCACCTGCTCGCCGTGCTGCTCGAGCAGGACGGCGGCGTCGTCCGTCCCGTCCTGGCCAAGCTCGGCCTCGACACCTCCGCCATCCGCGGTGGGGTCACGGGCGCCCTGGACGTCCTGCCGACGATGGCCGACGGCGCCGAGGTCACCGGCCCGGCCTCCGAGCTCGTCCAGGTCCTGCGCGCCTCCGAGCACGAGATGCGCGAGCTCAAGGACGAGTACGTCTCCACCGAGCACCTGCTGCTCTCGCTCGCGGGCCACAACTCCAAGGCCGGCGAGGCGCTGCGCGCCGCCGGCGCGACGAAGGAGGCGCTGCTCGCCGCGCTCGCCGAGGTCCGCGGCAGCCACCGCGTCACCGACCAGAACCCCGAGGACACGATGCAGGCGCTCGCGAAGTTCGGCGTCGACCTCACGACGGCCGCCGAGGAGGGCAAGCTCGACCCGGTCATCGGCCGCGACGAGGAGATCCGCCGCGTCATCCAGGTCCTCTCGCGCCGCACGAAGAACAACCCCGTCCTCATCGGCGAGCCCGGTGTCGGCAAGACGGCGATCGCCGAGGGCCTGGCCCAGCGCATCGTCTCCGGCGACGTCCCGGAGTCCCTGCGCGACCGGCGCATCGTCGCGCTGGACATCGGTGGCCTCATCGCCGGCGCGAAGTACCGCGGCGAGTTCGAGGAGCGCCTGAAGGCGGTCCTCAAGGAGGTGCAGGAGGCCGAGGGCGCCATCGTCATGTTCATCGACGAGATCCACGTGATCGTCGGCGCCGGCAAGACCGAGGGCGCGATGGACGCGGGCAACCTCATGAAGCCGATGCTCGCGCGCGGCGAGCTGCGGGTCGTGGGCGCGACGACGCTCGACGAGTACCGCACCGGCATCGAGAAGGATCCGGCGCTCGAGCGGCGCTTCTCCCCCGTGTTCG
>CAZRLR010000337.1:0-5169 GCA_964600395.1 uncultured Conexibacter sp.
CGCCGCTCGTCGCCGCCCTCCGGCCGCGTCTGGGCGAACCGCGCCGCCAGCTCTCCCGGCGACCGCCCCCGCCCGTCGCGCCCCTTGGCGATCGCGCCCGCCGCCCGGACCGGGCGCAGCGGCCGCGGCGGCTGCGTCCGGCCCGACCCCGACCGCGGGATGAACGACCAGAACTTCGTCGTGATGGTGTTCAGCACGCCCTGCGAGACCCACTCGGGGTCGATGTACTGCGGATAGACGCAGAGCCGCTCCGTCAGCGCGTACCCCAGCGGCTGCAGCACCTTGCGCACCTGGTGTGGCCCGGGGAACGGATGCTCGGGCGAGATGTGGTCCCCGTTGGCCGACAGCCCACCCAGGTCGGTGGCGCCCGCGCCCACGAGCTGCGGCCACCAGTCCGCCAGGTTCGGCGGGATCTGGATCCCCACCCCGGGCAGCAGCTCTTGCGCGTGCGCGATGAGGTCCTCCATCTCGCCGATCGACACCGGCGTGGCCCACGCCGGCAGCGCCTGGGACGGCTGCTCGCCGATCCCCGTCGCCCAGTACCGCTTCGCCGCCGCATCGGCGATCTCCGCCGGCTCCTGCCCGTAGTAGGAGTCGTGCGGGACGAAGTTCTGCAGGATGACCTCCTGCAGGTGCCCGAACTCGCCGTGCACCTGCGCCAGCGCCTCCAGCGCCGCGACACGGTCGTCCGGCGTCTCGCCGATCCCGACGAGGATCCCCGACGTGAACGGGATCTGCAGCTCCCCCGCCCAGCGGATCGTCTCCAGCCGCCGCGCCGGCGCCTTCGTCGGCGAGCCCTGGTGCGCCACCAGGTCGTCGCGCATCGACTCGAGCATGAGCCCTTGCGACGCGGTCACCTCGCGCAGCCGCCCCAGGTCCTCCCGCGACAGCACACCGAGGTTCGTGTGCGGCAGCAGCCCGCGCTCGAGCGCCCGCTCGCACGCCCACACGACGTACGCCACGAAGTCCTCGTGCCCGTACTCCGCCAGGCGCGCCCGCACCCCGGCGTTGACCTCAGGCCGCTCGCCCGTCAGCACGAGCAGCTCCTTGACGCCCCGCCGCGCCGCCCCGTCGATCAACGCGAGCACCTCGTCCGGTGAGTGCAGATGCGCCTGGTGGGTCTTGAACGCGCAGTACTTGCAGTAGCACTGGCAGGTCCGGGACAACGAGAGGGTCACGTTGCGCGAGAAGGTGACGCGGCGGCGCATCGGGCCAGTGTATGCGTCGTGCCCGCGCGCTCCGGGAGGGCGCCGGCGCCCGGCCCGTCCGCCCGCGCGGACGGGCCCGTACCATCCCGCCCGTGCCCCGCCCCCGCCGCCTGCCCCGCCTGCGTCCCGCGGCGCTCCTGACCGCCCTGGCGTGCGCGACGGCCCTCACCGCGACGGGCTGCGGGACGGGCAGCGACGACGGCGGCCGCCCCGAGACGAGCGCGCGTCTGCTGCTGGACTTCCAGCCCAACGCCGTGCACGTCGGCATCTACGAGGCGGTCTCGCGGGACTTCACCGGGGCGGAGGGCGTGACGCTGAGCGTGCAGGTCCCCGGCTCGGCGACCGACGCGACGAAGCTCCTGCTCAGCGGCCGCACCGAGTTCGCGATCATGGACATCCACGACCTCGCGATCGCCCGGGCCAAGGGCCGCGACCTCGTCGGCGTCATGGCGATCGTCCAGCAGCCGCTGGCGTCCGTCGTCGCCCAGCCGGACGTCGCGCGCCCGCGTGATCTGGAGGGCCGCCGCGTCGGCGTCACCGGCCTGCCCAGCGACGACGCCGTGCTCGACTCGCTCGTGCGGGGCGACGGTGGGGACCCCGCGAAGATCCGCCGCACGACGATCGGCTTCGACGCCGTCCCGGCCATCCTCGGCGGCAAGGTCGCGGGCGCCACGGCGTTCTGGAACGCCGAGGGCGTCGCCCTGCAGGCCAAGCGACCGCGGATCCGCATCTTCAAGGTCGACGACTTCGGCGCCCCCGCCTACCCCGAGCTCGTCCTCGTGACCACCGGCGCCTACGCGCAGGACGAGCCGGACGTCGTCCGCGCCACCGTCACCGCCCTGCAGCGCGGCTACCGCGACGCGATCAGCGACCCCGAGAGCGCGGTCGCCGCGCTCGTCGACACCGTCCCCGGCACCGACCGCGCGACGATCGCCGCCCAGCTCGACGCCGTCCAGTCCACCTTCCAGGGCAGGGACGGCCGCATCGGGACCTTCGACCTGACGGCGCTGGACGCCTGGAGTGCCTGGGAGCAGCGCTTCGGCATCGTCAAGGCGCGCCCCGACGTCGCGCTGATGTTCCTGCCCCGCTTCGCGATCGCCGGCGCGAAGAAGGCGACGCAGAACAGCGGCTGAGCGGCCGCGGCCGGACCGCCGCCGGGCGCGACGACACGACGTCCGTCGCCGACCCCTTCCAGAGCCGGCGACGGACCTCGCGTCTCAGCGCGACACGACCTGCACCCGGGCGATCGTCGTGAACGACTGGTAGTAGACGTCGCGCGCGAAGCCGGGCGCCGGGAAGAGGAAGGCCTGACTCGGGGACGGCACGCGCACGCGCCCCTTGTCGACCCCCGTGTCGAGGTCCAGGACGACGAGCTGGTCGCTGCCGGTGGGCAGCGACGCCCGCCGTGCCGGTGCGAGGACGGCGGCCGCCTGCAGCGCCGGCCGCAGCGCGCGGCGCAGCGCCGGGCGCCGCAGCGCCGCCACGTCCGTGAAGTCCTGCGCCACGAGCTCGCGCGTGTCGGGATGGACGAGCAGGTGCCCGGCGTGGGCGAACCCGTCGCGCCGCCACAGCGGCAGCAGCTCGTCGCCGACCAGGCGCCACGCGCGCAGGACCGCGTTGCCCGCGTCGTAGGCGACGACAACCCCGCCGACCGGATCCCACGCCGGCGGGTTGGACTGCGTCCCGTACGGCAGGCCGCTGATCGGCGTCGACCAGACCGCCCGGTCGTCGTCGCGCCGCGCCCACCACAGCCGGACGGGGTCCGGCGACTCCCCCGAGCCGACCATCGTGCGGTCCACGTGGTTGCGGCCGTTGTCCATCCAGAGGACGTGGTGGTCGGCGATGACCGGGTCCCACCCGTAGGCGCGCCCCGGCGCCGGGCCGTAGGACGGCCGCCACGCGTCGTCGAGGACCAGGGCGCCCGCGGCGCGGTCCAGGTGCAGGCGGAAGAGCTTCGTCGTCCCGACGGCGACGACGTGCTCGCCGTCGCTCGACAGCCGCGCGATCGACGGCTCGGGCAGCCGCAGCGGCGGGACGACCGGCATCAGCGTCTGCGGGTCCAGGACCGAGACCGTCGACGGGACGCGCCCGGCCGGCGCGTCGCAGTCCTTCGTGACGAGCTCGCCGCCGGGCAGGACGACGAACGAGTTGTGCGGCCCCTCCACCGGCAGGCGGTGGGACGCGACGACCTCCAGGTCCGGCGTCAGGCGGTGCGCCCAGCGCCCGAAGACCATGTGCAGGTCGCCGCCGGCGTGGGCGGCGATGCCGCCCGGCCAGTAGCGGCCGCCGGGCAGCGGCCCGGTGCTCGCCGTCACCGCGAGGGTCTCGGGGTCCAGCCGCTCCACCCAGCCGTCGACCGACGCGGCGAGCGGGCGGCGCGCGGACACGCCGTGGCGCAGGGCGTAGAGCTCGCCCGGCTCGCGGCGGATGAGCATGACCGTCCCGAACGCGTCGCGGGACGCGGTGACGGCGAGCCCCTCGTCCGGTCCCACCCCGAGCCCGACGATGCCCTGGTCGCTGCCCAGTCGCCGCGGACCGCCGTCCTCGGCGGTCCAGGGCCGCGGCCAGTACGCGCCGGGCCCGGACACGTCAGCCGGCCGCGGCGGCGGGCGCCGGCGTGGGCACGGCGAGATGGTCGGTGACGCAGCGGACGATCGACGCCCGCGCCAGGCCGGCCTCGCGATGGGCCAGCGCGACCCCGAGGGTCGCGTCGGTCGCCAGGTCCAGGAAGGCCTGGGTGCTCGGATACTGCACCGCGATGACCTCGTGCCACTCGTCGCTGGCGTCGCCCACGACCGTCAGGGTCGCCTGGGCGTGCCAGAGCACCTGACCCCCGACGCGCAGCAGCGTCGGGAGCGCGACCGCGCTGTAGCGCGCGTAGGCCTCGCGGCCCGAGACGTCCGGCGACCCGCCACCGGGCGGCGGGCCGGCGTACGCCGCCCGGTCGCGGTAGCGGTTGAGGTTCAGCATGACGATCGGGCCGTCCCCGTCACCGGTGGCGACGGCGGCAGCGGCCTTGATCTGGTCGACGGTGGGGCTGATCGGTTCCATGGTGGGCCTTCCGGGTGGGGGATCAGGCGGGGACGACGGCCGGGCGCGGGCCGGGCGCGGGACGTTCCAGGCCGGCGTCCTGGAGGACGAGCTCGAGGTCCTCGATGCGGTCCTGCCCCCAGAAGGGCTCGCCGCGGAAGAGGAGGATCGGGACGCCCCAGTGACCGAGCGCGGCGACCGCCGCGGTGTCGGCGTCGACCCGGGCCTGCAGCTCCGGGTCCGAGAGCGCGGCGGCGCAGGCGGCCCACTGCAGGCCGGCCGCTTCGCAGACCGTGCGCAGCCCGGCGTCGGACGCCACGTCCACCGCCTCCGCCCAGATGCCGCGGCTGGCGGTCAGGACGAACTCCCGCACCCGCCCGACCCGGGCGGCGTGCGCGGCGACGAGCAGGCAGCGCGTCGCGCCGGCCCCGAGCGGGTCGTGCGCGCGGCCGAAGGGCATGCCGAGGCGATCGGCCTCGCGCTTGGTGTCGCGGAGCGTGTGCAGCCGCTTGGACCGGGGGACGGCCTGGCCACGCATCGCCATCGGGATGACGCCGCGGAAGACGACGTCCACCGCGTAGCGGTCGGGCAGCGCGAAGGCCCGCGGCGCCGCGAGGTACGAGTAGGGGCTGCGGAAGGAGAAGAAGAAGTCCACGCGCTCGTCGCTCATGACCGCACCGTCCAGCCGAGGTCGTCGAGGCGGCCTGAGATCTGCGCCCCCCGGTCCTGGGCGAAGAACCACTGCCCGTGGACCCAGGCGGCCGGCGTGTCGTACGGGCCACGGCGACGCATGCGGCGCTCGTCACGCTGCACCGCGGCCACGGCGGCGGGCCCGGTCCCCGGCGGGTCCGTGCCGAGCTCCTGGCGCCAGGGCTCCGCGTACGGCGCCGGCTCGCTCGCCTCGTGCAGCCCGACCCACAGGCGCTCGCGC
>CAZRLR010000338.1:0-5164 GCA_964600395.1 uncultured Conexibacter sp.
GCCTCGTGCTCGGGGCGGGCGCCGCGCGTTTGGCCGGCGCCGCCCCCGAGGTCCCGCCGGCGGTCCAGGTCGGCCCGGCGACGATCCTCGACGGCCCGGCCGGTCGCACCGTGGTCGGCGGCGGTCCCGGCCTGCGACGCCTGCTCGCCGACGGGCAGCCGCAGTCGAGCGTCATCACCCCGGAGACCGGCAGCGCGGCCCAGTCGTGCCTCGGCGATGCGATCACCGAGACGATCGTCGGGCCCGGGGTCCTCGGGCCCAAGGCCGCGGCCGGCGTCGGGTTGCAGGACAGCGCCGGCGAGCCGCAGCTGCTGCTCTGCTTCGCCCCGCACTTCCGGCGGGACCTGCACGCCGTCGAGCGCCGCCTGACCGCGGCGTTCGGGGACGCGACGTCGTCCGCCGGGACGGCGCCCGTCATCGGCGAGACCGACATCGGCGAGCGCGACATCACCCGGGCGATCATCCCGCTGGAGGCGGTCTCCAAGGCCCGCCTGCGCGAGCTCCTGGCCGGCGGTCCGGCGCTGCTCACGCTCGCCCGGGGCTGACCCGGACGCCGCCCTGGCGCGTCGGATCCACCGTTCGCAGGATCTTCACGAGTCGCTCACCGCCGCGTCACATAAGGGATTCCTGAAGAGACGAGGGTGCGTGCCTCACCCACCTCATCAGGAGAACAGATGCACGCACGCACCAAGGCGGCGATCGCCCTCGTCGGCGTCGCCGGGGCGATCACGACGGCGACGGTCGCCACCGGCTCGCAGACGGAGGACGAGTACTCCGCCACGCTGGCCGCCCGGATCAACCCGGAGAAGCCCAAGAACGTCATCCTCTTCGTCGGCGACGGCATGGGCGACGCCGAGGTCACCCTCGCGCGCTACTACGCCAAGGGCGCGGCGGGCCGCATGAACATGGACCGCCTGCCCTTCCGCGGCAGCTCGATCCACTACGTCCTCAAGGCGGGCCCTGGCCCGAACTACCTGCCGAACTACACCGGCGACTCGGCCCCGACGGCCACCGCCTGGTCGACCGGCAAGCGCACCCAGGACAACCGCCTCTCGCAGGGGCCCTCGAGCGCCGACAACGTCCCCGGCTCCAACGCGGGCTACAAGACCTACATGGAGATCGCCCGCGACCAGGGGAAGGCGACGGGCAACGTCTCGACCGCCGAGATCACCGACGCGACGCCGGCCGGACCGAGCTCGCACATCTCCCAGCGCGCCTGCCAGGGCCCGGCCGACACGCGCACGACCTGCCCGACCGAGACGAAGGCCAGCGGTGGACTCGGCTCGATCGCCGAGCAGCAGGTCGACGAGGGCTTCGACGTCGTCCTCGGCGGTGGCAAGGCCCGCTACGCCCAGACGCTGGACGGCAGCGCCACGACGGTCCTGCAGTACGCCAACACGAACGGCTACACCCAGCAGCCGACCGACAAGGCCGGCCTGGCGGCGATCACGTCGCTGTCCGGTGGCAAGGTGCTCGGGCTCTTCAACAACGGCAACATGACGACCGAGTTCAAGCCGCTGTACGCCCGGACGGACTCGTACCTGACCACGCCGCCCGCCGGCGTCACGATCGACCCCCAGGTCAACGGCGGCAGCACGACCACCCGTTGCGACGAGACGCAGCGCGCGGCGACGAACGAGCCGTCCCTGCCGGCCATGACGAAGAAGGCCATCGACCTGCTCTCGACGAAGCCCGGTGCCAACGGCTTCACGCTCCAGGTCGAGGGTGCCTCGATCGACAAGCGCGATCACGCCGCGGACGTCTGCGGTCAGATCGGTGAGACGATCGCCTTCGACGACGCCATCGGCGTCGCGCTGGACTACCAGGCCCAGCACCCGGACACGCTGATCCTCATGACGGCGGATCACGCGCACTCCTCGCAGATCATCACCGCCACGGCGAAGCCGGCGACCGGCTCGTCCTACGCGACGCTGAACACGGTGGACAACGCGCCGATCCGGGTGTCCTACGGCACGGCGGACACCGGCGTGGGTGCCACGACGAGCGGCTCCCAGACGCACACCGGCGCGGAGGTCCCGCTGTGGGGCGCCGGCCCGCAGGCGGCCAACGTCGTCGGCACGCTCGACGAGACGGACATCTTCTCGATCCTCAACGGGAAGACGCCGAGCCGCGTCACGACGACGGGTGAGCCCGGCGCCGACGGCGCACCCGGCCCGGCCGGTCCGGCCGGTGTCCCCGGCGCCGCCGGCTCGCAGGGCCCGGCCGGTGCGCCCGGCGCGCCCGGCGCGAACGGGACGAACGGTGCCGCCGGTCCCGCCGGTGCCAACGGCACGAACGGGCTCAACGGCGTCGCCGGTCCCGCCGGTCCGGCCGGTCCGCAGGGCCCGACGGGTGCCAAGGGCGCCGACGGCAAGAACGGCAAGGTGACCTGCAAGGTCACGGGCAAGAGGATCGCCTGCACCGTGTCGTACTCGTCCTCCCGCAGCGCGTCGATCGCCCGGCTCGTGAAGTCCGGCCGGACGATCGCCAAGGGTCGCCTGGTCCGCGGCCAGGTGACGTTCGCCGCCAAGCGCTCCCTGAAGAAGGGGACCTACACCCTCGTGGCCGCGGGGCAGCACGTCCGCCTCGTCGTCCGTTAGCGCCGCGGGGCCGCGGCCGCCGCGCCACCCCGACGGATCCACCGGGCCGGAGCCATATGCTCCGGCCCGGTGTCGTTGAAGCTCGATCCCATCGCCGAGGCCCGCCGCCACTGGGAGGCGCGCTGGCCCGCCGACCCGTCGCGGGCGATGGCGGCGATCACGTCGATCATGCGCAGCCAGCAGCTGCTGCTCGCGCACTTCGACGAGCTGCTCAAGCCCTTCAGCCTGACCTTCCCGCGCTACGAGGCGCTCATGCTGCTGTCCTTCACGCAGGCCGGCGAGCTGCCGATCGGCAAGATGGGGGAGCGCCTGCAGGTCCACCGCAGCTCGGTCACCAACGTCGTCGAGAAGCTCGTCGACAGCGGCCTGGCCGAGCGCGTCCCGCACCCGACCGACGGGCGCGCGACGCTCGTGCGGATCACGGACGCCGGTCGCGCCGCGGCCGAGGCGGCGACGTCCGTCCTCAACGCGGACCTGTTCGGCCTCGGCGCACTCGGGGACCGAGACCAGGAGGAGCTCGTCCGGATCCTCCGTGCGCTGCGCGCCGACGTCGGCGACTTCGGCGGTTAGACGAGGCCGGGAGGGTGCTCTACAATCCGCCTCCAGCAGATACGTGGACTTCCACCTAATTCCGGGACGGACAGCATGGCCCTCGCCGACAGCAGCACCCCGACGACCTACGAGCAGTGGCAGCAGGCCTACGGCCTGTCCCCCGAGCTCAAGCCGAAGTTCACGACGCTGTCGGACCTCGAGATCGACCCGCTCTACGTCCCCAAGGACGGCGCCCCGGTCCCGCCCGAGATCGGCTACCCCGGCGAGTATCCGTACACCCGCGGCGTCTACCCGTCGATGTACCGCGGCCGCCTGTGGACGATGCGCCAGTTCGCGGGCTTCGGCACGGCGGAGGAGACGAACGAGCGCTTCCGCTACCTGCTGGACCACGGGCAGACGGGTCTGTCGACCGCGTTCGACATGCCGTCGCTCATGGGCCACGACTCCGACCACCCGCTGTCCCTCGGCGAGGTCGGCCGCGAGGGCGTGGCGATCGACACCGTCGACGACATGCAGACCCTCTTCCAGGGCATCGACCTGGGCAAGGTCTCCGTCTCGATGACGATCAACGCGCCGGCCGCGATCATGCTCGCGAACTACATCGTCGCCGCCGAGCGCCAGGGCGTCGCGCCCGAGCACCTCAACGGGACGATCCAGGCGGACATCCTGAAGGAGTACATCGCCCAGAAGGAGTGGTGCTTCCCGATCGACCCGGCGATGCGCCTGCTCGGGGACATGATCGAGTACTCCACGCAGAAGATGCCGCGGTGGAACTCGGTGTCGGTCTCCGGGTACCACATCCGCGAGGCCGGGGCGACGGCCGCGCAGGAGCTCGCCTTCACGCTGAAGGACGGCCTGACCTACGTCGAGGAGGCGATCGAGCGCGGCCTGGACGTCGACGACTTCGCCCCGCGCCTGTCGTTCTTCTTCAACGCGCAGATCGACTTCTTCGAGGAGATCGCCAAGTACCGCGCGGCCCGCCGCATCTGGGCCCGCGAGCTGCGCGAGACGTACGGGGCGAAGAACCCGAAGTCGTGGCTCATGCGCTTCCACACGCAGACCGCCGGCGTCTCCCTCACGGCGCAGCAGCCGCTGAACAACTGCGCGCGGACGGCGATCGAGGCGCTCGCCGGCGTCCTGGGCGGGACGCAGTCGCTGCACACGAACTCGCACGACGAGGCGCTCGCCCTGCCGACCGAGGACGCGGTCCGCATCGCCCTGCGCACGCAGCAGATCATCGCCCACGAGACCGGCGTGACGAACACGATCGACCCGCTCGGTGGCTCGTGGTTCGTCGAGCAGCTGACGGACCGCATGGAGGAGGAGGCCTACGCCTACTTCCGCAAGATCGACGAGCTCGGCGGCATGGTCGAGGCCGTGAAGCAGAACTACCCCCAGCGCGAGATCGCCGACGCGTCCTACGAGCTGCAGGGCGAGATCGACGCCGGCCGCCGCATCGTCGTCGGCGTCAACGCGTTCACCGAGGGCAACGAACTCGACGGGATGCCGATCCACAAGATCGACCCCGCGCTCGAGCGTAAGCAGGTCGACCGCCTGCAGGCCGTCAAGGCCGCCCGCGACACGACCGAGGTCGAGGCGCGCCTGGCCGAGCTCAAGCGCGCCGCCGCGACCGACGGCGAGAACCTCATGTTCCCGCTCATCGAGGCCGCCCGCGCGCACGTCTCGGAGGGCGAGATCATCCAGGCGATGCAGACCGTCTGGGGCGACTACCGCGAGACGCCGGTCTTCTAGTCGAGACACATCCGCGGTCCCGTGCCTCATTAGGGCATGGGACGCCGCACGAGCAGACGGAATGCAGTTCGTATCGCTGAGCAGTACAAACTGCATTCCGTCGGCGTCCGCGTCGCCCGGTTGGCGGCGTTGCAGTGGGGGATCGTCACGTTGGAGGACCTCCTCATCGTGGGCGTCGAGCGTCCCGCCGTCGGTCGCTGGTGCCGATCCGGTCGCGTGCATCGGCTGTATCGCGGGGTCTACTGCGTCGCCCCTGCCAA
>CAZRLR010000339.1:0-5162 GCA_964600395.1 uncultured Conexibacter sp.
ACGAGCCCGCCCGCTTCGTCGCCAAGGCGCTGTCGCCGGCGCGCGTGCGCGAGGTGCTCGTCGACGACGACGCCCGTCAGGCGACGGTCATCGTCCCGGACGACCAGCTGTCGCTCGCCATCGGCCGCGAGGGGCAGAACGCCCGCCTGGCCGCCCGCCTGACCGGCTGGCGCATCGACATCAAGTCCGAGACCGACTTCGCCCAGAGCTCGGGCGAGGAGTCCTTCGAGCAGGAGCAGGAGTCCGGCCGCTGCGCCGCCGTCCTCTCCAACGGCCGGCGCTGCCCGAACGCGACGATCCCCGGCTCGCGCTTCTGCGGCCTGGCGCCCCACCAGGCGCTGGCCCGGTTCAACACGAACTCGGTCGCGGTCCTCGCGAAGCTCAGCGACGAGGAGGTCGAGTTCCTCAACAACCCGGCCGCCGCCGACGAGGACGTGACGGAGATCGTCACCCGCGTCGAGGCGGAGGTCGCCGAGGACGAGGCCGCCGCGCAGGTGCCGGCGGAGGCCGACGGCACCGTCGAGGACGGGGCCGAGGCCGCCGACGCAGAGGTCGAGGTCGAGGTCGTCGCCGACGGCGGCGAGGCGCTCGACGTCGCCGACGAGGCCGGCGTCGAGCCGGCCGCCGCGGAGGAGGATCCGGCGTCGTAGGGCACGTTCCCACGCGACGCTGCGTCGGCTGCGGCACGGTTCGCCCTAAGGTGGAGCTGTGCCGTCTGGCCGTCGACGGCGACGACGTGGTGCTGGACCCCCGGGCGATCCTGCCCGGGCGCGGAGCGTACGTGTGCAATCAGACGTGCTGGCAGGAGGCGTTGCGACGCCGCGCGGTGACCCGCGCGTTCAGGCGCAACGTGTCAATCGACCCATCCCTTCTAGAATCAACGAGTTAGTGGCAACCAAGCGCGTACACAAGATCGCCAAGGAACACGGATTGACCGCCCTCGAGCTGCTGGTGCAGCTCCGGGATGCCGGTTTTGACGTGACCGCGGCGGCACAAGAAGTCGACGAAGACGAGGTCATCGAGAAGCTCGGCCTCAACGGCGCCCAGATCGTGGAGCAGCCGTTCTCGCCCACCCCGAAGCCGGTGGAGCAGCCCGAGCCGGCCCCTGCGCCCGTGGTCGACGCGCCCCCGGCCGCTCCGGCGGCCCCGCCCATCGAGCCGCAGATCCAGATCCCGTCGCCCGTGAGCACCCCGGCGCCGGAGCCCGTCCAGTCGGCGCCCGCCGCGCCGGCGACGCCGCCCGCGGCCGCCCCGAAGGCGCCGGCGCCCGCTTCGGGCCCGCGGATCATCGCCCAGCCCGAGCCCGCTCCGGCCAAGCCCAAGCCCCGCCGCCAGGAGGCCGCCGCCCCGGCGCGCCCGGTCAAGCCCGCGCCGCGCCCGGCCAAGCCGGCTCCGCTGGCGCCGGCGCCCTCGCGCCCGGCTCCGACGCTCCAGCCGCCGCCGGACCCGCGCGAGATCGCTGCGCGCATCCTCGCGGAGGAGGCCGCGGCCAAGGCCGCCGCCGAGGCCGAGGCCGCCGCCAAGGCCGCTGCGGGCACCGACGCCGAGGCCGCGCCCGCCGCGCCCGAGGCCAAGGAGGCCGACAAGAAGGACGACGGCAAGCCGCAGCTCACCATCGGCGACAAGCCCGATGCCGGTCGCGGCCCCAAGATCCTCGCCGTCCCGGAGCCGCCCAAGCGGCCCAAGCGCGACGAGTCGCAGAACCTCCCGGGCGGCCGCAAGGGCGCCCCGACGACGGGTGCCGCAGGCCGGCGCCGCGTCGTCATCGACTCCCAGGCCGCCCGCCGCGGCCCCGGCGGCCCCGGCGGTCCCGGCGGTCCGGTCAACCAGCCGCCGCGCCGTCAGCGCCGCGGCCGTCGCCGTCGCGGGACGTACAACGACTCGGTCAACGAGCTCGACGTCTCGGCGCAGACGTCCATCGACCTCATCAAGATCAACTCCGGGTCGACCGTCAAGGAGGTCGCGGAGTACCTCGGCGTGCCCGTCCCCGACGTCATCAGGAAGCTGATGGGCCTCGGTGAGATGGCGACCGTCACGCAGACGCTCTCCGACGACGCCATCCAGGTCATCGCCGAGGAGTTCGAGCGCGAGATCGAGATCGTCCACGCCAGCGACGACGAGGACGTCATCGAGTACGAGGACGACGAGGCCGACCTCGTCACCCGCCCGCCGGTCGTCACGATCATGGGCCACGTCGACCACGGCAAGACGTCGCTGCTGGACGCCGTCCGCCAGGCCGACGTCGTCGGCGGCGAGTCCGGCGGCATCACGCAGCACATCGGTGCCTACCAGGTGCACCACAACGACAAGATCATCACCTTCCTGGACACCCCGGGCCACGAGGCGTTCACCGCCATGCGTGCCCGCGGCGCGCGGGTCACCGACATCGCGGTCATCGTGGTGGCGGCCGACGACGGCGTCATGCCGCAGACCGAGGAGGCGATCGATCACGCCAAGGCGGCGGACGTCCCGATCGTCGTCGCGGTGAACAAGATCGACAAGGAGGGGGCGGACCCGACGCGGGTGCGCACCGAGATGACGACGCGTGAGCTGCAGCCCTCCGAGTGGGGCGGCGACACGGAGTACGTCGACGTCTCCGCCAAGGCGAAGCTCAACCTCGACGACCTCCTGGACACGATCCTCGTCGTCGCCGAGCTCGAGGACCTGAAGGCCAACCCGGACGCCGAGGCGTCTGGCGTCGTCGTGGAGTCCAAGCTCGACCCGGGCCGCGGCCCGGTCGTCACCGTCCTCATCCAGCGCGGCACGCTGCGCGTCGGCGACGCGCTGCTGGCCGGCCCGCAGTGGGGCAAGGTCCGCGCGATGCACGACTACACGGGCGCCCGCATCAAGCAGGCCGTCCCCGGCGACCCGGTCGAGATCCTCGGCTTCGACGGCGTCCCCGACGCCGGCGAGACCGTCCGCGTCGTGGAGAACGACAAGCAGGCGCGCTCCCTGGCCGCCGAGCGCGGTCACCGGCTCAAGACGGAGTCCCTCGCGCGCCGCTCCGGCCGCAAGGTCTCGCTCGACGACGTGTTCAAGCGCGTGCTCGGCAGCGAGTACAAGGAGCTCAACCTCATCGTCAAGGTCGACGTGGCGGGCTCCCTGGAGGCGATCGAGGACGAGATCGCCAAGCTGCCTCAGCAGGA
Source organism: uncultured Conexibacter sp. (assembly GCA_964600395.1). Classification (GTDB taxonomy): domain Bacteria; phylum Actinomycetota; class Thermoleophilia; order Solirubrobacterales; family Solirubrobacteraceae; genus Paraconexibacter. The sequence goes on from CAZRLR010000339.1 coordinate 3,147, forward strand.
GGTCCAGGTCAACATCATCCACTCGGGCGTCGGTGGCATCACCGAGTCCGACGTCATGCTGGCGACCGCGTCCGACGCGGCGATCATGGGCTTCAACGTGCGCCCCGTGGGCGACGCCCGCGCCGCCGCCGACCGTGAGGGCGTCGAGATCCTCAACTACTCGGTCATCTACAAGGCGATGGACGACCTGCGCGACGCGATGGAGGGCATGCTGGATCCGGAGGAGGTGGAGGACGCCGTCGGCGAGGTCGAGGTGCGTCAGATCTTCCGGGCGTCCAAGATCGGCCTCATCGCCGGCTGCATGGTCACCTCCGGCAAGGTCACGCGCGGCGCCAGGCTGCGCGTCGTCCGCGACGGGCGCGTGGTCACCGAGTCCAAGATCGACTCGCTCAAGCGGTTCAACGAGGACGTCCGCGAGGTCGCCGCCGGCTTCGAGTGCGGCATCACCCTCGCCGGGACGCAGGACATCCAGGAGGGCGACGTCTTCGAGGTCTTCGCCACGCGCAAGGTCGACCGCGTCCTGGCCCGCTAGCCGGGGCTGTCCATGGCGACCGACCGCATGCGGCGGGTGGACGAGGCGGTGCGCGAGGTGCTCAGCGCCTCGACGCCCGACCTCAAGGACCCGCGCATCGGCTTCGTCACCGTGACGGACGTGAAGACGAGTGCCGACCTGCGCCACGCGCGGGTCTACGTCAGCGTCCTCGGGACCGCGGAGGAGCACGACGCCTCCCTGAAGGGCCTGCAGTCCGCCCATGGCTACCTGCAGGCCCGCCTGGCGCGGGAGCTGCGGATGAAGCACACACCCGCCCTGACGTTCATCCTCGACGACACGGCCGAGCGCGCCCAGCGCGTGGAGCGCCTGACGTCGCAGCCGGCCCCGGGGGACGCGTGAGCGGCCCTGACCCGACGGCGTCGCGCGACGCGACGCTCCGCGAGATCCGGGACAACGACCGCTTCGTCCTCGTCACGCACGAGCACCCTGACGGCGACGCCCTGGGCTCGCTCGTCGCGATGCACGAGATCCTCGTCGCGCTGGGCAAGGACTCGGTGATGTTCGTCGCCGCGGACGAGTTCCCGCTGCCGTACGAGTACCGCTTCTTCGTCTTCGACGGCCTCGTCAGCCAGGCCCCGCCGGACCTGGACGAGCGGACCGTCATCTTCCTGGACTGCGGGAACATCGACCGCACCCCGCTCGACGCCGTCAAGGGCGAGCACGTGCGGATCGTCAACATCGACCACCACCACGACAACACGCGCTTCGGCACGATCGACCACGTCGTCGTGGACGCCTCGTGCACCGCGGAGATCGTGTGGGACCTCATGCGCGAGCTGGGCGTCGCGCCGACCTCGACGATCGCCGACGCGCTCTACGTCGGCCTCGTCACCGACACCGGCAAGTTCATGTACGAGAACACCGGCACCCGCGCGCACCTGATGGCCGCCGAGCTCATCGCCGCCGGCGTCGACGTCAACGCGGTGTACCGGCGGCTGTACGAGGAGATGCCCTACAGCAAGCTCGAGCTGCTGGCGCTCGGCCTGGCGAACCTGCGCCGCTACGACGCGGGGCGCCTGACCTTCACGATCCTGCACCGCGAGGACTTCGCCCGGGCCGACGCGGAGGAGAGCTACTCCGAGGGACTCATCGACCATCTGCGTTCGGTGCGCGGCACGAAGGTCGCCGCGGTCGCCCGCGAGCTGCTGGCCGACAACGGCGACGGCGACGGCGTCCGCCGCAAGAAGCTCTCGCTGCGCGCGACGGACGGAGAGGTCGACGTCTCGGCCATCGCCCGCGCCGCCGGCGGCGGCGGGCACCGGCAGGCCGCGGGCTTCACGACGACGATGGGCGAGGACGAGCTCGTCGCCTTCCTGCGCGAGCAGGTGCGCCTGCAGCTCGGTGACGCCGCGCCCGCCACCGCGCAGAACCTGCCGATCGGGAGTTGACACGACGCCCGATGGACCGGGTGCTCCTCATCGACACGCCCGCGGGCGTGACGTCCCACGACGTCGTGGCCGCCG
>CAZRLR010000340.1:0-5142 GCA_964600395.1 uncultured Conexibacter sp.
CTGCTCCTTGAGCATCCGCGCCCGCGCCAGGAGCGTCGCCACGCCGGTGAGGTTGTCGTTGGCGCCCGCGACCGTCGAGCGTGAGCCGATCTCGGTCATCGCGGCCGCGGTCCCGAGGCTGAGGAACGTCCCGAGGCGGCGGATCCGCCGGCGTCCGGTCAGCGCGCCGAGCGCGACGAGCAGCGGGCCGCCGACGACGGGGAACATGAGCGGCGGCGTGTCGTCCGAGAGCTCGAGCAGCTGCGGGAAGCGCTCGCCGACGAACGGCCCGACCCCGGGGTGGAAGAGGAGCGACCAGTGGGCGGCGTCGTGGTGGGCGATGAGCAGGATCGTGTGGGGCGCGTCCGCGTCCCCGACCGTCGCCACGACGTTGTGGGTGTCGCGCTGGGGCAGGAAGGTCCGGCGGAACCACTGCCGGCCGCCGGAGATGTCGTCGGCGATGGCGGCGGCGCCGAACACGCCCGCCGCGAGGGCGGCGACCCGGCCGCCGCGCCAGGAGGCGAGGCCCGCGAGCGCCGCGGGCACGCCGAGCGGCCACCAGTAGCCGCCGTGCGCGCGCTCGCGCTCGACCCGGACCGTCGCGCCCTCCTCGCGGAGCGCCGCGGCGATCCAGAACGCCGCCTCGCGCTCGCCGGGGGACGCCGACGGGCGGTCCATCGCCGCCAGGTGGCGGACGCAGTCCTCGATGAGCTGCGGGTCCGGAGCGGGCAGGGCGGGCGCAGGCGCTGACACGGTCCCGAGGCTAGCGGAGCACGCGCCGTATAGCCTGCGGCCCATGGCCCCGGGAGACACCGTCCACCCTGCCGACGGCGACTGCATCTTCTGCAGGATCGTCGCACGCGAGCTGCCCGCCTTCGTCCTGGACGAGGACGACCGGACGCTCGCGTTCATGGACATCAACCCGGGCACCCGCGGCCACGCGCTCGTCATCCCCAAGGCCCACTCCCGCGACCTGCTGGCCATCGGCCCGGAGGACCTGCAGGCGACGATCCTCTCCGCTCAGCGCCTGGCGCAGCGGATGAAGGACAAGCTCGGCGCCGACGGCGTCAACCTCCTGAACGCCTGCGGCGCGGACGCCTGGCAGACCGTCTTTCACCTGCACATCCACGTCATCCCCCGCTACCGGGACGACCCGGCGCGCGACAGCCTGCGCCTGCCGTGGACCCCGACCCCGGGGGACATGGACGACATCAAGGCCGTCGCCGAGGAGCTCACCGCATGACCAACCCGCCCGTCACGCTGACCATGGACGGCCCGCTGGCCGTCATCACGCTCAGCGCCCAGCCGCTGAACCTGTTCGACCAGGCGCTCATCGACAGCCTCTCGGAGGCGATCCACCGCGTCGCCGCCGACCACCCGCGCGGGCTGCTCATCCGCGCCGAGGGGCGCGCCGTGTCCGGCGGGGTGGACGTCCACCTCTTCGACGGCCTGACCCCCGAGCAGGGCGCCAAGCTCTGGGACGACCTGCTCATGCTCATCCACACCGTCGAGGACTTCCCGTTCCCGACGGTCTTCGCCGCGCACGCCCTCTGCCTGACGGCGGCGTTCGAGCTCAGCCTCGCCTGCGACCTGCTGCTCGCCGCCGAGTCCGCGAAGTTCGGCCTTGTCGAGATCGTCGTCGGGCTCACGCCGTCGATGGGCGGCCCGCAGCGCCTGGCCGAGCGCGCCGGCCCCGCCCGCGCCCGTGAGCTCGTCTACACCGGCGAGCTCTACAAGGCCCAGACGCTCGAGCAGTGGAACGTCGTCAACCGCGTCCTCCCGGACGAGGGCTTCGCCGAGGCCGCGCAGGCGTTCGCGCTGAAGATCGCCCACGGGCCGACGCTCGCGCACGGCGCGACGAAGCGCATCATCCGCGAGCAGCTCAACGCCGGGACGCGGGCGGCGGACGCGATCGTCGGCGAGGTCTCCGGGCCGCTGTTCGCCTCCCAGGACCTGAAGAACGCGGTGCGGTCGTTCCTCGACGTCGGGCCGGGCAAGGCGACCTACGAGGGTCGCTGAGGGCGCGGGCGGCCGGTGCGCTGGCCGACGCACGCACCCTTGCAGCGGCCACCGGCGAGCGCGCACGCGTCATGATGGAGCCGTGCTGCCTGACCCGCGAACCGGACCGGACGCGCGCCGCGCCGCGCGCGTGACCCGCGGTCGTGCCGCCGCGGCCGGCGCCGTGGCCCTCGCCGCGACCGCGATGGCCGGTGCCGCGGCGATCGGGGCGACCGGCAGCGCCGTCGTCGCGTCCGAGAAGGCCGGCGGGGCCGCCGCCGACGCCCCGGACCTCACGCGCATCTCGCTGCAGCGCGGCAGCGACGGACGCCTGCGCGCGGGCTTCAGCTTCGCCGACGCGCTGGCCGTCAAGGACCTCGTCGTCAAGGACGGGCCGCCCGGCTCGGTCTGCCTGCGGGTCTACACCTCGACGACGCCCGGCGTCCTGCCGCCCGACTACCTCGTCTGCGCGACCGCCGACGCGAAGGGCAAGACATTCCGCGGCACCGTCCTGGCCGAGCAGGTCAACGCGCTGCCGAAGAAGGTCGGCACCGCGGCCGTCTCGCGGACGAGCAGCAAGAGCCTCGTGCTGCGCTTCAGCCAGAGCTCGGTCGGCAAGCCGCCGGTCGTGCAGTTCGCCGCCGAGGCGACCCGGGCGGGCTGCGTGCGGGCCAGCTGCGTCGACACGCTGCCGGACGCGCCGAAGACGGCAAAGCTCATCCTGCGGATCGAAGCGCCGCCCGAGCGCTGACGGCGCCGCGTCAGATGCCGTAGCGGCGCAGGCCGCGGGCGGCGAGCGCGCCGAAGAAGGTGATCAGCCCGAGGACCGCGACGAGGGCCGGCCAGGTCTGCGCCCAGCTGACGTCCCCGACGAAGCCCTGGCGCACGCCCTCGAGGATGTGGGTCACCGGGTTGATCTTCGAGACGGTCCGCAGCCAGGGCTGCAGCAGCGCCTCGGGCGCGTAGGAGGTCGTGAAGAGCACGCCGATGAAGCTCGCGATCTGCATGAGCGGGGCGGCCTGCTGGGTGCGGAAACGCAGCGCGATGATGACGCTGAAGCAGGCCATCGCGCAGGCCAGGCCCATGACGAACCCGACGGCGAGCAGGAGCCCGAGCAGCGACGGCACGTCGACGCCGAGCGAGAACGCGACGAGCAGCAGGAAGCTCCCGGGCAGCAGCGCGCGCAGGCCGGCGCTGGCGACGATGCCGGTCAGCAGCGTCGCGCGCGGCGCGGGGCACAGGACCATGCGGTCGAACCACCCCTGCTCGATGTCCCGCGCGAGGTTGACGCCGGTCGCGGCGCCCGTGAAGCCCGCCCCCTGCAGGAGGCCGACGGGGACGATGAAGGTGCGGAAGTCGTCCGCGGTGAAGCCCGGCAGGGAGGACGCCTTGCCGAAGACGCTCGAGAGCCCGAGCATGAAGATCGTCGGCGCCAGGACACCGGGGATCGCGGCGCCGGGGACCCGGAGGATCTCGTTCAGCGCCCGGCGCACGAGCGCCCGGACGACGGTCAGGCTGTGGCTCATGCGTCCCGCAGCCTTCCGCGCAGCGCCAGCAGGGCGACGGTGCCCGCGACGAGGACGACGAGGACCGCCGCGGCCAGCCCCTCGAGCGTCGCCGTGGAGCCGACGTCGTCGATGATCGGCGTCCGGATGCCGTCGGCGATGTAGCTCAGCGGGTTGTACTTCGCGACCGTGTCGGCGGGGCTGGACAGCAGCGCCTTGGGGAAGAAGGCGCTGGAGGCGAAGAGGACGACGAGGACGAGCGGGAAGATGCCCTGGACCGACGAGGCGCTCTGCGCCCGCAGCGCGATCGCCTGGCCGATCGCGCCGAAGCCCACGCCGGCGACGGTGGCGATGAGGTAGACGACCAGGACGCCGGGGACGCCGCCCTTGACGCTCGCGCCGAAGAGGAAGCCGATGAGCAGGAAGTACGTCACCTGCGCGATCGCCGTGGCGCCCGTGGCGACGAGGCGCCCGAGGACGATCGACGTGCGCGGGATGGGGGAGGCGACAAGGCGGTCGAAGAAGCCGCCCTCGATCTCCAGCGCCGTCGCGATGCCCGTGGCCACGCCGCCGAGCAGCAGGGACTGCGTCATCGCGCCGGCGAGCTGGAAGTCGAGGAAACCGTCGACCTTCGGAAAGCCCGGCAGCGCGGTCGTGCGGGCCAGGCCGCCGACGTTGACCGCGAGGAACATGGACGGGAAGAGCACGAGCGGGGCGAGGAACTGCGGCCGGCGCAGCGCGTTGCGCAGCGCCCGCCGGGCGAGGGCGACGACGACGCGCAGGCGGAAGGCCGACCCGGTCATGCGGCGGGGGCACCCGCGCCTTCGAGGTGGCTGCCGGTGCGCGCGGCGAAGACGTCGTCGAGCGTCGGCTCCACGAGCTCGACGCGGCCGACGGTGATCCCGGCGTCGTCCAACGCGCGGACGACCCGCGCGATGGCGCTCGAGCCGTCGGCGACGCCGAGCGACAGGTCAGCCCCGGACGGGGTGTCCTCGCGCAGCTCGCCGAGGCCTTGGAGGACCTCCCGGGCGCGCGGCAGGTCGACCTCGCCGTCGAAGCTCAGGTCCAGGTGCGGCAGCCCGACCTGCGCCTTCAGCGCGGCGGGGGTCCCCTCGGCCACGATCCGGCCGTTGGCGATGATGCCGACGCGGTCGGCGAGCTGGTCGGCCTCCTCGAGGTACTGCGTCGTGAGGAAGACGGTCGTGCCGTCGGCCTTCAGGCGGCGGACCTCCTCCCACAGCGTCGCGCGGCTCGTCGGGTCAAGGCCCGTGGTGGGCTCGTCGAGGAAGAGGACCTGCGGGGCGTGGATGAGCGCCATCGCGAGGTCCAGCCGGCGGCGCATGCCGCCCGAGTAGGTCTGCACGCGGCGCTCCTGCGCGTCGCTGAGGCCGACGCGGCCGATGAGGTCCTGCGCCCGGCCGGCCACGCCCCGCGGATGGATGCCGTGCAGGGTCGCCTGCAGCTCCATCAGCTCGCGGCCGGTCATGAGGCCGTCGAGCGCGGCCTCCTGGAGGGCGACGCCGATCTTGCGGCGGACCTCCTGCGGCTCGGTCGCCACGTCGTGCCCGGCGACGCGCGCGTAGCCCCCGGTCGGGCGCAGCAGCGTCACGAGCATCCGCACCGTCGTGGTCTTCCCGGCGCCGTTGGGGCCGAGGAAGCC
>CAZRLR010000341.1:0-5095 GCA_964600395.1 uncultured Conexibacter sp.
CTGGCGAAGGAGATCCAGGGCTTCGTCCGCGACCGCCTGAGCGCCTACGCCTACCCGCGCGTCATCGAGTTCGCGACCGAGCTGCCCAAGACGCTCACGGGCAAGATCCGGCGCATCGAGCTGCGCCAGGAGGAGGAGCGCCGGGCCCGCGAGGGCGGCTGACGCCGCTGCCGCGGCTAGAGCGTCCGGGAGAGGACGTCGACCTGCGTGGGCTGCGCCTCGGCCAGGCGCTTGCGCCCGGCGTCGGTGAGGCTCGCGTAGACGCCGCGCCGGTCCTCCGAGCAGTGACGGCGCTCGACGAGCCCCTCGTCGGTGAGGCGGCTGACCAGGCGCGACAGGGCGCTCTGGCTCATGTGCACGTCGTCGACGAGCTTCTGCAGCCGGCAGCCCTCCTCGTGGCTCTCGGCCAGGCGCTGGAGGGCCTCGAACTCCGTGACCGACAGCCCGTGGTTGCGCTGCAGCTCGCGCTCGAGGGCCTCGGTCACGCGGGCGTGGCGGGCCATCAGCTCGCGCCATTCGCCGACAAGAGGTGACCCGGTGGTGCTCATGGCCCTACACGCTAGCGCATTCCAGCGCGGTCCATGCGTGATCAATGAATGCAGTGACATTGAATGCACATGCATGTATAGTCCTCCGCATGCACTCCACCCACATCACCGACGAGCGCTTCGACCGGCGGGCCTGGGCCCTGCTGCTCGTCGTCTGCGGCGCCGTCTTCCTCGACGGGCTCGACGTCTCCATGGTCGGCGTCGCCCTGCCCTCCATCGACGCCGACCTGCACCTGTCGACCACGAGCCTGCAGTGGATCGTCTCCGGCTACGTCCTCGGCTACGGCGGCTTCCTGCTCCTCGGCGGCCGGGCCGCCGACCTGCTCGGACGCCGGCGCGTCTTCCTCGCGGCGCTCGTGCTCTTCGCGACCGCGTCGCTCCTGGGCGGCCTCGTGAGCGACGGCACCCTGCTCATCGCCACGCGCTTCCTCAAGGGGATCGCCGCGGCGTTCACGGCGCCCGCGGCCCTGTCGATCGTCACGACGACGTTCGGCGAGGGCCCGGCCCGCAACCGTGCGCTGGCGATCTACGCGGCGACCGGCGCGACCGGCTTCTCCAGCGGCCTCGTCTTCGGCGGCGTCCTGACCGAGCTCGGCTGGCGCTTCACGTTCATCGTCCCGGTGATCCTCACCGCGGGCCTCATCGCCCTGGCCGTCCGCTACGTTCCCGACCACGGGGTCCCCGAGCGCGACGGGCGGACCTTCGACCTGCCGGGCGCGACGCTCGTCACGGCGACGATGCTCCTGGCGGTCTTCACGATCGTCGAGGCGCCGAACGCCGGCTGGACCTCCGTCCGGACGCTCGCCTCGCTCGCCGGGGTCGCCGCGCTCGTCTCGCTGTTCGTCGCGGTCGAGCAGCGCAGCGCCCATCCGCTCGTGCGCCTGGGCATCCTGCGCTCGGCGCCGCTGCGCCGGGCCAACCTCATCGCGATGACCGTCTTCGGCGCGTGGATCGCCTTCCAGTTCGTCGGCACGCTCTATATGCAGCAGCTGCGCGGCTGGTCGGCCTTCGAGATGGCGGCGGCCTTCCTGCCCGCCGGCCTGCTCGTCGCCTTCGGGTCACCGCGGTCGGGCACGCTCGTCAACCGCTTCGGCGCCGAGCGCGTCATCGCCGCGGGCATGGTCGCCTTCGTCGTGGCCTACGCCTTCGCGCAGGGCCTGACGGCGGACGCGTCGTACGCGACGGGCATCCTGCCGACGATGCTCTTCGGCGGCCTGGGCTTCATGCTCACCTTCGGCCCGCTGAACATGGCGGCGACGAAGGGCATCGCGGACGAGGAGCAGGGGCTCGCGTCCGGCCTGCTGTTCACCTCGCTGCAGTTCGGCGGCGCGGTCGCGCTGGCGATCGCGACCGCGGCGATGGACGCGGGCACGGAGGCCTCGGCCTACGCGGCGGGCTCGGCCGAGGCGCAGCTGGACGGCTTCCACCCCGCCCTCGTCGTGTCGATCGTCGTCGCCGTCACGGGCCTGGGCATCGCCCTGAGTGGCCTCGTCCCGGAGCTGCGGGCCTGGCTCGCGCGCTTCCGCGAGGCGTGGCGGGCGGCGTACGCCTCGGCCGGAGAGCGCGGATGACCCCCGTCGCCGTCGCCGCGGTCGCCGTCCCGCCGGTCGCCCTGGTGTCCGGGCGCAGCCCCGCCGCCGTCCGCCGCGACCTGCGGGTCGCGGCGGGGGTGCAGGCCGCGTGGCTGCGCGACCTGGCCGCCGGCCGGGGCGGCCGGCGGGGTTGACCGGCCCGGCCGCCTGGCCTTGAATGGACGCAGCGGCCGCCGGGCGTGCGGGACCCGGGGGCCGCAGCCGACCCCCCCACCCCACCCACCATCCACCCAGGAGCCCGATGTTCGCGACCACCGCCCCGCTGCGCCAAGCCCTCACGGAGGCCTTCCCCGAGCGGCCCTTCGCCGTCGCGCTGTGGGACGGCACCCGCGTGGACGCCACCACGCCGGACGCCCCGACCTTCAGCCTGCGCTCCCCCGAGGCGCTCGCCCACATCCTGCGCAGCCCGGGTGAGCTGGGCATCGGCCGGGCCTACGTCGCCGGGCAGATCGACGTGGACGACATGGACGCCGCCCTGGAGGTCGTGACGGGGTGGGACGTCCCGCCGCTGGACACCGCGGCCAAGGCCCGCCTAGGGGCGGCGATCCTCCGCGGTGCCGGGCTGACGAAGCCGCCCGCGATCCCGTCGATCGAGCTGCGCCAGCAGGGCGCGCTGCACTCGCTGCTGCGCGACCGCAGCGCGATCGCCTACCACTACGACGCGGGCAACGACTTCTTCAAGCTCTTCCTGGACCCGAAGATGGTCTACAGCTGCGCGATCTTCTCGCGCGGCGCCACGACGCTGGAGGAGGCGCAGGACACGAAGCTCGACCTCGTCGCGACGAAGCTCGCGCTGCAGCCCGGCGACCGGCTGCTCGACGTGGGCTGCGGCTGGGGCGCCTTCGCGATCCACGCCGCCCAGCGGTACGGCGCGCGGGTCGTCGGCATCACGCTGGCCAGGGAGCAGGCCGAGCTCGCGCGCGAGCGGGTCCGCGAGGCCGGCCTGCAGGACCAGATCGAGATCCGCCTGGCCGACTACCGCGAGCTCGCCGACGAGCCCTTCGACGCGATCTCGTCGATCGGGATGGTCGAGCACGTCGGCGAGAACCAGATCGACGACTACGCGCGGGTGCTGCACCGCATGCTCCGGCCCGGCGGGCTGCTGCTCAACCACGGCATCGCGCAGCTGCAGCGCGGCGAGTTCACGAAACCCGGCGCCTTCTCCGAGCGCTACGTCTTCCCCGACGGCGAGACGCTGCCGCTCTCGCGCATCGAGCTCGCGCTCGAGCGTGCGGGCTTCGTCACCGACCACATCGAGGGCTTCGGCGCCGACTACGCACAGACCCTGCGCCACTGGATCGCCCGCTTCGAGGAGCACTACGACCAGGCCGTCGCGATCTGCGGCGCCGAGCGTGCCCGGGTCTGGCGGATCTACCTGCGCGCCGCGCGCAACGGCTTCGAGAACGGCTTCACCTCGATCTACCAGGTGCGGGCGACGAAGCCGGGCGGCGTGACGCGCGAGCAGAACGCGACGTGGCGCGAGGTGCTGCCCGGCCGCGCCGACGTCCCGGTCCGGCAGGACGCGGTCGCCGCGGCGGAGTGACGTAATTCGCGGGCGGGACCGGCGTTGAGGGGAGGTCACCCCCTCCTCCGAAAGGTCCTTCGATGCGCTCACGTCCCGCCCTCGCCACCGCCCTGACCGCCCTCGCCCTGCTTGCTGCGCCGGGCGTGGCCGGGGCCCAGCTGCCCGACGACCAGGGCGGCAGCCCGCCGTCCTCCACGCAGCCCGGCGGTCCGCCGGCGCCGGCCCCCGCTCCGGCGCCGGCGCCCGATCCCGCGCCTGTGCCGGATCCGGCGCCCGCCCCGGTCCCCGGTCCGGCCCCCGCGCCGGTGGACGCGCCGCTGGCCGCGGAGGCGCCGTTCGACGTCGCCGCGCTCGTGCACCAGCTGCGCAGCCGCCTGAGCTTCCGCGTCGTCGGTGCCGGCTACGCGGTCACCCACCACGGCCAGCCCGTCGCCGGCGGCTCCGGTGGCATCGGCGTGGCCCGCCGCACCGTCGACGGCCGGCGCTTCTTCGGCGCCGACACGCGCATCGAGGTCATGTCCGTCACCAAGCCGGTCACGGCGATCGCGCTGCAGCGGATCCTCTTCGAGCGCGGCATCGACGTCGACACCCCGATCGGCGGCTACCTGCCGGCGTCGTGGGTCAAGCAGGGCGGGTTCCGCGCCGACAGCAAGACCCCGATCACGTTCGCGCACCTCATCCTTCACACCTCCGGCGTCAACCAGGCGCTGCAGTCGATGTCCCCCACGCAGCTCGCCCAGGCGGGCAACTCGTGGGACGGCGTGAAGTACCTGACGGCCTACGGGGCCACGCCGGCCGCGCGCCAGTACAAGAACGCGAACTACGCCCTCATCCGCGTGCTCATCGCCCAGCTGTACACGAAGGCGATCGGTGGCCCCTCGGCGTTCGCGCCGACGAAGACGGACTACGCGGCGCGCACGCTCCTGTACCTCAACAAGCGCCTCTTCCAGCCGGCGGGGATCGCACCCGTGACGTGCTGGGAGAACGACGACGCGACCGCCGCGCTGGCGTACGACGTCGCGAACACCGCCGGCACCGGCAAGCTCGTCGAGCGCGACGGCGCCGACCGCCAGCACTGCGGCGGGCACGCCGGCCTGCACCTGTCGGCGGGCGACCTGGCCCGCCTGATGAGCACGATGCGCGCCACGAACGCCATCCTGCCGGCCTCGGTCCGCACGGAGATGTTCGACCGCAAGCTCGGCTGGGACCCGAGTTCGAACGGGGGTATCGCCGGCACCGACGGCCTCTTCTGGCACGCGGGCGACGGCTTCTTCGGCGGCAACCGCGAGACGCACTCGTGCGTCCTGGCCGGCAGCCAGGGCTACGAGGTCGCCCTCGTGCTGAACTCGAAGCAGACGAGTGGCGTGAGCCAGTGCCGCCTGCTCATCGACGCGTTCAACGCGGGCCGCGGGGTCGCGCAGCCGTAGGTC
>CAZRLR010000342.1:0-5080 GCA_964600395.1 uncultured Conexibacter sp.
GCCAGCGCGTAGGCCAGGTCGTCCTTCATCTGCGCGACCTTCGACATCTTGATGCCGGGCGCGAGCTTCAGCTCGTAGCGGGTGATGTGCGGCCCGGAGACGGCGCCGATGACCTTCGCCTCGACCTTGAAGTGCGCGAGCGCCTCGATGAGGCGCCGGGCGGTGTCCTCCTGCCCGCGCAGGTCGGGCTTCTGCAGGTCCGCGGCGGTGCGCGTCAGGAGGCCGGCGCCGGGGCGCATCCACTCCACGCCCTCGTCGAGGTCCAGGCGGGCCTGCTCGCCGACCGGGATGACGGACGTCTCGTCCTCGTCGTCGCCCTCGTCGACGGGCGCGGGCTTGCGGAGCTTGGCGGCGGGCGCCGGGACGGGCGCGGGCAGGTCGACCTCGTCCTCGAGCTCGACGTCCTCGAGCGCGTCGATGCTGACCGTCGGCTCGATCGCCGGCTCCTCGTCGGGGGTGCGCCGGGCGCGGGCGGCGGGCGTGGACGCCGCGGGCACGGGCTCGCCGAAGAGGTCGGGGTAGCGCAGCGCGCCGTCGAGGCGGTGGGCGTGCTCGGCCGGCCGGATGATGACGTCGACGTCCGCGGCGTCCGGCGGGGCGACCTTCCTCGCGCGGGCCTTGCGCCCGGTCGTCGGCTCGTCGAACGGCGAGACGTACGGCTCGTCGCCCGGGTCCGCGCTCCAGCCGTCGTCGTCGGGGTGCTCATCCTTGTCGTCGGCCTCGGCGCGGCGGGAGCCGGCGGTGCGCAGGACCCCGGTGGCGTCGACCGCGACGGTGGCGGTGGCCTTCACGACCCCGGCGATCGAGGCGCCCGTGATGAGCAGGATCCCGGCGAGCAGGAGGAAGAGGCAGATGATGTGTGAGCCGATGATGCCGACGAGCGTCGAGGTCACCCAGAAGAGCGCCTCCCCGGCGATACCGCCGCGGACCTCGAACGTCGCGCGGACCCAGAAGTCGCCGTGGGCGCCGGACGGGCCGAGGCCCAGCGTCCCGGCGCTCAGGCCGAGCAGCAGGGCGGCCGCGAGGCACAGCCCGCCGGCCTTGAACGGGCGCAGGGTCGGCAGGACGGGCTTGAGGACGAGCAGCGCGCCGCTGGCGACCGTCGCGACCGGCACCGCGTAGCGCAGCTCGCCGATGAGCCAGGCCAGGCCGTCGACGAGTCCGCCGCCGAGCGTCCCCCCGTCCCACCCCAGGTAGAGCGGGAAGGCGAGGAAGACCCCCGCCGCGACGCAGGCCAGCCCGATGAGGTCCAGCTGGTGCTGCTCGAGCACCGGCAGGCGCGGCGCCCACGTCGCCGTGGAGCGGCGGGCGCGCGCGGGCGGGCGCTTCTTGGCGCCGGAGCGGGTGGACGAGGACGGCTTGCGGGCAGCGGGCATGGGCTTCGCCTCCCTCGTTCGACGTGGGGGGCCGAGACCCTGCCGGGCGCGGCCGGGCTTGGCCGGGCCGTCGAGGGGCCGGGATTGCCCGCAAATCCCCTTGAACGGGCCTTGAGCCAGGCAAATACGATGGGCGGATGACGGATACCGACCGTGCCGCCCGCGTGCTCGTCGTCGAGGACGACGCCGACATCGCGCAGGCGCTGCAGCGCTCCCTGCGCCTGGAGGGCTACGAGGTGAAGATCGCCGCGGACGGGCAGGCGGCCCTGGACACCGCCGGGTCCTACGTCCCGGACCTCGTCATCCTCGACCTGGGCCTCCCGAAGATCGACGGCATCGAGGTGGCGCGTCGCCTGCGCGCCGGGGACGACGTCCCGATCCTCATGCTCACCGCCCGGGACGCCCTGGAGGCGCGCGTCGAGGGGCTGGACTCCGGCGCCGACGACTACCTCGTCAAGCCGTTCGAACGCCAGGAGCTGCTCGCGCGGATGCGCTCGCTCCTGCGCCGGCGCCCGCCCCGCGGCAGCGCTTCGGTCGTCGTCGGCGACCTGTCGCTGAACCCCGACACGCACGAGGTCAAGCGCGCCGGGCGCGACGTCGAGCTGACCCAGCGCGAGTTCGAGCTGCTGGAGTACCTCATGCGCAACGAGCGCATCGTCGTCCCCCGCCAGCGCCTGCTCGAGGAGGTCTGGGGGTATGACCCGTTCGCGACGACGAACACGATCGAGGTCTTCGTGAGCAACCTCCGACGGAAGCTGGAAGCCGGCGGCGAGGCCCGCCTGCTGCACACGATCCGCGGCGCGGGGTACGTCCTGCGTGCTTGAGCGGTACCCGATCCGGTGGCGCCTGGCCGGCATCTCCGCGCTGCTGACGTTCGTGATCCTGTCCGTCTTCGCGGTCGTCGTCGGGGAGCTCACCGTCCGCCGGATCCGCAGCGACTTCAACAACCAGCTCGTCGCGACGGCCGACAGCATCTCCGAGAAGCTCGTCATCTCGCTGGACCGCACGCGCCAGAAGGTCAGCGTGCAGCCGGACCTCGACGAGATCGCCGCGCCCGTCAACGCGAACATCCGGATCCTCGACGAGAGCTTCCGGACGCTCAAGACCTCCAAGGGCGCGCCGCCGCTCTCCGACCAGCCGACGCCGGGCACGTCGACCTACAACGGCCTGCGGGTGCGGACGAAGTACGTCGAGCTCCTGGACTTCCGCGGGGACCGCGCCGGGCACGTCTACATCCAGTACGCGCGCCGCCTCTCGGACCTGCAGGCGACCGTCGGGCGCGTGCGCTTCTTCCTGCTCTTCGGTGTCCTCGGGGGGACGGCGGTCGCCCTGGCCGGCGGGCTGATGCTCGCCCGTCGCGCGATGAAGCCGATCGCCGACCTGACGGCCGCCACTCGCGAGATCACGCGCACGCGCGACCCCAACAGCCGCGTCCCGATCCCGGACGCCGAGGACGAGGTCGCCGAGCTCGCCCGCACGCTGGACCACATGCTCCAGGCGCTGGAGTCCTCGCGCTCGGAGACGAACGCGATGCTCATCCGGCAGCGGGCGTTCGTCGCGGACGCCAGCCACGAGCTGCGCACGCCGCTCACGAGCGTCCTGGCCAACCTGGAGCTCCTGTCCGAGGTGCTGGAGGGCGACGCGGGGGACGCCGCCCGCAGCGCCCTGCGGTCCTCGCGCCGGATGCGCCGCCTCGTCGCCGACCTCCTGCTCCTGGCCCGCGCGGACTCTGGCCGCGAGGCGACGCGGACCACGGTCGACCTCACCGACGTCGTGCGGGACGCGGCGGGCGAGCTGCAGTCGATCGCCGGCGAGCACGCCTTCGCGCTGGACCTCGAGGAGGGCGTCTGCGTCCACGGCACCCGGGACGACCTGCATCGCCTGGCGCTGAACCTCATGGAGAACGCGCTGCGCTTCACGCCGGCGGGCACGCGGGTCGAGGTGAGCGTGCAGCGGTCCGGCGACGACGAGGTCGTCCTCGCGGTCGAGGACGACGGCCCCGGCGTCCCGGAGGAGCTGGCCGACCGGGTCTTCGAGCGCTTCGTCCGGGCGGCGGGCGACGGGGGCGGCTCGTCGGGCCTGGGCCTGGCGATCGTCAAGGCCGTGGCCGAGAGCCACGGCGGGGACGTGCGCCTGGCCCCGCCGCTGGACGGGGTGGGCGCGCGCTTCGTCGTCACCCTCCCCCGCCTGGTCACCGCCGGCTCCACGACGGAGCCGGCGACGGTCAGCTGACCTGCCTCAGACTTCGACGACGACCGGCAGGACCATCGGGCGGCGGCGGATCTTGTCGTAGACGAGCTTCGCGAGGTCGTCGTGGAGGATCGACTGCAGCGCGTCGATGTCGTGCACGCCGTCCTTGGCGGCGCGGGCGAGCGAGTCGTCCACCCCGTCGCGGATCTGGTCGATGAGCTTCTCGGCGTCGTCGGAGTACGGGACGCCGCGGAACATCACCTCGGGGTCGGCGACGGACTCGCCGGACTGCTCGCTGATCGTCGCGACGACGACGAAGATGCCGTCGGCCGAGAGCATCCGGCGGTCGCGCAGCGCGGCGTCGGCCTCCTCGCCGATGTCCACGCCGTCGACGTAGATGACGCCCGACTGGACCTTCTCGACGAAGCGCGCGCCCTTGGCGTCGATCTGCAGGGGCTTGCCGTTCTCGCCCTTGAAGATGTTCGCGGCCGGGATCCCGACGGCCTCGGCGAGGTCGGCGTGCATCTGGATGCGCTTGTGGTCGCCGTGAAACGGCATGACGTACTTCGGCCGGGTGAGGTTGAGCATGAGCTTGACCTCCTCCTGGTAGCCGTGGCCGGACGCGTGGATCGGGGCGTCCTTCGTCGTGATGACGTTGCAGCCCATCTCGTACAGGCGGTCGACCGTCTCGTTGACGGCGCGCTCGTTGCCCGGGATCGGCGTCGCGGAGAAGACGATCGTGTCGCCCTTCTTCAGCTGCACCTGGTGGTGGTCCTTGTAGGCCATCCGGCGCAGGGCGCTGAGCGGCTCGCCCTGGGAGCCCGTCGAGATGACGACGAGCTTCTTGTCCGGGAAGGAGTCCATCTCCCGCGGCTGCACCTGGATGCCCTGCGGCAGCTTGATGTGGCCGAGCGTCTTGCCGATGTTCGAGTTCTTCTTCATCGAGCGACCGATGAGCGCGACCTTGCGGCCGTGCTTCTCCGCGGCGTCGACGACCTGCTGCACGCGGTGGATGTTCGACGCGAAGCACGTGACGATGATGCGGCCCTCGCAACGGCCGAAGACGTCCTCCAGGTGCGGGCCGGCGACGGATTCGCTGAGGGACCAGCCGGCGCGGTCGACGTTCGTGGAGTCGCCGCACAGCAGCAGGACGCCCTCCTTGCCGATCTCCGCCAGGCGCGCGATGTCGGCGGGGTTGCCGTCGACGGGGGTCTGGTCGAACTTGTAGTCGCCGGTGAAGACGAGGTTCCCGCCCTTCGTGCGCAGCACGACGGCGCTGGCGTCCGGGATCGAGTGGGTCATGTGGACCATCTCGAGCTCGAACGGGCCCAGGTCGTAGCGGTCGCCGTCCTTCGTGTCGATGCACTCGACGTCCCGGAGGCGGTGCTCGTCGAGCTTGGAGCGGGCCATCGCCATCGTCAGCGGGCCGCCGTAGATCGGGATGTCCTGCGTCTTGAGGTCGCGCAGGATCCACGGCAGGGCGCCGAGGTGGTCCTCGTGGCCGTGGGTGACGA